>NZ_AUJJ01000011.1:0-182096 GCF_000424165.1 Butyrivibrio sp. AE3006 | reverse complement strand
ATTAGGGTAAATATAGATTCGGAGAAATAAAAAAAGGAAAAGCACCAGCCTTCATGTTAAGATTGAGTTTGCGACAAAAATCTAAAAAGGCGGTGCTTTCCATGTACAACAGTATACTACAGTTTATTCAGAATGATATCAAGGAGATTGAGAAAAATGTCAGAAGTCTCCTTGATGGAGAGAAGGATGCAGCAGATCTTTCAAACGATGTTCATGAGCGTGTGTTAAAGCTTGGATGCAGGCTTATCAGTGAGATATATGAGCAGATTGATGAGGAGATATTCAAGAGCCTTGTAAGAAAGAACAAGTATTATGTCGAGCAGAAGGATATGCCCAGATCTCTTGTTGATGTTATGGGTACCATATCTTTCAAGAGAAGAGGTTATGTACCAAAGCAAGGAGGAGAATACATCTACCTTTTAGACCTGATCATGGGATTCGATGACAACCAGAAAGTCACCATGGCTGCAGCAGCCAAGATACTCGAGGAAGCGGTAGAAAGCAGTTATGCCAAGGCTGGAAAGAAAGTAAATCTGACTGATCAGGTAAGTAAAGAGACAGTCAAGGATATCGTTCATGGACTGGTAGTTGATTTCCCCATAAAGGAACTGCCCGAGAAAAAGAAACTCAAGAATCTCCATATCGTTGCAGATGAGGATCACGTTGCTGCGCAGTTTTGGGATAAAAAGGGTGACCTGAAAATCAGCAGTGCAGGCAATAAGATAAATACCATAATCGATAAGATAATTGTCCTGTTTGAGGATGTAGTAGATGATGCGCCTGAAGACTCAAAGAACCACCGATACAGGCTTGTAGGCAAGCATACTTTCTGTGGGGTATATAAAGGATCAGAGAACAACTATAAGTTCTGGCAGGAAGTCCAGGACTACATATCCGCCAACTATGATCTGGATGTGCTCGAGAGAATCTATGTTGCTGGAGATGGGGCATCATGGATCAGGACAGGCGCTGAAGTTCTTCTGAATGGACGGTTTGTATTGGATAAGTTCCACATGATGAAGTACCTGAACCAATCAGTATGCCATCTGGGAAACGAAGATGAAATGAAAGAATACATGTGGGAATGCATAAATGAAGCTGACAAGAATGGGCTTAAAGAAGCGTTCAGAGCAATACTTGAGGTAACTGATAAAGGCAGCAACAAATACGAAGAGGTAAAGGAAAGCCGGGATTACTTCATGAACAACTGGGATGGAATCGAGATCCGATCTACCGAATCAGGAGGAGCATGGAAGTGCTGTGCAGAGGGACAGGTAAGCCATGTCTTAAGCGACCGGCTCAGCAGCAGACCCATGGGATGGAGTGAGCTGGGCTGCGATAACATCTCAAAGCTCAGAGCGTATACAAGAAACGATGGTAAGATCATAGATCTGCTCAGATATCAGGAAAGGCATCAGACGCTTGAGGCAAAGAGAAAGGAACAGGATGATCTTATAGCTGACATAAAGAGACGTCAGAATGGATGGGATTATGCAGATAAACTGAATACCCATGTGTTGGGCTTAGAGAAAACAAGCATGAAATGGCTTAAAGATATCATAGATCAGAAACTTGCTTAAAAAGGAAGCCAGAGGCTGACGCCTCTGCCCTTGAATAAAGTGCGCTGAGGCGCACAGATATCCTTGATCTGCTTGACTACAGAATATCTGTCAGGAAATATCTGTCAACCCTGCGCACGGCGCACCGCAAAGCGGCTTTGGGGTTGACTGATATTTACTGGCAGATAAAGTAGTCAACAAGCAGACCAAGGAATATAAGCGGAACACAAGGTTCCGCAGGGAACAAACGGCTAGGGGCTGGTAACGGGGGCTTCAGTGCTGTATAATAACGGAGACAAAGTCTGATCTTAAATGATTCCGGGTGTATTCCACCCTTTTGTTTCCGAATTTTGATTTACGCTATCATTGTTGGAAGCTGAATTGACAGAAAAAAACGAAAATGATATTATTAAAGTACAGAAATGCGTAACGCCGGATTGCTCACATTAATTGTGATTTGAGGAGAAAAGCATCAGAGAAATCTGGTGCTTTTATTTTTTTGCTTTTGAGTTTGAAATATAGATTAAAAAGCTATTCCTTCAGAGGATAATTCCGGAAGCGACGATTCCGGATCAGATGAAGATCATTCATCAGATTCTGGTGATGAAGGAAGCGGTGACTCAGGCAATTCCGATTCACCGGCATCAATGGATGCAGCCGTGCCTGACACTCCCAAGCAGGATGGCGATGAGTGATATTTTTAATATATGTTTACAAGTGATAATAGCTAGCGCATAACGCGCTGGCTATTACTTTTTAATCTGCGGAAATATTGCCGCTGAAATTATTAGAATGTATAATCTTTATATGAAAAGATGCTTGGGAGGAATCTACCATGGAAAGAAAACTTCCGGTAGGAATACAGGGATTCGTTAAGCTAAGAACAGATAATTTTCTATATGTGGACAAAACAGAATTTATATACAGACTGGTACATAACAATGTACCTTATTTCCTGAGCAGACCGAGGCGATTTGGAAAAAGTCTGCTTTTAAGTACTATGAAAGCATACTGGGAAGGTAAAAAAGAATTATTCCATGGGCTTACTATTGAAAAACTAGAAGCAGATAATTCAGATGCATGGAAAGAATATCCGGTATTTTACTTTGATTTTAACGGAACAAATTATAACGAAGAAGGTGCTTTAGAAAAAAAGCTTTCTTTTATTCTTCAAGGACTGGAAGATTATTATCACGTTGAAAAGAAAGAAAACTCTCTGTCTGAAAGATTTGTGAATCTTTTGAAAACAGCTAATGAATCTACCGGACTTCGCTGTGTTGTACTTGTTGATGAATACGATAAACCACTTCTTGATGTTGTAGATAATATAGATATACAGGAACATAATAAAAGTGTTTTCAAAGGATTTTTCAGTAATCTTAAGAGCTGTGATGAATATATACAGTTTATATTTATCACGGGGGTATCTAAGTTTCATAAGGTTAGTATCTTTAGCGATTTAAATCAACTAAGAGATATTTCTTTGGATGAAGATTATGCGGCACTTTGCGGACTTACGGAGAAAGAAATAAGAGAAAGCTTTGAACCTGAGATAAAAGTTCTTGCAGATAAGCAGGAGATGACAGAAGATGAATGCCTTGCTGCCCTAAAGAAGTATTATGATGGTTATCATTTTCATCAGACTGGAGAGGGCGTTTATAATCCGTACAGTGTGTTATCTGCATTGTTTTCAAAGGATTTTGGCGCCTACTGGTTTGAGACAGGTACACCTACATTTCTGATAAAAAACATTAAGGAAAGTAATTTCGATTTAAGGAAATTTACAGACCGAACTATTTATACTAATGAATCTGTGCTTAAGGACTATACCGGAGATACATTAGATATAGTTCCGCTTCTTTATCAGACAGGATATTTGACTATAGCGGATTTTGATCGCACTGACAGGGAATATACGTTGTCATTTCCAAACGAAGAAGTTAAATATGGCTTTATGCAGAGCTTGATGCCGGAATATGTCAGAAATTGTGGCTCAGGATCAGGGCTCGACATATTTACACTTCGCCGTTATGTGAAAAATGGGGATCTTGATAATATTAAAAATGTCCTGACCGGTCTATTTGCTAATATTACATATACGCTGGATTCGGATCCATTTGAACATTATTTCCAAGCGGTAATCTATCTTGTATTTACATTATTGGGGCAATATGCCATATGTGAGATGCATACGTTTAATGGACGTATAGACTGCGTTCTGGAATCAGCAAAGTATATTTATATTTTTGAATTCAAAAGGGATGATTCTGCTGATTCAGCTCTTAAGCAAATTGAGGATAACGGGTATGCACTTCCGTTTAAAGCAGATCCTAGAAAATTATTTAAGATTGGTGTAGCTTTTAATTCTGAAAAGAGGATGTTATCTGACTGGAAAGTGTGCGAATAGATATACAGAATAGTTGGAGATTTTGTAAAAAACAGGAGGTGGTAATACCACCTCCTTCATTTTATTATGAAATTGCTTTATTCTCAGCCTGTTCGTAGTCTACACTTGCTTTTTGGTGGGCGGTAGAGAGCATGAGCTTAATTCTGTTAAGCTGGTTAACTTCGCTGGCACCGGGATCGTAGTCGATGGCTACGATGTTGCAGTCAGGATAGAGGTGACGCATCTGCTTGATAACACCCTTACCGACTACGTGGTTAGGCAGGCAGCCAAAGGGCTGTGTACATACGATGTTTGAAGCACCTTCTTTGATGAGCTCGACCATCTCGCCTGTAAGGAACCAACCTTCACCTGTCTGGTTACCGATGGAAACGATGGGCTTAGCATATTCAACGAGCTTATAGATGCTTGTAGGCGCATCGAAGTGAACACTGTTCTTAAATGCTTTGGCAGCACCGCCGCGGAGCTTCTCAAGAGCATAGATTCCGGCTCTGCAGAAAGCTTTTGTCTTTTTGCTTGTACCAAGGTAGTCTGCCTTGTAAATCTGGTTGTAGAAGCAGTAGAGCATGAAGTCCAAAAGATCAGGAACAACTGCCTCAGCGCCTTCTGATTCAAGAAGCTCAACCAGGTGGTTGTTAGCAGCGGGAGCAAACTTAACAAGGATCTCACCAACTATACCTACTCTTGGTTTAACTTCATCTGTGATCTCGATACGGTCAAAGTCTTCAACTATCTGGCGGCACATTTTCTGGAATTTTATGAAGCTCATGTGCTTAGCAGATACAAAATCGATACATTTTTTCTTCCACTTTTCATGAACTGCTTCGACAGAACCCTTAACTTTTTCATAGGGACGCATGCGATATACGCATCTCATGAAAATATCGCCAAATACTGCAGCGTAAGCAGCTCTTTCCAGCATCTCAAAGTTGATATGGAATCCAGGATTACTCTCAAGCTTACTAAGGTTAAGAGATACAACAGGAATATGCTCAAGACCTGCTTTTTTAAGAGCACGTCTGATGAATCCAACATAGTTGGTAGCACGGCATCCGCCACCTGTCTGACTCATGAGGACTGCTGTTTTATTAAGGTCATATTTTCCTGAAAGCAACTCGTCCATGATCTGACCAACAACCCAAAGGGAAGGGTAGCAGGCATCGTTATTAACATACTTAAGACCCATATCGATGGCGTGCTTGTTATCATTCTGCATTACCACCATGTTATAACCGCAGGCAGAAAGTGCATGCTCGAGGATGTCAAAGTGAATAGGTGACATCTGAGGTACCAGGATAGTGTATTTATCCCTCATGTCTTCTGTAAAGAGAACTCTCTTATGAGCTGTACTCTCAATTGTGCGTTCTCTAAAGCCCTGCTGTTTGCGTACTCTGATGGCAGCCAGAAGTGAACGAACACGAATTCTTGCACTTCCAAGGTTATTTACTTCATCAATCTTAAGGCAGGTGTAGATTTTATCTGAGCCTGTAAGGATATCATTAACCTGATCTGTTGTTACTGCATCAAGACCGCAACCAAAGGAGTTGAGCTGGATTAGATCCAGGTCATCTCTTGTGCGAACATAGCTTGCCGCTGCATAGAGACGAGAGTGGTACATCCACTGATCTGATACGATAAGCGGTCTCTCAGGAGCTCCAAGGTGTGAGATGGAGTCCTCTGTAAGAACAGCCACGCCATAAGAACAGATCATATCAGGAATACCGTGGTTGATCTCAGGATCAACATGGTAAGGACGACCTGCTACTACGATACCGTGAGCATTGTTTTCCTTGATCCAGCGAAGAGTTTCTTCACCTTTCTTACGAACATCATCTCTGGCTTTTGCCATTTCATCCCATGCCTTTGAGGATGCAGCGATGATCTCATTTGCGGAAATTTCTGAGAATTCCCTAACAAGTGCATCTGTAACAGTTTTAAGAGATGCGAAGGACATGAAAGGATTTCTCAGCTTCATTTTGCCTTCTGTAATTGCTTCTACATTATTTTTAATGTTCTCAGAATAAGAAGTTACGATGGGGCAGTTATAGTGGTTGGTTGCACCATCAACTTCATCGCGCTCATAAAAAAGTCCGGGATAGAAGATAAAATCTACGTTGTTTTTAATGAGCCACTCAATATGTCCGTGAGAAAGCTTTGCAGGATAACACTCAGACTCACTGGGAATTGATTCGATTCCAAGCTCGTAAATCTGATGAGTTGATCTGGGTGATAAAACAACGCGATATCCAAGCTCTGTGAAGAAGGTAAACCAGAAAGGATAGTTCTCATAGAAATTGAGGACCCTCGGAATACCTACTGTACCTCTGGTTGCCTGAGCTTCATCGAGAGGCTTATAGTCAAATATTCTCTTATATTTATATTCGAACAGATTGGGAACACCTGCAGCGTTCTTGGTCTTGCCGATTCCACGCTCACATCTGTTTCCTGAAATGTGCTGACGTCCACCTGTGAACTTATTAATTGTAAGACGGCAGTGGTTTGTACAACCCTGACACTTTGTCATGCTGGTTGTATACTCAAGCTTCTGAATCTGATCAATTGTAAGCATTGTGGTCTTTTCGCCGTTCTTTTCATGGAAACGGTCTCTCGCAATAAGAGCAGCACCGAAAGCACCCATGATTCCTGCGATGTCAGGTCTTGTAACCTGAGCTCCGGATATTTTCTCAAAGGCTTTAAGGACAGCATCGTTATAGAAAGTACCACCCTGAACAACTATGTGCTCGCCAAGGTCCTTTGCATCAGATACCTTAATAACCTTGAAAAGGGCGTTCTTGATAACGGAATAAGCAAGACCTGCTGAAATGTCAGCAACAGATGCGCCTTCTTTCTGTGCCTGCTTAACTCTGGAATTCATAAATACTGTACATCTTGTTCCAAGGTCTACGGGAGACTCAGCAAAAAGGGCAACTTTGGCGAAATCCTGAACACTGTAATTAAGGGATTTTGCAAAGGTCTCGATAAAGCTTCCGCAACCTGATGAGCAGGCTTCGTTAAGCTGTACACTGTCTACTGTATTATTCTTGATATGAATACACTTCATGTCCTGACCGCCGATATCAAGGATACAATCAACCTCAGGATCAAAGAATGCAGCTGCGTTGTAGTGGGCGATAGTCTCAACTTCACCTTCATCAAGCATAAGAGCTGACTTAAGGAGAGCTTCGCCGTATCCTGTAGAGCATGAACGTGCGATAGTAACGCCTTCAGGCATAAGCTTGTAAATCTCTTCAATTGAACTGATGGCAGTCTTAAGAGGACTTCCGTTGTTACTAGAATAGAAGGAATAGAGAAGATCGCCGTCTTCTGATACGAGTGCGCATTTGGTTGTGGTGGAACCTGCATCTATTCCAAGGAAAGCGTTACCCTTGTAGTTGTCTAAAAGTGCAGTTTTTACTCTGTAGTTATTCTGTCTGTCAAGGAATGCTTTGTACTCATCCTCGGACTCGAAGAGAGGCTCAAGACGTGAAACCTCGGCTGCCATTACAATCTTGTGTGAAAGTTTGCCGATCATATCTGTCATGGAGTAGTGAGTGTCTTCGCTTGCATTCATAGCAGAACCGATTGCTGCAAAAAGGTGAGAATTATCTGTATCTATTACGTGCTCGTCATCCAGTGAAAGAGTGCGGATGAAAGCAACCTTAAGCTCTGAAAGGAAATGAAGAGGACCGCCAAGGAATGCAATGTGTCCTCTGATAGGCTTTCCGCAGGCAAGTCCGCTTATGGTCTGATTTACAACTGCCTGGAAAATAGATGCAGCAAGATCCTCCTTGGTAGCACCTTCATTAATAAGAGGCTGAATATCTGTTTTTGCAAATACACCGCAGCGGGCAGCAATTGTATAGAGGTTCTGATATTTTTTCGCATACTCATTAAGACCGGGAGCATCTGTCTGAAGAAGAGATGCCATCTGGTCTATAAATGAACCTGTACCACCGGCGCAGATACCATTCATTCGCTGCTCGACGTTACCGCCTTCAAAATAAATGATCTTGGCATCCTCGCCGCCAAGCTCAATTGCTACATCTGTTTTGGGAGCAAGTGACTTAAGAGCAGTGGATACAGCTATAACTTCCTGTACAAAAGGAACTTCAAGATGACCTGCCAGTGTAAGACCGCCGGAACCTGTGATAACAGGGTGGAGTGTTACATTGCCGCATTTCTTGGCACAATCCTGAAGGAGTCCTAAGAGAGTCTCCTGGATATTGGCATAATGACGTCTGTAATCTGAAAAGATGATGTTCCTCTCAGCATCGAGAAGTGCAATTTTAACGGTAGTTGAACCGATGTCAATTCCTAAAGTGTAATCTCTTGAAATCATGAATAAAACCTCTGAAAAAATATAATTATCTATTGTTTCTTATTATAATGCACTAAAGCGCATTCCAATGAATTATACTATTGAAAGTCTTAAAAATCAATTGAGCATCTGTAGAAGAAGTGCTTTTGAGAATGGGCTTAATTGTGCAATTCTCCCGTGCAAATGAATTCATGTTATGTTAAACTTTCATAGAATACAAAAGCGAGGTGAATCTTAATGAGTAATTTCGAAAAGAAATTTGGAAAATATGCAATAGATAATCTTACTATTAAGCTGATTATTTGCTATATCATAGGATACGTGCTGTCTTATGCGCCCTTGAAGGTGAATATTCTTGGATTTCTAACACTTAATCCTGCCCTTATTTTGAAGGGACAGGTATGGAGACTTTTTACCTGGATTTTTATCCCTCCCACTGAGTCTAATCTGTTTTTTATCCTTATAATGCTGTATTTTTACTATTCAATAGGAACGACCATGGAGCGCGTATGGGGTAAATACAGATATAATCTGTATATTTTCACAGGCTTTATCCTTATGATAGTAGCTGCATTTTTATCATATCTGGTTCTTTACTTCCAGTATGGCAGGGTGGCATCCTATGCAGCTGAGACAATGGTTTTCCTTTCAGCGAGCTTTAATACATACTATATAAATATGTCCATTTTGCTGGCTTTTGCAGCTACGTTTCCGGACAATGTGATTCTGTTTATGTTTATCATTCCTCTTAAGATGAAGTGGCTTGGAATATTCTATGCAGCATATCTTGTATACGAGGCCGGTTCTTATATCTATCACGGTGTAGCTTTTGCCTGCTTCCCGATACTGGCTTCACTTTGCACCTTTGGAATATTCTGGCTTACATCCGGAAGATTTATGCATTTAAGGCCCAGAGAAGTTAAGAGACGCAATGAATTCAAGCGCTCCGTAAAAATGACACCTCCCGGAGTTACCAAGCATAAGTGTGCATTTTGCGGCAGAACAGAAGAGGATGATCCTAATCTTGAGTTCAGATTCTGCTCAAAATGTAACGGTAATTATGAGTATTGCCAGGATCATCTTTTTACCCATACCCATGTAAAATAAGGTGTACGAATTATTGTACACATTGTGAGTATAATAAAAATTAATCGAATTCGAATAAATGTCAGAAAGTAGGAAATATGAGTAATCTTGAGAACAAAGAACAGCTTTTTGCACAGCTTTTATCAGACATCACCAAAAGTGCAAGAAAAAATGGCGGTGTGACCACTGAGGAAGAGATCAGGGATGCATTTTCTGAGCTTGAACTCACTGATGAACAGTACGACCTTATTAAGGATTATCTGAAAAAACACAATATCGGAATTGATGAGGCTATCGACGCTTCTGAATATCTGACAGCAGAGGAGTCAGGCTATCTTGAGAATTATCTCGAAGAGCTTTCCTTTATTGAAATGGTCACTGATGGTGAGAAGGAAGCTCTTATTATATCAGCTATGGCTGGAGATGTTTCTTCACAGAAGAAGCTTATTGAGGTAAGTCTTCCCATGGTGGTTGATATTGCAAAGCTTTATGCAGAGCAGGGCGTTTTGTTAGAGGACCTTATTGGTGAAGGTAATATAGCGCTTACCAAGGCTGTAGGTGAATTATCCGGTATTGAAGACCATAAGGAATGTGACGGATTTCTTGCTCAGATGGTAATGGATGCCATGGAGAATGCCATTGAGGATGATGCTGCCGAAGCATCAAGAGGCATGAAAGCAGTTAAGCTTGTGGAAGAAGTAGCAGAGAAAGCAAAAGAGCTGGCTGAAGAACTCAGGAGAAGCTGTACTGTAGAGGAGCTTGCTGAGGAAACAGGCATGGAGATATCTAAGATCCTCGAAGCGATCAAGGCTTGTGGCAATCAGATAGAGGATATCGATTATAAGCCTGAGAAATCTGAATGAGAGGCTCTGAGACATGTACAACATTTCCAACGAAGATGACTTCAAATATGTAATGCAGGATGTTTCAAGATATTATTTCGGTGCCAGAATGAATTATGCAGAGATAATCGATAATGATATGGCACCCTTTAAACTCAAGACAATTCTTGAGAGATATATTTTGAGGGATATTGAGCGGGATACAACTCTTGAGAGCGGACTGTATTATATGAACGAGGAGAGCCCTGAATACAAGGTTTTTAAGCAGCTTAAGGCCAGAATCAGAGTATCTCAGCTAAAAAACGGCAAAAGCGACAGGTATCAGGAAAAATTATATTCTGTAAATGAACTTGTTGATATCGCACCTGAGGAGAAGGAAAAGAAGGGGATGATTATCAGAGAGCTGGTAATTTCTAAGCTTGCGCTGTTTGCATTCACGGTATAAGAAAAAGCTTTAAATTTGGGGATTGACACTTTATATATGATTGTGTAATATTCATAAGTCTTTATTTTTGGCGAATCGCTATTTTAATCCCTTTTTGTGTTGACAAAAACGAACACTTGTTTTATTATGATTGCAGAACGTTTGTTCTGAGAAGGAGAAATGGTATGGAAAGAGAAGATAAACAGAAAGCATTAGAAGCAGCACTTGGTCAGATTGAGAAGCAGTTCGGTAAGGGAGCAGTCATGAAGCTGGGCGATTCATCAGCTCAGATGAATGTTGAAACTACACCTACAGGCTCACTTAGTCTTGATATTGCACTTGGACTTGGTGGTATTCCCAAGGGACGTATTGTTGAGATTTATGGTCCTGAGTCCAGTGGTAAGACCACAGTTACTCTTCATATGATTGCAGAGGTTCAGAAGCGCGGTGGTATCGCCGGTTTCATCGATGCAGAGCACGCTCTTGATCCTGTATATGCCAAGAACATTGGCGTAGATATAGATAACTTATATATTTCACAGCCCGATTCCGGTGAGCAGGCCCTTGAGATCTGTGAGACCATGGTTAGATCAGGAGCTGTTGATATCGTTGTTGTTGACTCAGTAGCAGCACTTGTTCCCAAGGCTGAGATTGACGGTGACATGGGCGATTCTCATGTAGGTCTTCAGGCAAGACTTATGTCACAGGCTCTTCGTAAGCTTACTGCTGTGATCAGCAAGTCCAATTGTACGGTTATTTTCATCAACCAGCTTCGTGAGAAGGTTGGCGTTATGTTTGGTAATCCTGAGACTACAACCGGTGGCCGTGCACTTAAGTTCTATTCATCAGTTCGTATGGATGTAAGACGTATTGAGACACTTAAGCAGGGCGGAGAACCCATTGGTAACAGAACAAGAGTCAAGATCGTTAAGAATAAGATTGCGCCTCCTTTCAAGGAAGCTGAATTTGATATTATGTATGGTAAGGGAATTTCTTACACAGGTGATGTTCTTGACCTTGCTGCAAGCACAGATATCGTAAATAAGAGTGGTGCTTGGTATCAGTACAATACTGACAAGATCGGACAGGGACGTGAGAATGCTAAGCTTTACCTCGAAGAGCATCCCGATGTACTTGCTGAGATTTCCGCTCAGGTTAGAGAGAAGTTTGGACTCCAGGGTGATCCTGCTACAGCAGAAGAGCCTAAGGAAGCACCTGCTAAGAAATCATCCAAGGCATCTAAGGAATAATGAGGAATAATTCATGATCGTTTCCGGAATAGAACCTTTTGATAATAAGCGTTCGAAGATTTTTATCGATGGAGAATTTGCATTTGTTCTCTATAAGGGTGAAATAAGGGACTATCATATTAAGACAGGCGAAGAGATTTCTTCGCCTGTTTTAAATGAGATAACCGGTGAAGTTATACCCAAAAGAGCCAAAAAGAGAGCCATGAATCTTCTTCAAAAAAGAGACTACACAGAATATAAGCTCACAGAGAAATTAAGAGAAGGCTTATACAGTGACGAGATAATTGCAGATACCATAGAGTTCCTTAAATCTTATCATTATCTTGATGATGAGAGATATGCTGATGATTACATCAGATATCATCTTAATGATAAGAGTAGGAGCAGGATCAGACAGGATCTTATGCAGAAGGGCATTAGATCTGAGATTGTTGACAGAGTCTTAGATGAGGCGCTTTGTGATGAGCAGGAAGATCCCGAGATTAAGCTTGTTACCAATTTTTTGATCAAAAAGCATTTTACTTCAGATATGCCTTATGAGGAGAAGCAGAAAATAATGGCTTTTCTATATAGGAAAGGTTTTTCTTCCGATGCTATCCATCGGGCTATGTCCTCTGACAGATTTGAGGAATAAACATATTTTGGTATTATCTGCTATAATGATTTAGCAGATTTACAAAATGGAGGATTGTTATTAGATGGACGATAGCAGAGTAATCCCTGACTATTTTAAGAATATATTAGGTAAGCTTGAGCTTAAGTATAAGTACACATTTTTCACAGGGCTGGTTGTTGGAATTCTTGTTCATTTTCTTATGATATCCAATAAGATTACCAACCTTGACGATATCGTATGTGTGCCCGGCGTAGGCGGTGGTAAGGTTCTTGGCAGATGGTTCCAGGAGCCTGTTCATGACCTTTTTTCGCCCTGGTCTTCACCTGCTCTTAACGGAATAATGTCAATTATTATTCTGTCTATTGCTGCATGTGTTATAGTATCGGTTCTTGATATTAAGAGCATTACCGGAGCAGTTCTTGTACCTGTGATTATGATGACTCTTCCGAGTACTGCCAGTAATATGTATTATATGTACCTTGCGCCTACCTTTGCGCTTGCTATTCTTGCCAGTACTCTGAATGTGTATCTGATAATAAAGTATAAGTTTGGATGGATTTTGGGAGCTGTTTTACAGTTCTTTAGTATGGCTTGCTATCAGGCGTATTTTGGTCTTGCAACATCCCTTCTTGTTCTTGCATTTATTATCAAACTTATTGATGGAAATAAAGTGGACTCAGTAGTACGTTGTGGTATCAGAAGTCTGGTGGGACTTATCATTGCCATGGGCGGATATATTATCAGCCTTAAGTTTATTGATTTGAGCGATTATAAGGGACTTGATAATATCGGAGGATCCTCCATAACGGATATTATATATGCGGTTTTAAGGGCATATCACAGAGTTATTCAGTATTTTGTTACATCGCCTGAAAGCTTTATGGCCTATGCTCCCACATATATAAATATTATTCTTGTGGGTCTTTGCCTTATTGCACTGGTTATTTTGATGATTAAAAAGAAGGTGTTTACAGAGATTTCAAGAGGAATCATTTTAATTATCCTACTTGGAATTTTCCCTCTTGCTCTTGGACTTGTTTATGTAATGGCGCCTGAGCTTTCACATGCATCTACAGTAATGATCTATTCTTACTCTGCATTTTACTTTATGCTGATAGCTTTTGCAGAGAGACTTATGCAGATGCCTGACAGAAATAAGCTTTGCGGCATTATTTCTGCACTTATAGTTATTGCTCTTATTTCGGAATCCTATGCCTGCGGCAGAGTAGTGAACAACGCATATTACAGAAGCTATATTGCACAGAGAAGAACAGAGCAGTATTACAACAGAATTATTGTAAAGCTTGAGGAAACAGAAGGCTATCAATACGGTGATCCTTTCGTTATTTTAGGAGGTTTTTATCCTAATCCTGTTCCGATTGCAAGTCATAACATGAATGGTAAACAGCTGGCAGATTTTGAAGGTGCCACCTACGAAGATTTATTGTTCCTGCCAAACGAGAGAGAGCGTTTTATTCAGATCTACCTCGGCGTTGAGACAGGAGATATCATGTCTGTGGAAGATAAGGGTAAGCTGATGGAGACGGAAGAATTCAAAAATATGCCCAGTTTCCCTGCCGATGGATGCGTTCAAAAAATAGATGGAATCTGGGTTCTAAAGATCGCAGAAAATGATGGCTAAGCAGCATTAGATACCTTACATTCTCTTGACACAGAGCGCTTTCAAGCGTAAACTTAATTTGTTGTTATATTGTATGAACTACGGACTTTTTTAGTTGTTTTATACAAAATATCGTACAATGAAAATTGAATAAGGAGGTGCTCCTGTATGCCTACAGTTATATTTGTAGCATTAGCAGCTCTTGCCGGAGTACTTGTTACTTTTGTTTTCATGACGGTGCGTCAGAAGAACATCGATGCGCAGAATGAGAGCAAGATTGGCAGTGCGGAAGAACGGGCAAGAAAAATCATCGACGATGCTGTTCGAGCAGCTGATGAATCAAAGCGCGAAAAACTCCTGGAAGTAAAAGAAGAATCACTTAAGACAAGAAATGAACTTGAAAAAGAAGTGAGGGATAGGAGAGCAGAGGTTCAGCGTTCAGAACGCAGAGTTCAGCAGAAGGAAGAGAACGTCGAGAAGAGATCGGAAGCAATTGAGAAGAAAGAGGCCAGTTTAAATGCCAGAGAAGAGGCATTGAACAAGAAAACGCAAGAGGTTGCGAAGCTTGATGAACAGAGACGACAGGAACTTGAGAAAATCTCAGGCTTAACCTCCGAGCAGGCAAAAGAGTATCTTTTAAAGATTGTTGAAGATGACGTAAAGCATGAATCCGCTGTAATGATCAAGAACATGGAAGCGGAAGCAAAGGAAGAAGCTGATAAGCGCGCTAAGGAGATCGTGGTAAATGCGATCCAGAGATGCGCAGCTGATCATGTTTCAGAGACAACTATTTCAGTTGTACAGTTACCTAACGATGAAATGAAGGGCCGCATCATTGGTAGAGAGGGAAGAAATATCAGAACTCTTGAGACAATGACAGGTGTTGATCTTATAATAGATGATACACCGGAAGCAGTAGTTATTTCTGGATTTGATCCCATCAGAAGAGAGGTCGCTCGAATCGCTCTTGAGAAGCTGATTGTGGATGGACGTATCCATCCTGCCAGAATCGAAGAGATGGTTGAGAAGGCTCAGAAGGAAGTGGCTAACAAGATTAAGGAAGAGGGTGAGAATGCTGCACTTGAGGCAGGCGTTCATGGTCTTCATCCTGAAATCATTAAATTGCTTGGCCGTATGCGTTTCCGTACCAGTTATGGACAGAACGCCCTTAAGCATTCTGTTGAAGTATCACAGCTTTGTGGTCTTATGGCATCAGAGCTTGGACTCGATGTTCGTATCGCAAAGAGAGCAGGTCTTTTACATGACATAGGTAAATCTGTGGACCATGATATGGAAGGCTCACATATCTCACTTGGTGTAGATATCTGTAAGAAGTATAAAGAAACAGCAATCGTCATTAACGCAGTCGAGGCTCATCACGGAGATGTTGAACCTCAGTCTCTAATAGCTGTTATAGTACAGGCAGCTGATACAATTTCAGCAGCAAGACCTGGTGCAAGAAGAGAAACTCTTGAGACCTATACCAGCAGACTTAAAGAGCTTGAAGAGATCACTAACAGCTTTAAGGGAGTTGATCACTCATTTGCTATTCAGGCCGGAAGAGAAGTCAGAGTAATGGTAGTTCCTGAACAGGTAAGCGATTCCGATATGGTATTGATGGCAAGAGATATTGCCAAGAAGATCGAGAACGAGATGGAATATCCCGGACAGATCAAGGTTAATATCATCAGGGAGAGCAGAGCAACTGATTACGCAAAGTAATTTGATTCAGAACAAAAATGGAACCGATGTGTTAGAAATAGCACATCGGTTTTTTTATCTTATAAGTATTATTGGTCTCTTATTTTGAATAGACATTATTCAAGTCCTAATTAAATATAGTATGTCTGTATTCTTGTGCATGGAATTTTTAATTCTGATGCATATATTAATATGATTGAGCGATAAAACTCGTTATAATACATATTTTTTATATGGAGGTTATATCATGCCAAGAAAAGTGATGAATGACAAACAGCGCGCAGCAATTACAAATTTGAAAAGTACAGCTAAGGCCCAGAGCTCAGATGTATGGAGAGAAGAACTTTACACCTTAAATAACTATATTCAGGATGCACCTGAAAATGATGAAATTGCTGATGTAATGACTGAGTGCATCAAGGAAGAGATTTTTCCTACAGATAAGGATGGTAACCTCGATTACGATGGCATCGAGAATTTTTTCACTAACCTTGGTAGACATTCTGTAAAGCTTGAAAGTGAATATCTTAAAGGTCTTGCAGAGGATCCTCAGAGTTTAAAAGGCCCCGAACATGGAAAGTCACAGCGTCCCAAGGAGTTTATGGCAACTGCCAAGTCATTTCTTGAAGGCGATGAAGTCATTAGCAAATTCAATGAGGGTGTCGACGATTTTAATAGTAAATTAAAGCGCAATGAGAAATATAAGAGCAGAGTTAAGATTACGCCCAAGCAACTCCAGACGTGGTTTGATTCCGGAAGAAAGTATGCTTTGGACAGAAGCAGAACAACTAAAGAAATTATCGATAATTCTGAGAAAATCCAGAAAGTATGCCAGGATAAAATAGGCATCAGTACAGAAGATCTCGCCAATGAGCAGAAGTCTGCCTATGGCAAGTTTGTTCAGGATGAGAAAAAACTTGAAGCTGAAAAACTTGATGGGCTTCTTAAAGCTGATTTGAAGGTAGAAGCCGAGCCTGAAGATATAAAAGTTGAGAACAAGCCCGAACAGATAAAGGTTGAGAATGATCAGAATGAGATAAAGGTTGAGAATAATCAGAATGAAATAAACGTTGAGAATAAGCCTGAGGAAATAAAAATTGAAGCCGGGCCTGAAATAAAGAATGAAGAAATAATCGACGTAAACAAGGCCAATAACATCAATTTAATCAATGAAGATGATGAAGATAAAAAAGAAGATGAAAAGGAAGATGAAAAGGAAGATGTAAAAGAAGAAGTTTATGTTAATGCCGGTGAAGATGATCTGATATTTGACTTTAACGGCAATCAGATGAATTTAAATAGTGTTCTCAATAAAGGAAAGATTATTAAGGAGAGAACTAAGACTGAGTCTGCTCTAAAGAATATCACTGATCTTCAGGATGATTTTAATCAGAATAAGCTTCCTGAAGATATACATATCGAATTTGCAAAGGATTGTAATACCCGAATACAGGAACTTGAGCATGATCTTCGAATGTCAAAGAAGTTTGCCGGTATTAACAACCCTAAAACCCATGTGGATTCAACGGATTTCTTTGAGCCTATGATGTCAGCATCTGCAGACTTAAGAGGAGCCATTGTAAATAAAAAAATGACTGTTGAAGAGAAGGAACAATGTTTTGATAACCTTATCAATAAGTGCGACAGATATATAAATAAGCGCTCATGGGGAATTTTTAACATCTTTAAGTCTACTGAAGGGAACCAAAGAATTGCTTATGCCCGCGATCTTAAGGCATATGCAAAACAATTGAAAAAACAGTATTTTAATAAGATGAAAATATCCGAACTTAATCATGAACTCAATGAATTTGGCAAAAAAGACTTTAGTAAAATGACTCACAATGAAGTAAGTGATACCTTCAGAGAGTTTAATGCTCTGGAAGCAAGAGCGTTAAATGCTAACGGTGGTGTAATACCAAAAGAAACTTCTCAAAGAATGATTGATCTTAGAGGTGCGGAAGAAGAATTTGATGCTTATAAAGTAGACTATATGTTAAAAAGCAACAAAAATCTTACTGGCATTTACAAAGATGATGTTGCAAACAGGGCGCATGATTTGCATGCTGAACATAAAACTCTCGGGGAAATTATTAAGGAAGAGAAAGGCGTCAAAAAGACTGATGCTATGCATGTTCTTGATAATATCAATAAAAAGAACGGGGCTCACAAAAAGCATGAAAAGAAAAAGCATTCCGATGTTGTTAAAAATATGAATGGAAATCAGATTCAGCAGGAACCGCTTAAGAATAATAATCTGATAAATAATAATCATTAATCTTAAACAATATTGTGGAATTCGCCTGATGAATGAAGTACAATTTAATTTATGGATAGTAAAAGCAAATATCATTGGAGGGTATCATGCACGAATCAGGTGAAGACTATATCGAAACAATATATTTACTTAAAAAGAAGAATGGTTATGTAAGATCTATAGATGTAGCAAATGAGCTTAATTTTTCAAGGCCCAGTGTATCAAGGGCTGTTGGTATTCTTAAAGAGAACGGCTTCATAACAGTTAAGGAGGGCGGAGAGCTTGAACTCACTGATATTGGTCTTAAGAAGGCAAAGAGTGTATATGAAAGGCATACGAACCTCACCAAATTCCTTATGCTGACAGCGGGGGTTAATGAGGAAGTTGCTGAAAATGATGCCTGCAGAATTGAGCATATCATTAGTCCGGAGACCTTTAAGGGAATTAAGAAATACGTAAAAGAACATAAAGAGGAATTAGCTTAATTATGATGCGTGTTTTAGGAAACGCATTTGCAAGGTAAAAAATCAGATATTTTGCATGTCAAAAATCCTTCACGGAAAAGTCGAAAATTGACTATTGATTGTCAGAAATCGACTCTTTTTAGAAGGATTTTTTTACGTTAAGGTATATTCGTTCGAAAAAAGCAAGGGACTTTTTGCGAACTGAAGGTTTTGAAAATGAGGGGAATGAAGTATTGGGAGGTATTTTTAGGGAATTATGAAAAGAAGGGTACTTGCATCATCCCTGATTCTTATGGTGACGTTTGGAACTATTGGATGTGGGACGACAACGCAGAATGCTGAGTCTACAGAAGTAGCGTCAGAAGCTGTCAGTGAAGCTTTGGCAGAAGCTGAAGAAACAGTAGAAGAAACAGTAGAAAGCACAGAAACAGAAGCTGAAGAAACGGTAGAAAGTACTAAAAAGGAAGAGGAGAACGAAAACATGGGTAATGCATTAAAGGGAACACAGAAGGTAGTAGTTATTGGACAGGATTATGGCCCTGCTGTATCTAAGACAATAGTAAAGCTTGATGAGAAGATAAGCAGCGATTCAGTAAGTGCTGACAGCTTCAAGGTTGTGGAGACAAAGGAGAGCTTCAACTGGGCTGCGCTTACTCCCGGATCAAAAGAGGATTCTTCAAAGCATATAGAACTGGAAACAGAAAGAGTTGTAACTGATGCTTACACAAGTGATGAGAATGGTGAGAAAGCTGATTCTTCAGAGTATGTAACACTTGAACTTATGTATAATCCTGAGGTTGGATCACCTTTTTGCTATGATCTTTTCAAAGGTAATAACACAATCTGTAATCCCTATGACCTTGAAGTATCACTTAAAGATGGTCAGACCATAAAGACAGATGCAGGTGAAGCTGTAAGTGCAATCGATGTTGATAAGAAGGTTGATTTCGACAACGCAATTTACCCTGACCTTGCAAACACTGATATTACAGGTAAATTCACAGGTACAGATGGAAAGACTCTTTGCTATGCTTCTTATGAGCCTGAGGACGACGGAGTAAAGCATGCTCTTGTTATCTGGCTTCACGGCGCAGGAGAAGGCGGAGCAGATCCTAGACTTAATACTCTTGGTAATAAAGTAACGCCTCTTTTTGGAGAAGAATTCCAGAAGGTAATGGGCGGAGCTTATGTTCTTGCACCTCAGTGTCCTACATTCTGGATGCAGTATAAGGAAGAGGGCGATTGGATGGATAACCCGGGTACAGACTCAATTTTCCTTCCTACACTTAAAGAGCTTATAGATGATTATGTAGCAGCTCACGAGAACATTGATGCAGACAGAATCATCATCGGCGGATGCTCAAACGGCGGATACATGACCATGGATATGATTCTTAACTATCCTGACTTCTTCGCAGCTGCTTATCCTGTATGTGAAGCTTATAACGACAAGGGAATAACTGATGAGCAGCTTGCAGCTATTAAGGATCTTCCTGTTTGGTTCATTTATGCAGAGAATGACACAACAGTTAATCCTAAGCAGTTCGAGGAACCTACAATCAAGAGGCTTTCAGAGATAAGTGAGAATGTTCACACCAGCGTATTTAAGGATGTACACGACACATCTGATACCTTCAAGGGCCAGGATGGACAGCCTTATCAGTACATGGGGCACTGGTCATGGATATACTTCTTCAACAATGAGTGCGAAGAAAATGGTGTAAACATGTGGCAGTGGATGTCAGAGCAGCATAGATAATGAAAAGTTTGAGTGGCAGTCAATATCAATAGTTGGCTGCCGCTTTTTATTATGGTTTATGCTATAATAATCGCTATGAGTTTAGATAAATTATTTGAAAAAAGAATAAAGTCCATGCTCAGTAATGAGTATGAGGCGTTTGAGAAAGCCTTGGAAAAAGAGCCCGTTAAGGCAATCAGGATAAATGCGCTTAAGTGCACAAAATCCGAAAGTAAGGCCAGTGTTTATGCAGCAGAATCTTATAATGTGAGCTCAGCTAACGATTTGAAAAACTATGCGTCAGATATCCTTACTAAAAGCGGTGCAAAACTATCCGAAAATATAGCCTGGGAGCCAAATGGTTTTTCCTACGAAGGTGGGACGCCCGGAAAACATCCATATCATGAAGCAGGCGTCTACTATATTCAGGAGCCAAGCGCCATGTCTCCTGTAGCATATCTTGATCCTAAGCCCGGAGAAAAGATTCTGGATCTATGCGCAGCTCCCGGTGGTAAAAGCACCCAGATTGCATCAAGGATGATGGGTGAGGGAATACTTGTTACAAATGAGATAGATAAAAAGAGGGCTCAGATTCTGTCTCTTAATGTTGAGAGGTGCGGAATCAGAAATGCTCTTGTAACCAATATGAGACCTGAGCAGTTATCGGAAGTTTTTGAGGGATATTTTGATAAGATCCTTGTAGATGCGCCGTGTTCCGGTGAAGGGATGTTTCGTAAAAACGATGAAGCTGTTTCTAACTGGAGTGCCGAGAATGTTGAACTTTGCGCAAACAGACAGACGGATATCCTAAGGGAAGCTGTGAAGATGCTTGCTCCCGGTGGAAGGCTTGTGTACTCAACCTGTACATTTGCTCCGGAAGAGGATGAACTACAGACGGCAAGACTTCTAAAGATGGGTATGAAGCCTGTAAAAATCGACCTTTTCGAAGGTATGATTCCCGGAGATATTGAGAATATACATAAGGCATTTAATGCCACTACGGCTAGCTCGGATCATTCAAATGCAGAATCAAACGATAATGATTTATACGACCTTATAAATGAACCATTATCAGATGCAGATGAGAAGATATCATTAGAAGAAATCACCGAAAACATCAGTATCTGTACGTCTAGGCTCTGGCCCCATAAGATTAAGGGCGAGGGACATTTTCTTGCGGTATTTACAAAGGATGGCGATATTTCACTTAACGCAGGACTTTACGGAGTAAATGGTAAAGTTAAAGCTGTGAAGCAGGGTGATGTAGACCCGTTTGCTGATTTTGTAGAAGGCTTCCTTAAAAATGTTCAGATAGTAGATGAGTCAGAAATAGCCGCTGAAGCTTCTGGCACGTCTGAAACAGATGAAACTTCTGCCAAAAAACAAAAAGGCAAGGATAAGAATAAAGCAAACAAAAAGAATAAAAAGGGTTCAAAAGGAGCACTAAAGCTTACAGGTGCTTTAAAAGGCACGCTCTTTATGTTTGGCGAACAGCTTTATCTTGCACCTGATGGAATGCCCGGAATAAACGGACTTACGGTTATGAGACCCGGACTTCATCTTGGAACCATGAAAAAGGACAGATTTGAGCCATCACATTCACTAGGCCTTGCATTGTCTGCAGAAGATGTGACGTATAGCTATAATCTCGATTCGGATTCTCCAGAAGTGATGAAATTCATCGGCGGTGAATCCCTTAGAGTGCCTGGACTTGAAAATGGATGGTACCTCATTACCACAGATGGCTACAGCCTTGGATGGGCAAAATACGCCGGAGGAACCCTTAAGAATCATTATCCGAAAGGACTTAGGATTTATACATGAATAAATTACTTAAATACTTAAAAGACTACAAATTAGAAGCTATATTGGGACCGCTTTTTAAGCTCCTTGAAGCCACATTCGAACTCATTGTTCCGCTTGTTGTTGCTAAAATCATCGACGTTGGAATTGGTACAGGAAACAAGATTTATTCCCTTAGAATGTCCCTGGTTCTTATTCTTTTAGGAGCTGTAGGCTATATTTGTTCAGTGACTGCCCAGTATTTTGCCGCAAAAGCATCGGCTCTTTTTGCTGCAAAAGTTAAGAGCGACTTATTCAAAAATATTCAGAGTCTTTCCTACGACCAGATTGACAGACTTGGAACCACATCACTTATAACCAGAATGACCAGTGATATGAACCAGGTTCAGTCTGTTGTTAATCTGTCTCTTAGACTGCTTCTGAGATCACCCTTTGTAGTATTTGGTGCCATGGTAATGGCATTTACGATTGATTTTCATCAGGCACTTATTTTCCTTGTGACTATCGCAATTTTATCCGTGGTAGTCTTTGGAATCATGCTTTGGGGGATCCCCAGATATAAGATGGTGCAGGCTCGTCTTGATAAGGTTCTTGGTCTTACAAGAGAAAACTTATCCGGTGTGAGAGTGATAAGGGCATTTTCCAGAGAAAACGAGGAAGTGCAGAATTTTAAAGAAAAAAATGACGCTCTCACAAAGCTTCAGGAGCACGTTGGCAGAGTATCAGCTCTCATGAATCCTGCAACCTATGCAATCCTCAATTTCGCTATAATCATTTTGCTAAAATCAGGAGCTGATAAGGTTTATACAGGAGTTCTTACAACTGGTGCCGTAGTTGCTCTTTACAACTATATGTCACAGATACTTGTTGAGCTTATTAAAATGGCCAATCTGATAATTAACATAACAAGAGCCATAGCCTGCGGAAACAGAATTCAGGCAATGCTGGATGAAAAGAATTCCATGGCTGAGGGAACAGAAGATGCCCTTACTCAGGGAGAGGCAGATACCGTGATTTCCTTTGAGGATGTATCTCTAAGATATAACGGAGGTAAAGAGGATTCTCTAGAGCACGTAAGTTTTTCAGCAAAACAGGGTGAATCAATCGGCATTATCGGCGGAACCGGATCCGGAAAAACTACGCTCATTAACCTGATTCCCAGGTTTTATGATGCGACAGGCGGCGTAGTTAAATTCAAAGGAAAAGATGTACGTGAGTATACAACGTCTTCACTTCGAAATGTGGTAGGAATTGTTCCTCAGAAGGCCGTTCTTTTCAAAGGAACTGTCAGAGACAATCTTAAATGGGGAAATGAAAATGCCACAGACGAAGAGATGTGGGAGGCTATCAAAGCTGCACAGGCTGTAGACGTAGTAAAAGGCAAAAAGGGAGAGCTGGATGCGGAAATAACTCAGGGCGGAAAAAATCTCTCCGGAGGTCAGAAACAGAGACTTACCATAGCAAGAGCCCTTGTTAAAAAGCCTCAGATAATAATTCTTGATGACAGTTCATCGGCGCTGGATAACATGACTGACAAGAATTTGAGAAAAGCCATTAGCGAGCTTTCCTATAATCCTGTGACTTTCATAGTTTCCCAGAGGGCTTCATCAATTAGGTTCTGTGACAAGATCATCGTTCTTGATGATGGCCAGGTTTGCGGTATCGGAACACACGAAGAGCTTATTGAAAACTGCGAAGCTTACAGAGAGATTTATGAATCTCAGTATGGAAAGATAAGTTGATACAGGCAGAATCTTAAGAAGATTTTAAAAAATGATTAATTAGATTTACCGGAGATAATTATGCGTGAACTTAAAAGAGTTTTGCACTATGCTAGTGCATACAGAATTCTTATATTTGCTTCAATAGGACTTGCTGTTGTATCGGCACTTCTTACTTTATATGCACCGATTCTGGCAGGTAATATTGTTGATTGCATTGTTTCAAAAGGAAACGTTGATTTTGAGAGGATTAAGCTGCTCCTTATAAGGCTTGCTGTTGTAATTGTGATAACTGCTGCATGCCAGTGGTTTATGTATGGAGTAAATAACAGGATAACCTTCAGAGTAGTAAGAGATGTCAGAAATGACGCCTTTGAAAAGCTCCACGTTTTACCTTTTGAATATCTTGATTCACATCCTCAGGGCGAAATTGTAAGTAAGGTTATTGCTGATGTCGATCAGTTTGCCGATGGCCTTCTTATGGGATTTACACAGCTGTTTACAGGAATTGTAACCATACTTGGAACGCTGATATTCATGTTTTATTTAAGTGTCCCCATAGCTGCTGTTGTATTTTTGCTTACACCCTTATCGCTTTTGGTTGCAAGATTTATCGCAAGCAGATCCTATTCGCTTTTCAGAGAGCAGTCCATATCAAGAGCAGATCAGACTGCGCTTATCGATGAGATGATTGGGAATCTCAAGGTTGTTAAGGCCTTTGGACATGAGGATGAAAACCAGGAAAAATTCGATGAGATAAACGACAGACTTGCAAATACAAGCCTTCGTGCCACATTTTTCTCATCCCTCACAAATCCCAGCACCAGATTTATAAATAACATCGTATATGCCTGCGTTGCTCTTTCAGGTGCTTTTGCCTGTCTTTCAGGGATAATGAGCGTGGGACAGCTTACTATTTTCCTAAGCTATGCCACACAGTATACAAAGCCTTTTAATGAGATATCAGGTGTTGTAACTGAACTTCAGAACGCCCTTGCCTGCGCAAAGAGAGTGTTTGATCTTATAGACGAAGGGGCTCAGATTCCTGATGCAGACCCTTGTAAAGAACTTGGAAATGTCAAAGGAAATGTAGAACTTAAGGATGTGGCTTTCTCATACGATAAGGACAGAGAGCTTATTCAGGATCTTAATCTGTCAGTAACAGATGGCCAGAGAGTAGCTATTGTGGGTCCTACCGGAAGCGGTAAAACCACAATAATCAATCTTCTTATGAGATTCTATGATGTTGATAAGGGCTCGATCAGTGTTGATGGCAAAGATATCAGAGAGTTAAAGAGGCATGATCTTAGGTCGAACTACGGAATGGTGCTTCAGGAGACATGGTTACGAAGCGGTACTATAAAAGAAAACATCACAATGGGCAGAGAAGGCTTTACTGATGAGATGGTCATTGAAGCAGCTAAAAAGAGTCATGCCCACAGCTTTATAAAACGACTTCCCGATGGCTATGATACAGTGATTGGCGAAGATGGCGGAAGTCTTTCACAGGGACAAAAGCAGCTCCTTTGCATTACAAGAACCATGCTTGATGTTCCTCCGATGCTTATCCTTGATGAGGCTACAAGTTCTATCGATACTAGAACCGAGATGAGAATTCAGAGAGCATTCCAGAAGATGATGGCAGGAAGAACCAGCTTTATCGTAGCTCACAGACTGTCTACCATAAAAGAAGCAGACAGAATTCTTGTTATGAATGAAGGCAAAATTATCGAACAGGGTAATCATGAATCACTGCTTAATGCCGACGGCTTTTATGCGAAACTATATAAAAGTCAGTTCGAAATGTGATTTTGGGGATGATTATCGCAGGAAACTATGATATACTATTAAACGTTGTTTTGATTTTTTTAGAGGGGAAAATAAAAGACACTTTATATAGTCAGAAAAGGAGAGAGTTTTGATGAAGAAAAGTTTTTTAACAGGGGTTAAGGCTGCATTACTCAGCTGTGCTTTTGCTGCAGCAATTTTTGCAGGCGCTAAGACTGAGGCTAAGGCTGCTACACAGCTTAATGTCAACCAGGAGTACTTTTTAGATTTTGAGGGAAGAAATGAGAGCTATGATTATCAGTTCACTTCTCCTGCCAAGGGAACAACTCATATAGAGGTTACACTTACCAGTCTTACAAACAAGTCCGGAGAAGAGTGCTGGGGCGACATTTACACAAAAATGATCTATGACTATAGGACTATGTGGGATGAGTACACATATACCGAGAGAGGGATGGATTGTTCTGAAAAGTTTTCATTAAATCCCGGCAAGACTGTTCAGCTTTCAATTAAGTGTGGTTCTAAGGAGCATCATTACAAGGTAAGACTCAAAATCGTCAATGAGGTTCCTACAAGATTTGAGACAGAATACAACGGTTCCGCATCAAAGGCAGACAGCCTTAAAGTTAAAAAGGATGCCAGCGGAGTAGTTACCAGCGTTGATAAGGATGTAGACTGGTATGTATTCAAAGCACCCAAGACCGGTTATTACAAGTTCAGCGTTGTAAACACTGAGCCTGAAGGCTGGTGTGGTGTTCATGTAGAAGGATATAAGTCAAAGAATAAGGTTGATTCAAACAATTGCTGGTATTCTTATCAGGGCAAAGGCTGGGAGTCTTCCAAGAAGATAAAGCTCAAGAAGGGTAAGAAGTACTACATTAAGATCAGTGATTTCGGTTACAAATCAGTATCTTACAAAGTAAGAGTTAAGAAGTGTAAATAATAATTGAACCATGATAGGAACGGGGAATTTCGATATTCGAAATCCTCGTTTTTTTTTTATGAAATTTAGTCTTATATATATTAAAATTTTATTGTACAATGTATAAACACTATAGATTGTTTTTGGAGAATATAATAGATGAAAAACAGACCTGTATATGTTATAGGACACAAGAATCCCGATACTGATTCTATTTGCGCAGCTATTTGCTATGCAAATCTAAAAAGTAAAATAACCGGAGAAGAATACGAAGCAAGACGCTGCGGTCATCTTAATGAAGAGACACAGTTTGTGCTTAACAGATTCGGCGTTCAGTCACCTGTTTATACCAAGGATGTACGCACTCAGGTCTGCGATATGGAGATAAGAGATCTTCACGCGGAAAACGATGAGATTTCACTTAAGCGCGCATGGGAGAGAATGAAGCAGGAAAACGTAGTAACTCTCTGCATTACTAAAGATGGTCATTTAGAAGGTCTTGTAACCACCAATGACATCATGGAGACCTGTATGGATGTTCATGATGCAAGCCTTTTGTCCGAGGCAAATACCAGCTATGGCAATATCGTAGATACTCTCGATGGTGAAATGCTTGTAGGTGATAAGTCTGAAAAGTTTACCCAGGGAAAGGTTCTTATCGCCAATGCATCACCTGAGATCATGGAAGAAGTTATTGATTCCGGAGATATCGTTATTTGCGGTAACAGATACGAGACTCAGCTTGTTGCCATAGAGAATGAAGCTGCATGTATTGTTGTCTGCATAGAGAGCAAGGTTACAAATACCATTCAGAAGCTGGCGGAGGAGAGGAATTGCAGAATTATCACGACTCCTTATGATACCTTCACTGTTGCAAGGCTTATCAATGAAAGTGCACCTGTTGGCTCAGTTATGAAAAGAGATCAGCTTGTTACTTTCCACATGAATGACTTCATTGAGGACATTCAGCAAACCATGGCTCAGGTAAGGCACAGATATTTCCCTGTTCTCGATGAAAAAGAGAATTTTGTGGGAATGATCTCACGTCGTAACTTACTTGGTGCAAAGAAGAAGCAGATCATTCTTGTTGACCACAACGAGAGAAGCCAGACCGTAGATGGAATTGATAATGCTGAGATTCTTGAGATTATTGATCATCACAGACTTGGTTCATCAATAGAGACTGCAAATCCTGTATTTTTCAGAAATCAGCCTCTTGGTTCTTCATGCACAATTATTTATTCCATGTATAAAGAAGCAGGAGTTCCGGTAGATAAGATCACTGCTTCACTTATGCTGTCTGCTATTATTTCGGATACACTTATGTACAGATCACCTACCTGCACAGAGATTGACAAGCAGGCAGGCGAAGAACTTGCTAAAATCGCTGAGATCAATGTGGAAGAGTTTGCAAGAGAGATGTTCAGAGCGGGATCCAATCTTGGAAGCAAGACTCCCAAGCAGATCGTACATCAGGATTTCAAGAAATTTACTGTTGAAGATAAGAATATCGGTATAGGTCAGATCAATTCCATGAGCGCAGAAGAACTTGCTGAGATTAAGGAGAGAGTTCTTCCTGAACTTGAGGATATTATGAAGAGCGATGGCCTTGATATGATTTTCTTCATGATGACCAATATCATTGCTGAGTCTTCTATTATTGCTTTCGCCGGAAATAAGGCTGAAAATATTATAGATACCGGATTCCATGTAGAAGCCGGAAGCGAGCATACAGCGCTGTTAAAGGGCGTTGTTTCGAGAAAAAAACAATTATTGCCAACAATTGTAGAAGCACTGCAGCAATGATGCAATATGTGGTATAATATACATGTACTACATTTTTGTTTGAGGCAGTTTTATATGAGATATTTCTTTAAAAATAAGTTCCATCATAGCGGCAAACAGGCCATAGTGCCTGCTATTTTTGCTGCAATGATGGTTGTTTTTTCCTTTAGCTTTAATGTTAAAGCATCTTCAGGTAACGATGATCCCGTTAGTTTAAATATCGAGAATTCAAATGCTTATTATATGGTTAACCCTGTTTATGCTGGGCTTGTTAATGAAAGTGACCTGAAAAGACTGCCTTCTGAGACAGTTACTCCTCAGAACCTTCTTGCTGCTGAAAAGTGCAAGACTGCTGATGAGATGGCAGAGGCTCTTCGTGCTGATATGGCCACCAGAAAAGAGACCATTTATGTATATTTTGAGCTTTCCGGTACCGGATATACAGCCACACAGCTTGTAAATATGGAATCCGATGTCCTTAAGCAAGCTGTTAAGCATATAGGTAGCGGCGCCGGAAACATGGGTGATTACCTTAAGTGGGGCTACAGCGGTGTAGGTATGCAGGTTTCTTATGGTAAATCTTCTGGTAATACCATTGGAACCCTTACTTATAAATTCACTTACTATACCACAACTTCACAGGAAGCTCAGGTTACAAGTAAGGTTAATTCAATAGCAAGTAGTCTTAATCTGGCTTCAAAAGGTGAGTATGAGAAGATAGAAGCTGTATATGGTTATATCTGTGATAACGTAAAATATAACTATGGCAAGTCCAATCTTAAGTACAGCTGTTTTGCAGCAGCAATCAATAACAGCGCTGTATGTCAGGGTTATGCACTTTTGATGTACAGAATTCTTAACGATAACGGAGTTGATTGCAGACTTATTGCAGGTAATACCTCCAGCGGTAACCATGGCTGGAATATCGTAAGAGTAGGAAATCTTTATTACAACGTGGACAGTACCTGGGATGCAGGTAAGAAGCTCAGTACATATAAGTATTATATGAAGTGTGATAAGAACTTTACTGACCACAAGAGATGGGCAGATTATTCTTCTTCAGCATTTAATTCTGAGTATCCCATGAGTTCCAAGGATTACGACTATGGGACAGAGACTGAATCTCAAAAACTTAAGGGACTTAAGATTGTAAAAGCAAATCTTAAACTTGCCAAGGGCGAATCCGCAATGATTAAGGTTAACGCAAAGCCCAACGGAGCAAAGCTTAAAGGCCTTAAATATAAGTCTAACAATAAGAAAGTAGCTAAGGTTAATTCTTCCGGTAAGGTCACCGGTGTTAAACCTGGAACCTGCGTAATAACAGTATCTACCAGTGATGGTTCCATCTCTGATAAGTGCTACGTAACAGTAACAAAAGAGACTGCTGTAAAATCTATTAAGCTTAATAAGAAAAAGCTCTCTATAAAAAAGGGAAGCAAAGTGACACTTAAAGCAACTCTTAAGCCTACTTCCGCAAAAGTAAAGCTTAAATGGGTGAGCAGCGACAAGAGTGTAGCTAAGGTGAACAGTAAAGGCGTCGTTACCGCGAAGGGAACCGGTACCTGTACTATTACCGTAAAGACCAAGGACGGTAAAAAGGTTGCGAAATGTAAGGTAACAGTGAAATAAATATAGACACAAAAATGGGTAAGCATAGCGAGTGCTTACCCATTTCTGTCTTATGATTAAGGAAAGGAATGATCCTATAAGGATTCAAAATATTCAGCTTACAAAGAATTCTTCAGCAATAGTCTCCATATAGATCTCACGCTGATCTTCAGGAATATCATATTCATCCATTGCTTCTGCAACTGACCAATGCTGTCTTCCGATCGATCTGATCATATTTCTGATAATTGAATAATTAACAACACTATCGTTTCTCGTAGCGGTAATTGTTGACATATATAACTCCCCTTATAACACAAACGTTTTCCATACATGTAGTTGTTTGCACAACTCTTTTACTACAATATATTGTAGTACATAAATGAAAAAATTCAACAGAATATTTCTAAAAAATTAAATATTATTTTTATGTTTTTTTAATCGTTATAATATAGCCTTAAACTTGTTAATTGTGTGTAATTTTGATAAAATAATAGCGATAAACTGTGGCTCTTTCTTAGGTTTTAAGAAAGTATTCCTGTATAAGTGAGGCTGATATGGTTAAAACTTATATCGTGGAGAGAGAAGAGTTTCAGATTTCGGGGGAATTATATTTACCGGATGATTCCAGGGGAAGATATCCTATTGTGATCATGTCACATGGATTTGGCTCAGACCGTGAAGGTACAAGGCCATACGCGGAAATTCTGGTAAAAGAAGGAATAGGCTGCTATATATTTGATTTTTGCGGCGGAGGATTGTCTTCTAAAAGTGATGGAAAGATGACTGATATGTCTGTTCTTACAGAAAGTGCAGATATAGAGGCTGTTATCCGAAACATCAGGAAGGCTCCTTTTGCTGACAGAAAAAATATATTTTTAATGGGTGTAAGCCAGGGCGGTGTTGCATCTACAATTGCGGCAGTCGAGGCAGGCGATGATATAAAGGCAATGGTGCTTCTTTATCCTGCTTATGTACTTTTTGATGATGCTAAGGAAAAATATCCCTCAGAGGATATGATTGAAGAAACATCTACGGTTTTTGGGCTTCCTGTTGGCAGAAGATATTATGAAGACGCCCTTAAACTGAATATAGATGATTATATGGTGAAGTTTAGCGGGAATGTACTGATACTCCATGGAAATGTGGATCAGGTAGTTCCTATTTCCTACAGTATAAATGCCAGAAAGAAATTTCCTGCTGCAAAGATTATTCAAATAACTGATGCCGGACACGGTTTTTACGGGAAAGAGGTTGTTAAAGCAGGTAAAGAGATGGTATCATTTATAGAGGAGAACATGTAGATGCCTACATGAAGGTAGAAAATCGGGGGATATGAATATGAGTAGCTTTTTTGAGAATATCGATACAAAAGAGATCAGAGACAACGCTGAGAGAATAATAGAGATTACAGGTGACAATGCTAAAAAGGCTTATGCCAAGGCTAAGGATGGATATGACGGACTTAGTGATGATGCCAAAAAGGCAATAACACTTGGCGTTACAGTATTTGCAATTGTTGTAGCGGTTGCAGGCATTTTCTATTTGCTTGGAAAGCGCTCAGGCAGAAAAGAAAAGTATGATTTTGAATATGAGGAATGGGAAGGCTGATTTTCCGATTTCAAAATTTTTCATAATGCTTGAATATCGTTTACTGTTGTGATAACATAAACGGGTCGCGAATTTATGGCGCGCCGGTGTGTCGGAATGGCAGACGATGCAGACTCAAAATCTGTTGTCCTCACGGGCGTGTGGGTTCAAGTCCCACCACCGGCACTAAATTTTAAAATCAGGAACAGCACTTTATGGTGTTTGTTCCTTTTTTATTTCTCAAAACATTGAAATGTAATTCCTTCAATATAAATCCCTAGTATTTTTGCACAAATAAAGGAAACGAAAATTAGTAAATACGTTTCTTGATATAAAAAGTCCATAATGATACTATAAAATCAAGGAAACCCGATAAGCATTTTGACGTTTCCAAGCGAGGGAGAATATGAGAAAAACACTTTACCTGAATAATGACTGGAAATTTTCTGATGTATTTGAAGATAAGATGATAGCTCCTGACTATGATGACAATCATTTAGAAAGCGTCAGGATACCTCATTCTGTAGTAACGACACCTTTTAATTATTTTGATGATGCTATTTATCAGAAGGTAAGCTGCTACAGAAGAGTTTTTACGGCTGACAACAGATGGAAGGACAAGAGAGTAGCTGTTACCTTTATGGGAGCTGCTCATGAAGCTACGGTTTATATAAACGGCGAACTTCTTGGAACACATTTATGCGGATATACTGCTTTTTCCTTTGATATCAGTGAGAAGCTTAGATATGATCAGCCAAACTGCATTGTAGTAAAGCTTGATTCCAGAGAGAGCCTTAATGTGCCGCCCTTTGGATTTGTTATAGATTACATGACCTATGGCGGTCTTTACAGAGATGTTCTTATTGAAGTAACAGAGAAGACTTATATAGAAGATCTGTTCATTACTACAGACACCTCCGATGTATTTGCGGGCAATGCCACAAATATTGAGCCTGCAGCTGTGGGTGCTTTTCTTCATGCGAAGACCACAATAGCCGGTGATACAGCAGGCTGCGTTATAAAGCATGCCATAAGACGCATCAGCGGTGAGAAGCCGGAAAATTACAAAGAAGAATATAGGGATTTTAAAGAGCTTATAGAAATTCCTGCAGGAAAGCAGGTGCCATTCGATTTTCATACACTTCCCATAGTTGTATGGGATGTGACCAATCCTGCTTTATACGAGCTTAGAACTCAGATACACAGGAATGAAGAGCTTGTAGATGAAGTAGTTACGACCTTTGGTTTTAGAAGCATGAAGTTTCATGCAGACGGCTTTTACTTAAATGGAAGGAAGCTGAAGATAAGAGGTCTTAACAGGCATCAGTCCTATCCTTATGTTGGCTATGCAATGCCTGCAGCACAGCAGGAACTTGATGCGAAGATATTAAAAGAAGAGCTGTGCGTAAATGCTGTAAGAACTTCGCATTATCCCCAGTCACAGGACTTCATCGATGCCTGCGACAGACTTGGAATTCTGGTATTCATGGAATTCCCGGGATGGCAGCATATAGGTGATGAAGCCTGGAAGGAACAGGCTCTTGTTAATGAAAAAGAGATGATAATCCAGTATAGGAATCATCCTTCCATATTCATTTGGGGCGTAAGAATAAACGAATCCGCCGATGATGATGAGTTTTATAAAAAGACCAATGCTCTGTCACATGAGCTTGACCCTTCAAGAGCTACAGGCGGCGTAAGAGCAGCTACCAAGATGAATCTTCTTGAGGATGTATATACCTACAATGATTTTTCATTTGACGGTAAAAAGCCCGGTTGTCAGAAGAAAAAAGCCGTTACTCCTGATATGAACAAGGCTTATCTTGTTACAGAGTATAACGGACACATGTATCCCACAAAGAGCTTCGATGATGAGATTCACAGAAGTGAGCATGCCATGAGACATATAAGGGTTATGGATGCTATTGCCGGTGAGAGCGATGTTGCCGGCGGTTTTGGCTGGTGCATGTTTGACTACAACACTCATAAGGACTTTGGTTCCGGCGACAGAATCTGCTATCACGGCGTTATGGATATGTTCAGAAATCCCAAGATGGCAGCACTTGCCTATGGAATGCAGGGAGATGATACACCGGTTCTTGAGCTTACATCATCAATGGATATCGGAGAGCATCCCGAGTGCATAAGAGGAGATATATGGCTTCTTACAAATGCAGATTCCGTGAAGATGTACAAGAATGATGTTTTCATAAAAGAGTACAAAAAAGAGGATTCGCCTTTTAAGAATCTGGCTCACGGACCGATTCTTGTTGATGATTTTATCGGTGATCAGCTAGCTCAGAACGAGAAATTCTCTAAAGGAATGGCTGAGAAAGTAAAACAGGCTCTCAACAATGCTGCAAGATACGGCATGGGCGGCCTTGGACTTTCAGATATGATAACCGGCGGCAGAATGCTGGCTTTCCATGGTATGAGCGTCAAGGATGTAGTTGATATGTATCAGAAATACATTGGCGACTGGGGCGGCAAAGCCACAAGCTTTAAGTTTGAAGCTATTAAAAACGGCAAAGTTGTTAAGACTCTGGTTAAGGAGACTGTTTCATCAATTGATATTTTGTGCGACGTGAGTTCATCAGAATTAAGTGATGACAGATCCTATGATGTGGCTCAGGTAAGAATTAAAGCCGTTGACCAGAACGGAAATGTAATTCCTTATTTTGGTGAATCATTGAGAGTTAAGACAGAAGGAGCTATTGAGCTTATAGGTCCTAAGCATGTACCACTACGAGGTGGCATGGCAGGTGTCTATGTAAAGACAAGAAGACGTCAGGGGTCAAGCGGTAAGCTGATAATCAAGCTTGATGCCTGCGAAAAAATAAAAAAAGAAATAGTTTTTCATGTAAAGGAAGGTGTAGAGACGAATGTCTGAAAAGTCAAAAGTAATTTTCGGAAATGTGATGAGCGATAAGATCTACAAAAAGGCTTTAAACTCAAAAAAGAAATTCGCCAAAAAGTTCGGTGATGATTCAAATTGCAATTATCCTGTTATGGTTACAGAGAATCAGTATATAGGCAATCTTCTTGGTGTTAAGAATATTGAAGTACTTAAGGAAGGCGAAGATACAGGAGCTTCAATTCCTTTTGATACAGACAAGGGTCTTATCGTTGGAAATATCAGAATGGGCTTTGGCCACTACAGAATCAGCATGGCCATGGCTTCATGCGCAAGACACCTTGGCTATACACCTTACTGGATGGATCTTAATTCATACAAGCATACAACCTGTACAAAGGTTATCAGTGCACAGAACGATCTTTATTCACTGGGTTCAAGACTTTCAAAGAATCCTATTTTCAATAAGCTTGTTTGGGAGCCCACTAACTACGAGGGCTTCAGAGCACTTTCATACAATGCTGCAGATCAGAAAAATGCAGAGCTTATGGCTCCTGTTTATAAGAATGTTCCCAAGGATATTCCTGTAATCGCAACTCACGTGTGGCCCGCTCAGGCAGCTATTCACGCAGGCATGAAGCATGTTGTAAATGCGATTCCGGATAACTGGCCCATGGCCCTTCACTTATCTGAAGGTTCTGTTCACACAATCCAGTGCAGAAATGCATACATGGGTTACAGAATTCTTAACGGAATGAATAAGAAGACTGTATGTCAGCCCATGCCTCAGGAAGATCTTGTTTACACAGGTCATTACATCGATCATGAGCTTGTAGCCAATATCGAAGCTGATTGCAAGGCCAGAATGGACAGAAGAAAAGATGGAAAGCCCATGAGATTCCTTCTTACAATCGGCGGTGCAGGAGCACAGAAAGAGATTTTTGCTGCAATAATAAAATTCCTGCTTCCTTATATCGAGAAAAAGCAGGCTGCTCTTTATGTAAATGTTGGCGATTATAAGCAGGTTTGGGAAGATCTTAAGAATGAGATTCCCGAGATGAAAAACCACATTCATGAACACCTTGGTGATTTTGCTGATACAGAAAAGTTCGCGGAAGCAGCTCTTAACCCTGATACAGAGGTTACAGGAATTCATGGCTTCTGGCATGGAAACATATTTGAAGCCGTTTACTGTACAAACCTTCTTATGAGAAGCTGCGATGTTCTTGTAACAAAGCCCAGTGAACTTGCGTTTTATCCTGTTCCCAAGCTTTTCATAAAGAGAGTCGGAAAACACGAGATGTGGGGAGCTATCCACTCGGCAGAAGTGGGCGATGGAACACTTGAGTGCAGAGATATACCTCACACAGTGCAGATGCTTACACAGTTCCTTGAGACACCGCTTCTCGATGAGATGTGTGAGAACATTATGGAGAATAAAAAGACCGGTCTTTATGACGGTGCATATAAAGTAGTAGAGCTGGCGATGAAAATGAAGGACGCTGCTAAGGGAGGTAAAAACTTATGAATGAAAAATCTAAATTAACCGGTGCTGCCAAGGTATCTTACGGACTTGGTGCAGTAGGAAAGGATATGGTATACATGCTTTCAGCATCCTGGGTACTTTATTATTTCCAGGATATTCTGGGAGTAAGCGCTGCTGCCATGGGCGTAATCCTTATGGTTGCCAGAGTATTTGATGCATTTAACGATCCCATCATGGGAGCTATTGTTGGTAAGACCAAGACAAAATGGGGTAAATTCAGACCATGGCTCCTGATTGGAACAATTACCAATGCTATCGTGCTTTATCTTATGTTTTCAGCTCCGCCAACAATGTCAGGAAGCGGACTTGTAACATATGCTGCAGTTACATACATCCTCTGGGGCGTAACCTATACAATGATGGATATCCCTTACTGGTCAATGATCCCTGCTTTCACAGAGGGTGGTAAGGAGAGAGAAGGACTTACAACTCTTGCACGTTCATGCGCAGGTGTTGGTTCTGCCATCATCACAATCATAACTGTTAAGTCTGTAGCCGCTCTTGGACACATGTTTGGAGGACAGGGTATTGCTGACAGAGAAGTTGAGAGAATCGGATTTTCTTACTTCACAATCATAATCGCAGTGCTTTTTGTAGTATTTACAGTTATCTGCTGTATCAATGTAAAAGAAAAGTCTACAGTAGATATGAAGAGTGCTTCAATAGGCGAGATGTTCAGAGCACTTATTCAGAACGACCAGGCTATGGCAGTAGTTGTAGCTATCGTCATTGTAAACTGTTCGATCTACATCACATCTAACCTTGTAATCTACTTCTTTAAGTACGATTTTGGCGGAACTACCTGGAGAGACGGATATACACTTTTCTCAACCTTTGGCGGTGGAATGCAGATCCTTGCTATGATGATCCTGTATCCTTTCCTTAGAAAGTTTTTCACTTCCATAAAGATTTACTTCATCAGCATGGGAATGGCTATTGCAGGATATATTTCACTTCTTATACTTGCATCAACATCCATGACTAACGTATTTTTACTGTTTATTCCGGGATTTTTCATTTTCTCAGCAAACGGAATGCTTTCAGTTATTACAACTGTATTCCTTGCAAACACGGTTGATTACGGCGAACTTAAGAACAACAGAAGAGATGAGTCAGTTATTTTCTCAATGCAGACTTTCGTAGTTAAGCTTGCATCTGGTGTATCTGCATTTATCGCAGCTATTGCACTTCAGATTCTGAATCTTAGTAATGACACGGCAGAAACTGCAACTGAGATTGACTATTCTCAGGGTGTTGAAGCAGTTCAGAAGATGGGACTTAGAATGACCATGACAATTATTCCTATCATCGGTCTTGTATTTGCAATTTTCTGGTTCAAGAAAAAGTACATCCTTACAGATGAAAAAATAGAAGAAATCTCAAAAGAGATTGCAGCAAGAAACTAATTAGTTAACATAGCCCCTGTCGTTTATGAAAACGGCAGGGGTTTTTCATAATAATAAGTATGACAGGTTGTAGCTTTGGACAATTTAGTGTATTCTATATATTGGTTATAAGTATGCTCACTAGTATTATGTTCATACAAGATATTGGGTTTTAGCCATTAGGCAATCGCAGAGGATACTATGGATTGTAAGGAATTTCAGAGAATGATACCGGGATTTCTGGATGATGAACTTGATGTTCGGGCACTGGAGATCTTTTTGGGACATATTGAGAGCTGCAAGAGCTGTAAGGAAGAACTTACAATACAGTTTCTTGTTGAAACAGGTACGCAGAGTCTTGAGGATGGTACGAACTTTAACTTAAGCCATGAGCTCGAACTTATGATGAACAGAGCCTATCAGAGGCTCGGCGCCAGAAAAAGACTGTTAAAAACAGCGTTCTTTTTACAGGTACTTGTTGTTATTGAGGTTGTAGTAGCGGTAGCGCTTGCGTTTATACTTTGATTCTATAAAAGTTGGTTGGGAAAATGGGGAAAAAATTACTTTTAATTGACGGACACAGCATATTGAACAGAGCATTTTACGGACTTCCGGATCTGACAAACGCAGAGGGAGTTCATACAGGTGCTGTTTATGGCTTCCTTAACATGATGTTTAAGCTGATTGATGAGGAAAAGCCGGACTATCTGACCGTTGCTTTCGATGTTCACGCTCCCACATTCAGACATGAGATTTATAAAGAATATAAGGGTACCAGAAAGCCTATGCCCGAAGAACTCAGATCTCAGGTGCCTCTTATGAAAGAGGTTCTTGATACCATGGGTATTTGTCGCATGGAGAAGGCAGGCCTTGAGGCTGATGATATTCTTGGAACTCTTGCTAAAAAGGGTGAAGCTCAGGGAATGGAGGTTCGTCTTGTTTCAGGAGACAGGGATCTTCTTCAGATCGCATCAGAACATATCTGTATCAGAATTCCCAAGACTAAGGCAGGCGGCACCGAGATAGAGAATTATTTCGCAGAAGATGTAAAAAATCTCTACGGTGTTACTCCATTACAGTTTATTGAGCTAAAAGCGCTTATGGGTGATTCATCTGATAATATTCCGGGAGTTCCCAAGGTTGGTGAGAAGACTGCCATGGGACTTATGGCTGAGTATGGATCAATTGAGAATATATATAATAATCTTGAAAATATAACTAAAAAGGCTATAAAGGAATCCCTTGCAAACAACAGAGATCTCTGTGATCTTAGCAAGGTTCTTGCCACCATAAATGTAAATGCCAAGTTTGATTACAACTTTGAGAATGCTGAGCTTCATGACATTTTCACAAGGGATGCTTATGAGATGTTCAAGAGGCTGAACTTCAGGAATCTCCTTGGCAGATTTGAGAATGATGTAACACAGACAAAGTCTGATATTGAATTTGAGCTTGTAAGTGATTTTGCCAAAGCAAAAGAGATATTTGCAAAGGCTAAAGACTATGCAAAGGATAAACAGGATAAATTCGTCGGAATCGGAATTCTCGCAGAGGAAGAATTCATCGGCATTGCAGTTTGCTTTGATGATAAAAAAGCTTTTTATCTTGAAGGTGGTGGAATTGATGCAGAGCTTGTGGGTAATGAGCTTTCATCCATGTCAGAGAATGTAAGGCTTTCATTCTTTGATATTAAGCATGCATATCCATTCTTTAAGCCTTATGAAGTGGAGAATTACAAGAGAGATACATTGGGATGCTTTGATGTGCTTATAGGCGCATATCTCCTTAATCCTCTTAAGAACGACTACAGTCCTGAGGATGTTGCAGGAGAACAGCTACAGCTATCTATCAGATCCAAGGCCCAGATTTTTGGTAAAAAGAGCATGAAGGAAGCGGGCATTGATGAGAGAAAAGAGTATGCCGGATATATTTCCTATGTGGCTTATATGAGTGCTCCAATTTTGGAGAAAAAGCTTGCTGATACAGAGATGAAGTCTCTTTTCTATGATATTGAAATGCCTCTTACATACATTCTCTATGACATGGAGAGTGAAGGCATTCTTGTTAAGAGAGAGGAGCTTGCTGCCTACGGCGAGAGACTTACAGGAAGAATAGCAGAGCTTGAGAAGAATATTCATACTGCAGCCGGAGAAGAGTTTAACATCAATTCTCCCAAGCAGCTTGGAGAGATTCTTTTTGAAAAGATGGGACTTAAGGGCGGTAAGAAGACTAAGACCGGTTATTCAACAGCAGCTGACGTTCTTGAAAAGCTTGCTCCGGAGAATCCCATAATTGCAGATATTCTTGAGTATAGAGGTCTTACCAAGCTTAAGAGTACATACGCAGACGGTCTTGCTGCTTTTATTGAGGATGATGAGAGAATTCATACGAACTTCAATCAGACCATAACAGCCACAGGAAGAATAAGCTCAACAGAGCCTAACCTTCAGAATATTCCTATGAGAACAGAGCTTGGCAGAGCAATCCGCAAGGTTTTTGTTCCAAAGGAAGGCTATGTTTTTGCTGATGCGGACTACTCACAGATTGAGCTTAGAATTCTGGCTCACATGTCTGAGGATAAGGGACTTATTGATGCTTATCATGAAGGCAGAGATATTCACAGAATTACAGCTTCAAAGGTATTCCATACACCCTTTGATGAAGTTACAGACATCCAGAGAAGAAATGCTAAGGCTGTTAACTTTGGTATTGTTTACGGAATAAGTGCTTTTGGCTTAAGTGAGGATCTAAATATTTCAAGATCGGATGCCAAGAAATACATGGAAGATTATCTTGCTACATATCCCGGAGTAAAGGGATATCAGGATAAAGCTATTTCAGATGCCAAAGAAAAGGGCTATGCCACAACACTTTACGGCAGAAGAAGACCAATGCCTGAGCTTAAATCCGGTAACTTCATGCAGAGACAGTTTGGCGAAAGAGTTGCCATGAATGCACCTATTCAGGGAACAGCTGCTGACATTATGAAAATTGCAATGATCCGTGTTTACAGAAGATTTATGGATGAACAGCTTAAGTCCAGAATGATACTTCAGATTCATGATGAACTTTTGATAGAGACACTTAAATCAGAAGAGGATAAGGTTAAGGCTATTCTTGAAGAAGAGATGGCAAATGCAGCAGAACTTGCCGTACCTCTTGATGTAGACTGCCACGTTGGCACTGACTGGTTCGAGGCAAAGTGAGTATGAAGGTAATTGGAGTTACCGGCGGCGTCGGTGCCGGTAAAAGTACGGTTCTAAGCTACATAGAGAAGCATTGCAAATGCAGGATTATTTTATCCGATCAGGTGGCCAATGACATTAAGCTAAAGGGGCAGCCCTGCTACGAGCCGATAGTTGAGCTTTTATCTGAGGCTGTGCTTGATGAAAAGGGCGAAATAGACAAGGCCAAAATGGCCGGGATGATCTTTTCGGATAAAGCACTTTTATCTAAGGTGAATGATATTCTTCATCCTGCAGTGAACAGATTTATATTTGATCAGATAGAGGAAGAAAAGAAAAAGAACACTTTGGACTATCTTTTCATTGAGGCAGCACTTCTGATTGAGAACGGGTACGATAAGATAGTTGATGAAATGTGGTATGTTTACGCTGATGAAGAAGTTCGAAGGCAGAGACTTAAAACCACAAGAGGTTATAGCGATTCTAAGATTGATGATATTTTAAAGGGACAGCTGTCAGATGAAGAATTCAGGCAGCATGCGGATTTTGTAATAGATAACAGCGGCGATGTAGAAGGGATGCAGCGCTGTATAGATTTGAAGCTGGGGGAAAACTAATGGCTACGATGAGTGAACAATCTGAACAGAAGGTGGTATTCGGACTGGATATCGGAACAAGGAGTGTTGTAGGTACTGTTGGCTACATGCAGGATAATACCTTCAATGTAATGGCCCAGACTGTCAGGAAGCATGAGACCAGAGCCATGCTTGACGGACAGATCCATGATATCGGCAAAGTCGGATCTACCATAAAAGAAGTTAAGGAAGCGCTTGAGGAAAAGACTCAGATACATCTTACTGATGTATGTATAGCTGCCGCTGGTCGTGTACTTCGTACGGTTAAGACCAATTTCGAAGAGGAGTATACCGACAATCGCGAGATGACTCAGGAAGAGATTTATAACCTTGAGTCTAAGGCAGTTGAGAAGGCATATCAGGAATTCCTTCAGCAGAATCAGTCCGACATGAAGTTTTATCTTGTTGGATATTCTGTAATGCACTATTACCTTGATGATTATCAGATTGCTAATCTTGAAGGACATAATGCAGGAAGAGTTGCTCTTGATCTTATAGCAACATTTCTTCCGGATGACTGTGTTGACGGCCTTTATAAAGCCTGTGAGAGAGCTGATCTTAAGGTTGCAAACATGACTCTGGAGCCTATAGCCGCTATGATGGTTGCTATTCCTCCGCAGTTTAGAATGCTTAATCTTGCACTTGTTGATGTAGGCGCAGGTACATCCGATATTTGTATCACCGACGATGGAACAATTACATCCTACGGAATGCTTCCTATCGCAGGTGATTCAATTACTGAGATTATTGCTCAGCACTGCCTTGTTGATTTCAACACCGCAGATCAGATTAAAATTGATGCAAGTCACATGGAGCAGGTAAAATACATCGACATCATGGGACTTGAGAAGACTATTTCTTCCAAGGAAATAGCCAAGATGATTAAGCCTCTTGTTGAGAAAATGAGCAAGATGGTCACCCAGCAGATCAAACAGCTTAACGGCAATAAGCCTGTTAGTGCTGTGTTCGTAGTAGGTGGTGGCGGATGCGTGCCGGGATATACCAAGGCTCTTGCAAAAGAGATGAAGATTCCGGAAGAGCGTGTTGCGCTTCGTGGCGAAGAAGTTATGAAAAATATCAAGTTCCTGGAGGAAAACTCCGAGGTTGAGCGCGATTCACTTATGGTTACGCCTCTTGGTATCTGCGTAAGCTTCTATGAGCAGTCCAACAACTTTGTATTTGTATCCTTCAATGGTCAGCAGACCAAGATCTATGACAATGGTAAGCTGGCAATTGTTGATGCTGCTATGCAGGCAGATTTCCCTAACGAGGATCTTTTCCCTAAGCGCGGTGAGGAGCTTAGATTCTCAGTTAACGGACAGGAGAGAATGGTAAGAGGTGAACCCGGTGAGTCAGCTGTTATCACACTTAACGGATCACCTGCAGATATTCATACCAAGATTCATGCTAACGACATTATTGAGGTACAGAGCTCCACAACCGGTAAGCCCGGAAGAAGCGAGCTTGCTGACATCACCGAGTTCAAGGGCACCTTTAATATCACAGTAGACGGAAAGAGCATTGATGTTCCGAGAACTGCAGAAGTTAACGGTGAGCCTCAGACCGGTTACTACAACATCAAAACCGGTGATGAGATCAAGATTCTCGACTATGAGACAGCAGAGCAGATCGCAAGACTTCTTGATATCGAGCTTACAGAGGATACTGTTATTACAGTTAACAACGAAGTGGCAGGCATGGATACACCTGTCTATGAGAACTTCAAGGTGGAATTCAAGAGCGGTAAGGATGCTGTGCTTGAGTACTATCAGAACTTTCCCGATGCAGATATGGTTGCCATCGAGCAGGAGAATGAAGAGTCCTCTTATGATGCAGATGCTGAGCTTAATGTTGAAGAAAATGAAGATGGAAGCTATAGTATTTCAGGTAATGAAGACAGAGTTAAGCCTGAGCCTGCGCCTGCACCTTCAAGAAGAGTCATCACAAGGGATTTACACGTCCTTGTGAATAATGAACCTATCACACTTCATGGAAAATCAGATTATATCTTTGTAGATATATTTGATGAAATAGATTTTGACCTCAGTAAGCCTAATGGAAGGTCCATCGTTACTACACTTAACGGCGGTACACCTGACTATATGCAGGCTATTCATGAGGGTGACAAAATTGAAGTTTATTGGAAATAATTCTTTATTCATACAATAAACACAGTTTTTTCACAGTTTATCGATAATATTTAAAACGGAGATTTAACAAATGAGACTGGCGAGTCTGTCCAGTGGAAGTAGCGGAAACAGCATTTATGTTGGTTCTGATACCACACATATCCTGGTTGATACAGGATGCAGTAAGAAAAGAATTGAAGAGGGCCTTAACAAATTAGATTTGTCTTTGGCCGATATTGATGCTATATTTGTGACGCATGAGCATTCAGATCATATAAATGGTCTGCATACTATTTTAAAGAAGTATGAGATTCCTGTTTATGCCACAAAGGGAACAATAGAAGGCATCAGAATCAGCGATAAAAAAAGGGAAATGGATAACGCCGAGTTTCATGAGATCAAGGCAGATAAGAAATTATCCGTTAAGGATCTTACAATCAATCCCATGACCATAATGCATGACGCATTAGAGCCTGTCGGCTACAGAATAAGCTGTGGCAAGAGCAAAATGGCTATAGCAACTGACCTTGGATGCTATAACGAATATACCGTTGATTGTCTTCAGGGACTTGATGCAGTTCTTATAGAAGCCAATCATGACGTAAGGATGCTTCAGACAGGACCTTATCCATACTATTTGAAAAAAAGAATTCTCGGGGAAAGAGGACATTTGTCCAATGAGAAAAGTGGGGAGCTTCTTTGCAGAATCCTGCATGATAATCTAAAAGGAATAATTCTCGGGCACCTGAGTAAAGAAAATAATCTTCCTGAACTGGCTTATGAGACGGTAAGGGTTGAAATAGAAATGGGTAATAACCCATATCATGGCAGTGATTTCCCTATCATGGTTGCTGCCAGAAATGAATTGTCACAGGTTTTGGAGTTTTAGAGGAGAGAAGTGTCTTATGAACAAAATTATCATTACTGTAGTAGGAAAAGATACCGTCGGAATCATTGCAAAAGTATGTACATACCTTGCTGATAATGATGTAAACATTCTTGATATTTCACAGACAATCGTGTCCGGTTATTTTAACATGATGATGATTGTTGATGTTTCAGGAAGCAAAGTGGCATTCAACGATCTTTCTGATTCCCTTGAAAATATTGGAAATGATATCGGTGTTGTAGTTAAATGTCAGAGAGAAGAGATCTTTGACTCAATGCACAGAATCTAAAGGAGATATCATGATAAATATCAGCGAAGTATCAGAAACTAATGAAATGATAGAAAAAGAGAACCTGGATGTCCGTACAATTACAATGGGCATCAGCCTCTTTGATTGCATAGATACAGATTTAAAAGCACTTAATGAAAAAATCTATAACAAGATCCACGAAAGTGCAAAGGATCTGGTTAAAACCGGTGAGGAGATTTCAAAAGAGTTCGGTATACCGATTGTAAATAAGCGAATTTCGGTTACGCCAATTGCCCTCATCGGTGCTTCTGCGTGTAAGACGCCTTCAGACTTTGTCACAATAGCTAAGACTTTGGACAGAGCAGCTAAGGATGTAGGAATCAATTTTCTTGGTGGTTACAGCGCACTTGTAAGTAAGGGAATGACAACAGCAGATAAGCTCCTTATTGAGTCTATTCCCGAAGCACTTTCATCTACTGACGTTGTCTGCTCATCAGTAAATGTTGGTTCTACCAAGACAGGTATCAATATGGATGCTGTAAGGCTCCTTGGAGATATCATTCTTGAAACAGCTAATAAGACAAAGGATACTGACAGCTCAGGCTGTACCAAGCTAGTAATTTTCTGCAATGCTCCCGATGATAATCCTTTCATGGCAGGTGCATTCCACGGTGTTACTGAGGCTGACAGAATTATAAATGTCGGTGTCAGCGGCCCCGGAGTTGTTAAGACGGCTCTTGAGAAGGTCAGAGGAGAGAACTTCGAGGTTCTTTGCGAGACCATCAAGAAGACTGCATTTAAGGTAACAAGAGTTGGTCAGCTTGTTGCAAAGGAAGCTTCTGAGAGACTTGGCGTTCCTTTTGGAATCGTGGATCTTTCACTGGCACCCACCCCTGCAATTGGCGACAGTGTTGCTGATATTCTTCATGAGATCGGTGTTGAGCATGCAGGTGCTCCCGGAACTACAGCAGCTCTTGCACTTTTGAATGATCAGGTTAAGAAGGGCGGAGCTATGGCATCTTCTTATGTGGGAGGTCTTTCAGGTGCGTTTATTCCTGTAAGTGAAGATCAGGGCATGATAAATGCCGTTAATGCAGGTGCACTTACTCTTGAGAAGCTTGAAGCCATGACCTGCGTATGCTCTGTTGGACTTGATATGATAGCAATCCCCGGAGATACCAAGGCTACAACCCTTGCGGGTATCATCGCCGATGAGATGGCTATCGGAATGATCAATCAGAAGACAACAGCCGTAAGACTTATTCCTGTAATAGGCAAAACTGTAGGTGACACAGTTGATTTTGGCGGACTCCTTGGCTTTGGTCCCATTATGCCTGTTAATAAGTTTGACTGTGCTGCATTTGTAGACAGAGGCGGAAGAATTCCCGCTCCTATACATAGCTTTAAAAATTAAAATCTAGTGAGTAAATATGGAAAATAAGCTAAAAGTTCTTGATAAGGTCAAGGACAAAGGCGAAAAACTAAATAGAATGCTTAGGCGTAATGCTGCCGGTCAGACAGCTATGCCTAAAAAGCGCACGAATTTAAAAGAGCATCTACAAAAGAAATCCACAAGGAAGAAGATCAGAGAGACAGTTGTTTCATGGCTTTTCCTTAGTCCTTCGCTAGCAGGAGTTCTTACATTTTTTGTTCTTCCTTTCCTGGTGGTAGTTTTTTATGCAGTTGTAAATAACCCCATTCAGAAGGAGTTTGTAGGCTTTGATAATTTCGTAAGAGTATTTAATAACAATGCATTTAAACAGGCGGCCAGTAATACACTTATGTTTTCAGCTGTAGCAGTGCCGCTGGCTGTGGCACTGTCGCTGTTTCTTGCAGTTGTTATGGAATCGGGTATTCCGTTTAAGAGTCAGTTCAGAAGCTTTTTCCTTAGCCCTATGATGGTGCCTATAGCTTCAATTGTGCTTATCTGGCAGGTTTTGTTTGACTACAACGGACTTATCAATCAGGTTTATCTTGCCTTTGGTGGTCCGTCCAAAATTGACTGGCTAAAATCAGATAAAGCCCAGATCGTGGTAGTAATTCTGTTTTTGTGGAAGAACCTTGGATATAACATGATTCTGTTTATGGCTGCACTGTCCAGTGTGCCTAAAGATCTGATTGAGGTTGCAAGACTGGAAAGTGCCACAGAGAGACAGATTTTCTGGTCCATTAAGATGAGATATCTCTCATCAACAATTTTGTTTGTAACCATAATGTCGCTGATAAATTCATTTAAGGTGTTCAGAGAGGTTTACCTTCTTACCGGAGATTATCCCTACCAGACCCTGTACATGATGCAGCACTTTATGAATAATACCTTTGCTTCTGTGGATTATCAGAAGCTGTCGGCATCAGCCATTATGATGGCAATAGTGGTAGTAATACTTATGTTTATTATGTTTATCACAGAAGACCGATATGGAAGGGATATAGAAGGCTAATAAATGGCTGAGATTAGAAAGCCGCGTTCCGAAACGGTCTTTTATGAAAGAGCGATAAGGAAGGCGCATAGAAACAAGAGAATATATAAATACGGCATTATTATCGGCACGATAATAGCTGCGTTTTTTGCGGTGCTTTTTCTTACACCCATAATACTTACCATTACGAATTCGTTTATGAGTTCATCTGAGATAAGCGCCAATTACGGAGCTGTATTCAAGACTACGGAAAACGGCGGAAAGGTATTCATATCCAAGACCGTTAACCTAAAGTTTATACCGGATATAGTTTCCTTTAGTCAGTATTATGCGGTGCTGTTTAAATCACCTGAGTACCTGGTTAAGTTTTGGAACAGTGTACTTTATGTAGTGCCAATCGTGGGAGTACAGCTGATGATCGCAATGCTTGCATCCTACGGTTTTGCAAGATATCAGGGACGAGTTAGAGAAGTCATATTCTTTATATATATTATTTTGATGCTGATGCCTTATCAGGTTACGTTGGTTCCCAATTACCTGGTTTCCCAGTGGCTGGGAATACTTGATACCAGATGGGCGATATTGCTTCCGGGTTTTTTCTCACCATTTGCAGTTTTCCTTCTGACGAAATTCATCAGAAGAATACCTACTGAGGTTATGGAAGCCGCATCAATTGACGGCGCAGGAGAGTGGCAGATTTTCTCCAAGATATGTATGCCGCTTTGTAAAAGCGGACTTATTTCAATAGCAATTCTTGTGTTTATTGATTATTGGAATATGGTTGAGCAGCCGCTTATTCTTTTATCAAATGATGAGCTGCATCCGCTGTCGGTATTTTTGTCGAAGATAAATGCTGGTGAGATAAGTCTTGCCTTTGCAGTTGCTGTTATATATCTGGTTCCGCCACTTTTGATATTCCTGTATGGAGAGGAATACCTGGTTGAGGGTATTTCATATCAGGGCGGCTTAAAGGGATAATATTGTAATTTAGAATAGATTTTTAAGGAAGAGGAAGAGGTATGTCAGAAGTAAGTACAACCGTGAACAAAAAGAGCAGAAAGGATATTATCAAGGATATTACAATTGCATTTCTTGTAATACTTCTTTTGCTCACATTCTTTTCAAATACCATCATGAATTATTCTTTGCCTGAAGTTGCTATTCAGCAGGTTCAGGAAGGTAATATTTCTCCGATGATAAGAGGAACAGGTACGGTTGAAGCGTCGGATCCTTACAATGTTAAGGTTTCTCAGGAAAGAGTTATTAAAAGTGTTGCAGTACAGGAAGGTGCTCATGTAGATAAAGGAGATATTCTGTACTATCTTGAAGACAAAGAATCTACAGAGCTTACAGAAGCTGAGACAAAGCTTGAAGAAATGACACAGACCTATGAATCTGCGCTTTTCTCAGGTGATATTGATGATGCATCAATTACCAGAATCAGAAGCGGTGTAACTCTTACTTTTGATGATTATCAGACAAAGCTTAAGGCTGCCAGTGACAGATATGATGCTGCAAAGGCTGCCGATGAAGCTGCTCAGGCAGTAATTGATGAGCAGTCCCAGGCTCAGTCCTATACATCAGCACAGTATAACTATGATGAGGCTACACCTCAGTATCAGGATGCAGAGATTACCTACAGGCTGGCTCAGATCGAAGAGCAGATTACAGATGCTCAGGAGACAAAAGATCACGCTAAGGAAAAACGTGATGCATTAAAGAAAACAGATAAAGATTATTCAAAGAAATATGCTAAATATGATGCGGAATACTGGCTTGCTGATCAGACTCTTGATGCCCTCAATGAGGAAAAGAGTGATCTTACAATTCAGCAGGCAAATAATGCTAAGGATGTATCTCAGATGACTACACAGGCCGGACAGGTTGACAGTGATTATCAGAGAAAGGCCGCAAGCCTTCAGGATGCTAAAAACAAGACAGCACTTGAGCTTGAAAGGGCTACAACTGAGAGAACAGAGCTTCTTACTGAAATTGGTAAGGAAATCGAGCTTTGCAATCAGAGAGATGATATTGAAGAACAGAAGGAAACCGTAGAGAAGCTTAAAGCTGAGTCTACAGGCGGTAAGATCGAAGCTCCTGTTGCAGGTACAGTTACATCACTTACACTTAAGGCAGGTGAGTCAACAAGTGCCGATAATGAAGTTGCAGTTATTCAGGTTGACGGTAAGGATATGGTTACGAGCTTCAGCGTTACAGTTGATCAGGCAAAGGGACTTAAGGTCGGTGATATAGCTGAGCCTCAGAATGCTTGGTATTACACTGATTTCAAGGCAACTCTTAAATCAATCACTGCTGATAAACAGAATCCTAATACAAAGAAGGTTCTTACATTTACTATTGAGAGTCCTGAGGTTCAGAATGGTCAGTCAGTAAGTCTTCAGATTGGTGAGAAGTCAAATGTTTATGACCTTACTATTCCTGCAGGTGCTGTACGTGAGGACCAGAACGGTAAGTTTATACTTGTTGTTAAGTCCAAATCTTCACCTCTTGGAAACAGATATATTGCTTCCAGAGTAGATGTTGAAGTACTTGCATCAGATGATACTACAGCAGCTATTAGCGGAAGTCTTGAGGGAGATGAGTACGTAATAACCACCACAACAGCCCTTGTAAATTCAGGAGATCAGGTGAGACTGGCTAATAACAATGAATAAATTTTTTGCAGGTATAAAAGAGAAAATAAAACATCTGCGTGTTTCGCAGATCATATATTTGATAGCTTTGATCTTGATGATCGCAACCATCTTTATACTGAATGCAGTTAAGGATCACATATCTGATGGAATCTATGATCAGAACGAGGGCTCAAGATGGTCAAATGATGTCAGATGCGGTCAGGTTACAATGATATTTTCCGAGAGCGCAGGTATAAGCTCTGACTCTATACAGGAATACGAATACAACATAAATAAAGGGCTTATAGCTGATGGTTATCAGGAAGCAACAGCCAGTAAACAGGGCGGCGATGCTGTATGGAACGACTGCTACAGTGCAATGGGAAGCATTACCGTTACAAGAGACAAGCGAAGCGTTGATGCTTTTGCTGTTGGTATCGGCGGTGATTTCTTTCAGTTCCATCCTATGAAGATTTTATCCGGTAACTACATAAATTCCGACTCACTGATGACGGACCTTGTAATGCTTGATGAAGACCTTGCATGGCAGCTGTTTGGTTCTGTTGATATTGTGGGAATGCAGGTTTTGATAAAGGGTGTTCCTCATTATATTTCCGGAGTTGTAAAAAGAGATTCCGGTAAATATGTAAAGGAAGCAGGACTAAATTTCCCTACGATCTATCTTTCATATCAGTCTCTTGCAACCTACGGAACAATTGATTCTTCCGTACTTGCTACTGATACCAGCATAGGAAGTGTTAATGTCAAAAAGAAGGATGATGACGAGGATGAAAACGGCGAGTCAGACCTGAACACTGAAAGTAAAGGTATTATCTGCATGGAGGTTGTAATGCCTAATCCTGTAGATAATTACGCCAAGAGTTTTCTTATTAAGAATCTTAATCTTAATACCAATATTGTTGAAGTAGTAGATAATTCTGCAAGATATCATAACAAGAATCTTTTGGATGTTATTGGCAGCTTTAGTAAGAGATCTATGCAGATTAAGCCTATTATATATCCGTACTGGGAGAACAATGCGAGAGCCTATGAGAATATCCTCGCATACATGCTTCTCGTCCAGATTATCTTTGCAATAGTGTCATTTATAATGATTGCTATTATAGTAGTTCACAGCTACAGACACCGGAAGTGGAGAGCCGGTGAGATATGGGCCGGATTCCTTGACTGGAAGTATGACATGGAATCAAGAGTCAAATATCATAACGATAAATGGAAACATTTTTAACATTTTATCGATTCTCATTATGGAGGTAATTTATGAAGAAAATCTATCTTAAGCGTGCGCTTAGCTTATCGCTTGCTGCAGTTATGGTTATATCTGCTGCGGGATGCGGTAAGAAAAAAGAGGCAGCATCAAGTGATGAGTCAGATGCTACGCACAATGTTAAGGACTATGTTTACAAGGAAAATGACATCGATCTTGGAAGTGATGTAGATACTAATTCTATAAGCTACCTTGGAACCTTCGGCGATAAGCTTTATGCTGCAGGTAACTTCTATGGTAGTGATGATGTTCAGACTGTTGTTTTCACCATGAACAGTGATGGAACAAACGTCGAGAAGGTGCCGATTGGTGGCGGTGATTATGCAACTGTGTCACAGGTAGCTGTTGCTGAGGATGGTTCAATTTATACAATTGAATCCGGTTATAGCAACATTCTCCCCGGTGGCTCTACTGATGGCCCTGTTTCACTTTTTGAGGCTACAGATGGTTCAACAGATGATTCTGATGCAAAGGCTGCTCAGGATGCTGAAGCTGCAGGCGAAGGTCCCGCTGACATATCTGATGAAGATGAGAGTGGTGATGATGAGAGTGGTGATGATGCAGATACACCTGATACTCCCGATGCTCCAGGAGAAGAAGATGGCGAAGTTATCGAGCTTGAAGAAGGCGATTTTGAGTCAAGTGATGAAGGCGCCTTTTTCACAGAAGATGGCGGCATGGTTGGCGGCTCTATGTCTATGGGTTCAGAGGAATACTATATTGTAAAGTATTCAGCTGATGGAACTGAGCAGTTTAGACAGAAGATGCAATATGAAGAGAGCGAAGATACTTATTTCTATATAACATCCTTCGTGCCCACAGATAAAGGTATTGCAGTTTCTGATTCCAACGGTATTCAGTTATACAATAAAGACGACGGTTCTTTTATAAAGGACGTTGACTGCGGCGAAGATTTTGATTCTTCTTATGGTAACTACTTTGCTTTATATGGCAAAAACGATGGCGGAGTAATAGCAGCGATCAATGGTGAAGAATACATGGATTTCTATAACCTTGATTTTGATGCTGCTAAGCTTAACAAGATTGAGGGCTCTACAGTTGCTGCATACGAGTACAATATTGCATCAGGTATTGGCTCTGACCTTCTTCTTTCAAATGGTGAAGGTGTTTATTCATACAACATCGGTGATGCTGAACCCAAGATGATCATGAACTACGTAGATTCAGACATCAGTGTTTATGGTATTTACTCATTTGCAGCTATTAACGAGACAGATATTTTCTGTCTGCTTCCTACTGATGAAGCATATATCCTTGCTATTCTTACCAAAATCAATCCTAAGGATGTAAAGGATAAGAAGACCATTATTCTTGGCTGTAACTACATTGACTATGATGTAAGAAAGCAGGTTGTACAGTTCAATAAAGAGAACGAAGAGTACAGAATTGTAATCTCTGATTACTCAAAATACGACACCGATGATAACTATTCAGGCGGTGCTAACAGACTTAACACTGACATTGTTTCAGGTAATATACCGGATATCCTTGTTCTTGATACAGATATGCCTGTTGATAGTTATATTTCAAAGGGACTTTTCCTTGATATGTCTGACTATTTCAAGAACGACGAGGAACTCTCCAAGAATGAGTACCTTGATAGTGTAATGGAAGTATTCAAGACAGATGGCAAGATGTATAAGCTTATTCCAAGCTTCTACGTTGAGACTGTTATGACAGCTAAAGAGAATGTTGGTGATAACAAGACCTGGACTATAGCTGATCTTGAGAAGCTTATCAAGGATAAAAACGTAGAATATAAGAATGTATTTGGTGCTTTGGGAAGAGATGACCTCTTTGAAATGGCTCTCAGTCTTACAGGCTCACAGTTCATTGACTGGTCAACACTTACCTGCAGCTACAACTCAGATGCATTTATTCATCTTCTGGAATTTGCCAACGAATTCCCGGAGGAACTTGATGATGATGAGTATTTTGCAGATAACTCTGCATTTTGGAGAGAGGGTAAGGCTCTTGCTTCCAGAATCAGTATTAGTGGTTTCTCTGATGTAAGCTACGAAGAGAAGGGTATTTACGGTAAGGATATTGTCGCTGTTGGCTTCCCTTCAGAAAATGGCACAGGTGCTGCTATTTTCCCGAACCTGCAGCTTACAATAAGCGACAGCTCAAAGGTTAAGGACGGATGCTGGCAGTTTGTAAGATATTTCCTTACAGATGAATACCAGAATACTATCGATACTGCATGGCCTGTAAGCATGAAGAAAATAAACGAGCTTGCAGCTGCTGCAAAGAAGAGACCTACTTACATAGATGAAAATGGTAAAGAGGTTGAATATGATGATGTATTCTACATCGGAGATACAGAGATCATCATTGATCCTATGACTGATGAAGAGGTTCAGGAAGTAATTGATTACCTCGGATCAGTTAGCCAGGTAGGTAACTATAACGAAGAAGTTAATAAGATCATAAAAGAAGAGGCTGCAGCTTACTTCAGTGGTCAGAAAACCGCCGCAGAGGTTGCTGATATCATTCAGAGCCGTGTACAGATTTACGTAAACGAGATTTCATAATCAATCTGAATTCAGGGGAGGGCGAACTGTATGTATAATAGCTTATTTAACTTAAATCCACAGACATTTTGGCTTTTAGCTACAATAGTTCTTGCAGTTATTGAGATAATTACTCTTGGACTATCTACAATCTGGTTTGCCTTTGGTGCATTCGCAGCCTTTTTACTGGCGATTTGCGGTGCATCAGTACCTCTTCAGATAGTTGTGTTTATTCTTGTGTCAATTGTGTCACTTTTGCTTGTAAGACCGCTTTCAATGAAGTATCTTAATAGTAAGATATCTAAAACCAATATAGATGCGATTGTTGGCAGAAAAGTTAAGGTGACTACCGCAATAGACAACACTTCTGAAGCAGGAACCGTAATGATGGACGGAACCACATGGAATGCCAGAAGTGTGAATGATGATGAGAATATAGAAGTTGGGGAAACGGTTGTCATTCAAAGAGTTGAGGGAAATAAATTATTTGTAAATAAAGAATAATTTAAGGAGGAAAAGGTATGCCATATTTTATAGCTATTATTCTTATTCTTGTTCTTATTGCAATGAACATCAAGATTGTTCCTCAGGCTCATTCTTTTATCGTTGAGCGTCTTGGTGCCTACAAGGAGACCTGGGATGTCGGTCTTCACTTCATGATTCCTTTTATCGATAAGGTTGCGAGAAAAGTGGATCTGAAGGAGCAGTATTGTGACTTCCCGCCTCAGCCTGTTATCACACAGGACAACGTAACAATGCAGATTGACTCAATCGTGTTCTTCCGTATTTCTGATCCCAAAGCTTATGCTTACGGTGTTCGCAATCCTATCGGAGCTATTGAGAACCTTACAGCTACAACACTTCGTAACGTAATCGGATCTCTTACTCTTGATGAGACTCTTACAAGCCGTGATCAGATCAATGCTCAGATGCAGGATGCACTTGATATCGCAACAGATCCCTGGGGTATCAAGATCACACGTGTAGAGCTTAAGAACATCAATCCTCCGGAGCAGATTCGTGATGCCATGGAGAAGCAGATGAAGGCTGAGCGTGAGAAGAGAGAGAAAATCCTCTTTGCAGAAGGTGAGAAGCAGTCAGCTATCACAGTTGCAGAAGGTGAAAAGCAGAGTAAGATTCTTCAGGCAGAAGCTGATAAGCAGGCTACAATCCTTAAGGCTGAAGCTATGAAGGAGAAGCAGATCAGAGAAGCAGAAGGTCAGGCTGAAGCTATCAGAAATGTACAGAAGGCTAATGCTGATGGTATAATGATGCTTAAGGAAGCAGGCGCAGATGAGTCTGTTCTTACAATCAAGAGCCTTGAGGCATTTGAGAAGGCTGCAAACGGTCAGGCTACTAAGATCATCGTTCCCAGTAGTATTGCAGGTGTTGCAGGTCTTGCCGAGTCCATTAAGGAAGTAGTTAAGAGCTGATATTATTTAGGCTTTATGCCGGAAAGTCATCGATTGATGACTTCCGGCTTAATACAAATATAATCTAACGAGGGGAAAAGATTATGTCGGATAATAAAGGTAGAGAAGCTCTTATTCATTCACTGGCGCAGTCCATGGGAATGGGTGATGCTCAAAAGAAAAGCGCTACAGGTAAGTACAATTCCGAGACCGGTACTATCATGAGTAACGGCAGAGTGATTAGTAACGCTACCGTAGTACAGGCCAAAAACTATTTTACCGCTCAGTACAATAAGCTTGCTGAGATGGACGATGAGGGAGCCAAGCAGATGGCTACTTTATACGAGGTTGCCATGGAAGCAATCGGTATCATGATTGACGGCGGTAAATCCAATTCTGAATAATTTCTTATTTTTTAAAATTTTTGTTGCATTTATTCTTTTTATGATGTATTGTGTCTTTAGTCAGTAGACTATATTCTATTGTTCCGTTTTAAATTCCACATTGATATGGTTAGAAAACTTAGTGATTGTTTATAATTTTTTTGTTTAAAAGAAAGGGTAATTACGTTGAGAGAAAAATTAGAGACACTAACACTTGCGTCCTTAAGGGATCTTGCAAAGCAGAATGGTGTTAAAAGCGTTACTACTATGAAAAAATCAGAGCTTATTGATGCTCTGCTTGAAATTGCTGAGAAAAAGGCCAGCGAAGCAGCTGAAGAAAAGGCTAAAAAGCCTGCTGCAAAGCCTGCAAGAAAGAAGGTTGTAATCACAACTGATGCTTCAGCAAAGTCTGAGAATAAGACAGTTAGTCGTGAAGAGAGTGCTCCTTCTGAAGGAAAGAGACCTGCAGAAGCAAAGGGCGAAGAAAAAGAAAATGCAAAGAAGGAAGACGGAGTTTCTGAGGAAGAGCTTGCAAACGGTATTCCTGCACACGGAATCCTTGAAGTAATGCAGGATGGATTTGGATTTATCCGCTGCGAGAATTTCCTTCCCGGAGAAAATGATGTTTATGTAGCTCCTGCAATGATCAGAAAGTATAATCTTAAGACTGGTGATATACTTGCAGGCATCAGCCGTCAGAAGAAAGAAAGCGATAAGTTCGGAGCTCTTCTCCAGCTTAATACTATAAATGGTTATAAGCCCGAGGTTGCAATGGGACGTTGGAACTTCGAGAATATGACACCTATTTTCCCTAACAGACAGATAGTACTTGAGTATCCCGGATCATCAATTGCCATGAGAATCATGGATCTCATTTCTCCTATCGGTAAGGGCCAGCGTGGAATGATCGTTTCACCTCCGAAAGCAGGTAAGACAACACTCCTTAAGGATGTAGCAATGTCAGTTAAGAGAAATAATCCTGACATTCACCTCATTATTCTTCTTATTGATGAGCGTCCTGAGGAAGTTACAGATATCAAGGAATGCATTGAAGGACCTAACGTTGAGGTTATTTATTCAACATTCGATGAGCTTCCTGAACACCACAAGAGAGTATCAGAGATGGTTATTGAAAGAGCGAAGCGCCTTGTTGAGCACAATAAAGACGTTATGATTCTTCTTGATTCAATAACAAGACTTACAAGAGCTTACAATATCGTTGTTCCACCGTCAGGAAGAACACTTTCAGGTGGTCTTGATCCCGCAGCTCTTCACATGCCTAAGAGATTCTTTGGTGCAGCAAGAAACATGAAGGAAGGCGGAAGTCTTACAATCCTTGCAACAGCTCTTATTGAGACCGGCTCCAAGATGGACGATGTTATTTACGAGGAGTTCAAGGGTACAGGTAACATGGAAATGGTTCTTGACAGAAAGATGCAGGAAAAGAGAATATTCCCTGCAATCAATATTGCCAAATCCAGTACCAGAAGAGAGGATCTACTTCTTAAGCCCGATGAGCTTGCTGCTGTTAATACCCTCAGAAAGGGCTTCAATGGTATGAAGGCTGATGAAGCTGTTGATCAGTGCATCAATATGTTTGCTAAGACCAGAAATAATAACGAGTTTATCAGAATGGTTGAAAAGCAGATGAGATATAACTAAATAGAATTTTGAAGGGACATGCCGTAAGGCGTGTCCTTTTTAATTTCATAGGAAATTCCTATGAAATTAAAAAGTGCTCCGCAGGATGCGCAGCTCGCGGAGATGAAGGATATTGCTTCGCAATACCGCTCGCGCGCGAGGATTTCGCAAGCGAAATCCTATTTAATCATATAGGAAATTCTCCGGATTTCCCATAAAAAAAGAACACTTGCGTGTTCGGAATTTTGGGAGGAGGGGTTGTCCGGTGGGGAACCAGACAACCCGGTATGAAAAAAGTTTTGTTGGGGGAGTCAGAAGTTCTAACTCCTGTTACATTTATAATACGGGCCAAATTTGTACAGAATATGGACAAAACATAAACTAAGTATAAAATAACTCGAAATTAAAAATAACAAATAACGAGATTTTGTAAACTTTATTAAAGTGTAATTTAAAGAAAACACGAGATATCGTGAATGTGGTATACTTTATGTATTATAAAAGTAAGGAGGAACGCTTTTGGGAAACGCAGATTTTGCACAAAAAAACGATAACGGTTTTTCAAATATTCCCGGTTTGACCGGTGGTGCACTTGCTGCAGTTGCTGCGAAAGCTGCGGCTGCTGCTTTACTGCTTAGAATCAACTATGAAAGCATAGAATTTCAGCGTGATGATGGCAGAATAATTGATATTCCCATTAGATTCGTGCCTCACCCTGAAAATACAGCTCTTCGTGAATATGCTGTTGTATTAAATGGTATGCGTATTCCTGGGCTTATAAATACTGCGGAGATTCATGTAAGCGTTGAGAGAGTAAGAAAACTTGCTGATATTCCCGAAAGAGTTTATATAAAGCCGCAATATATAAATCTATACCTTGATGGTATGGAGGGCATAACAAGGCTTACAGAGACTAATGAGATAGGCCTTGCAAATTATGCGGCTATTGATAAGGAAGCGCGGAACGTTATTTTTCAGGCTGTTGCAGATGTGGTCAGATTTGCAGATGTTATGCCGCTTCTCATGATAAAGGTTTCTACTGTATCTTTTAATAACAATCTTGCAACCAACACTATTCTTGGAAGCGGAGGCAATATAGTTCCCACGTCTCAGAACGAGATTTTAATGGAAATTGCCAACTCATTGGAAGAACAGTACGACAGAGGAATCAGGAACATAATTGCAGTACCCGGAAATTCCGGACATAAGTATGTACAGGATGCTGTTCATATTTCCATGACTCATTGCATCAGATGCCGCAATTATATCGGAAGTGCTATAGACATGGCTGCTGCCATAGGAATGGAGAATTTCCTTCTTGTTGGTAACTGTTCTAAGCTGATCAGACTTGCTGCAGGTATTATGGATACCCATACATGGACCGCAGATGGAAGAAGAGAAGTTTTATCTTTACATACAGTCCTTGCAGGTGGCACCATATCACAGGCCAGAATAATACAGGAGCTTGCCACAACCGATCAAATGCTGTCAAAGCTTACGGAATGGGGAATCCGTGATGCGGTTATGAACAGCGTTTGCGTAAAAATCGGTGATTATATGCAAAACAGAATAGGCGGAAAGCCCATGGGCTTTGGTGTAGTCCCGATTCATCAGGGATATGGCCCTTTGGGACAAACTCCCAACATGGCAAATGTTCTTGCTGCAGTTAGTAGGGAACAGTTTGCACTTTCTATTAAAAAACCATGAGGTTTCGTGGTATAATACTGTAGTAAATCATTAAGGAGATGGAAAAAGTTATGTCTAAAGTAATATTGACCGGCGACCGCCCGACAGGTAAGCTTCATATCGGTCATTATGTCGGATCACTTAGAAGAAGGGTTGAGTTGCAGAACTCAGGCGAATTCGATGATATTTTCATCATGATAGCCGATGCTCAGGCACTTACAGATAACGCTGAGAATCCTGAAAAGGTAAGACAGAACATTATCGAAGTTGCTCTTGATTATCTTGCAGTTGGACTTGATCCTGCTAAGAGTACTTTGTTTGTACAGTCACAGATACCGGAGCTCACCGAGCTTACATTCTATTACATGAATCTTGTTACTGTTGCAAGACTTCAGAGAAATCCCACAGTTAAATCTGAGATTCAGATGCGTGATTTTAAAGCAAGCATTCCTGTAGGATTCTTCACATATCCCATCAGCCAGGCTGCTGATATCACTGCATTTAAGGCTACAACTGTTCCTGTAGGTGAGGATCAGGAGCCTATGATCGAGCAGTGCAGAGAGATTGTTCATAAGTTCAATTCCATTTATGGAGAGGCACTTGTTGAACCCAAGATTCTTCTGCCTGACAACAAAGCATGCCTTAGACTTCCCGGCACAGACGGACAGGCTAAGATGAGTAAGTCTATCGGTAACTGCATATACCTTTCAGAATCTCCGGAATCTATCAAGAAAAAGGTAATGAGCATGTTCACAGATCCCAATCACTTAAGAGTTGAGGATCCCGGTGAAGTTGAGAATAATCCTGTATTTATATACCTTACTGCATTTGCAAAGGATGAGCATTTCGCAGAGTTCGCTCCTGATTATGCTAATCTCGATGAGATGAAGGCACATTATCAGAGAGGCGGTCTTGGAGATGTTAAGGTTAAGAAGTTCCTTAATAACGTTCTCCAGGCTGAGCTTGAGCCCATCAGAAAGCGCAGAGAAGAGTTCCAGAAGGACATCCCTTATGTATATGATGTTCTTAAAAAGGGATCTGAGGTTGCCGAAGCAAGAGCCGCACAGACTCTCAGCGATGTAAAGAAGGCAATGAGGATTGACTACTTCAGCGATGAAGAATTGATTGCTATGCAGTCAGCAAAATATCAGGAAAATAACGACTAAAAATGGAGGCTTCGCATGAAGAACATTTTATTTGTAGCATCTGAAGGTGTACCTTTTATCAAAACAGGAGGACTCGCTGATGTTGTAGGTTCACTTCCCAAAGAGCTTGATCCCAGATATTTTGATGTGCGTGTTGTACTTCCCAAGTATTCATGTATGTCACAGGAGATGAAGGATAAGCTTGAATATGTCTCCAACTTTTACATGGATTTCCACTGGAAAAGTGAGTATGTTGGAATCTTTTATGCCGAAGTAGATGGCATTAAGTATTATTTTATCGATAATGAGTACTTCTTTAGCGGAATGGCTCCTTACGGTTCAGATGTACTTTGGGAAATTGAGAAATTTGCGTTCTTTAGCAAAGCTTCACTTTCAATTCTTCCTGTAATTGGCTTTAGACCGGATATCATTCACTGTCATGACTGGCAGACAGGACTTATTCCTGTTTATCTCAAGGAGAGATTCCAGGGTAATGAATTTTTCCGTGGTATTAAGTCCATAATGACTATCCACAACCTTAAGTTCCAGGGAAAATGGGACGCTAAGGATGTACAGGATATTACAGGACTTCCTGATTATTATTTCACTCCCGACAAGCTTGGCTATTACAAGGATGCCAATTTGTTAAAGGGTGGTATTGTATATGCTGACGCTATTACAACTGTCAGCAGCACCTATGCGGAAGAAATTAAGACTGAGTTCTACGGAGAGGGTCTTGATGGCCTTTTAAGAGCTCGTACTAATGATCTCAGAGGTATTGTAAACGGTATCGATTATGGCGAATTCAATCCTGAGACGGATAAATTCTTAGATCACCCTTATAATGCCATCAATTTCCGTAAAGAAAAGTCTAAGAATAAGAGAGCACTTCAGAGAGAGCTTGGACTTCCCGAGGATGATAAGATCATGATGATCGGTATCATTTCCCGTCTTACAGATCAGAAGGGCTTTGACCTTATTGCTTATGTTCTTGATGAGCTTTGCCAGGATGCAATTCAGGTAGTAGTTCTTGGAACAGGTGAAGAGCAGTACGAGAACATGTTCAGGCATTTTGCATGGAAGTACAGTGACAAGATTTCTGCTAATATTTATTATTCCAATCCTTTGTCACATAAGATTTATGCCGCTTCCGATGCGTTCCTTATGCCTTCACTGTTTGAGCCCTGCGGTCTTTCACAGCTGATGGCCTTGAGATACGGTACTATTCCGATTGTCAGACAGACAGGCGGTCTTACAGATACAGTTGAGCCTTACAATCAGTTTGAGAGTAAGGGTACAGGATTTGGTTTCCTTAATTACAATGCTCATGAGATGATGCATACTGTACGTGAAGCAGAGCGTGTATTCTATGATAACAAGCGTGAGTGGAATAAGATGATTGACAGAGCAATGGCAGCCAATTTCTCTTGGAAGGTGTCTGCTTCCAAATATCAGGAGATGTACGATTGGCTTAGACCCTGATTATTATGAGTAAAAAGAAAAGTATGCTGATGCAGGGAGGAATCCTTGCATCAGCCGGTTTAATTTGTAGCGTTATCGGACTGTTATACCGTGGACCTTTAACCGGGATAATCGGTGATGAAGGTAACGGTTATTACAGTAGTGCCTACAACATCTATAATATTGTATTGCTTATTTCGTCCTATAGCATTCCTTCTGCAATGAGTAAGATCATTTCCCAGAAGCTTGCTGTTCACGAGTATCGCAACGCACAGCGAATTTTTCACTGTGCGCTTATTTATGTGTGCATAATGGGAGGTTTAGGTAGTCTCTTTGTTTTCTTCGGGGCACCGCTTTTCCTTGATGGACACTCTATTCCTGTTGTCAGGGTTTTCGCACCTATTATATTTATATTTGGACCGTTGGGTGTTCTAAGAGGCTTTTTCCAGGCCCATAGGACCATGATTCCCACCAGTGTTTCACAGCTTGTTGAGCAGATTTTGAATGCGGTTGTTTCTGTAGGCGGAGCATATTTTCTGGTTAGGTTTGCCATATCCAAGGGCAGTGATGATTCCACAAGAGCTATGTACGGTGCTGTAGGAAGTGCATTGGGTACAGGCTCAGGAGTTTTAATTGCACTTATTTTCATGTTCCTGGTATACAGACTAAACAGGGATTTTATACAGCGAAAAGTTATACATGACCATCATGAGGATATGACTTATAAAGAGATATTTATCATGATAATCATGTTTGTTACACCTTTTATTTTCAGCACCTTTATTTATCAGTTATCAACATCCCTTAATCAGACACTGTTTTCAAAGATTATGACAGGTGTTAAGGGACTGCCTCACAATGAGGTTATTACCAGATTTGGTGTGTATTCAAGTAAAGCAGTTGTTATAACGAACTTCCCTATAAGAATTGCATCTGCTGCGGCTGCTACAATTATGCCCAGCATTTCCACATACTATGCTCAGAAGAATTATGAGAGTACAGCTACGCTTGTTGCGAAGGTAAATAGGATTGTAATGATGATAGCAATTCCTTCAGCAGCAGGACTCTTTGCACTTTCAGAGCCTATTTTGATGCTTCTGTTCCCTCAAAAATCAACGCTTCATGAAGCCGGAGTTTTGATGCAGCTTCTTGCAATTACAGTTATTTTCTATTCACTTTCAACTGTAAGTAATGCGATTTTACAGGGTATCGGTAAAGTAAATATTCCTGTTATAAACGCTGCCATTGCACTGGCGGTGCAGACTGTTGTTCTTGTTGTTTTGCTTAACAATACAGACCTTGGCAACAAGTCCCTTGCTATAGTCACAATAGTCTATTCGCTGATGATGTGCGTATTAAATGAGGTTGCGATCGGAAGATACCTGGATGTATTTCAGGATTATAAAAAGCTTTATCTTTTACCGGGATTATCAGCAGCTTTTATGGGAATCTTCGCATTCCTTGTATACAGACTTTTTGATTATTTGCTTGGGCTTTTCCTTGGAAGTGACTATTTTGTTAATTTCATTTCTGTTGCAGCGGCTATGTTTGTGGCAGTTATTGTATATGCCCTTATGATGGTGAAAACCAAGGCTGTTACAGAGGATGAGCTTTTATCATTCCCTAAGGGAGGAAGTATGGTGAGACTTCTTAAGAAGGTTCACATTATGTAATTGTAAAGAGGCCAAAGCCTTGTTTTAACTTATTGGTGTTTTACATTTAGAAAGGTTTACTATGGCATTTGATGGATTAACTGTTGCCAATATTGTCAGAGATTTAAAGAAAGAGCTTATTGGTGGCAGACTTTATAAAATTGCACAGACAGAGAAGGATGAGCTTTTGATCACCGTCAGGAAGGCTGTTGAAAATGGCGGCGGTCAGAGAAGACTTTTTATGTCCTCGGATGCATCACTTCCTCTTGTATATATGACGGATGAGAATAAGCAGAGTCCCATGACTGCGCCTAATTTTTGCATGCTTCTCAGAAAGCATATTCAAAACGGCAAGATAATTTCTATCGATCAGCCTTCTCTTGAGAGAATTATCAGAATGGAGATTGAGCATCTCGATGAAATGGGAGATTTAAGGCATAAGACTCTTCTTATTGAACTCATGGGAAAATACAGTAACATTATTTTCATTGATGAAGACAATAAGATAATTGATGCTATAAAACATATCCCATCAAGCGTAAGCTCGGTAAGAGAGGTTCTTCCCGGAAGAGAGTATTTTGTCCCTGATACCCAGAGTAAATTAAATCCTCTTGAATGTACTAAGGATGAATTCATGAGCCTTATTTCTTCTAAAGGGCAGCCTGTTTTCAAGGCGCTTTATGGAAGCTTTACCGGCCTTTCCCCTGTGATTTCTCAGGAGATTTGCTATAGAGCTGACGTTGACAGTGATAAGTCAGCCATTGCTCTTGAAAATGTTGAATGCGAGAAGCTTTGGTCGGCCTTTGACGAAGTTATGAGTCTTGTAAGAGAAGGTAAGTTTACTCCCGAGCTTGTTTATATAAACGATAAGCCCAAGGAATATGCTGCGATTTCTCTTACCATGTATCACAGCGGAGATGACTCTGACTATAGAGAATTTGATGATATATCTGAGCTTCTTACACATTTTTATTCAGAGAAAAATGCAGTTACCAGGATCAGACAAAAATCTGCTGATCTTAGAAAGGTTGTAAGTACTGTTCTTGAGAGAAATATAAGGACTTTGGATCTTCAGACCAATCAGCTTAAGGATACAGAGAAAAAGGATAAGTACAGAATCTATGGCGAGCTTTTAACTGTTTACGGATATAATGCTGAGCCTGAAGCCACATCAATTACTGTAAACGACTACAATACAGGAAAAGATGTAAAGATCACCTTAGATCCCACGCTTACAATCGCACAGAATGCGAAAAAGTATTTTGACAAATACACAAAGATGAAGCGTACTGCAGAAGCTTTGGAGGTTCAGATGAAGGAGGTCGCTGAGACCGTATCTCACCTTGAGTCAATAGCAGCATCTCTTGACATAGCAAGGCAGGAAGAGGATCTCACTGACATCAGAAGAGAGCTTATTGAAGGCGGTTACATAAAGGGAAGTGCTGCTGACAGAATAAGCGGCAAGGGTAAAAACGGAAAGCAGAACCGCTCCCAGAAATCAAAGAGTAAGCCCTTCCACTATATAAGCAGTGACGGCTTCCATATTTATGTTGGAAAGAATAATTATCAGAATGATGAGCTTACCTTCAAGGTGGCAAACGGCGGTGACTGGTGGTTCCATGCCAAGAAGATTCCAGGCTCCCACGTTGTTCTTATTACTGAGGGTAAAGAAGTTCCGGACAGAGCTTTTGAAGAGGCGGCAGCTCTTGCAGCCTATTATTCCAAGGGCAGAGAGCAGGACAAGGTTGAGATCGATTATTTAAAGCGCAAGGATGTGAAAAAACCGGGTGGTGCAAAGCCTGGATTTGTGGTTTATTACACCAATTATTCCATGGTTATAGGAACTGATATATCAGCACTTAAGGAAGTGGAATAATATTCATTAAATGGTGCATTAAAACTCCTAAAACATTGACGAATACTGCCATTTCATCATATTATTAATGAGGTATTTCTATCAGGATTGTATGTAAAAATAGAATTACCAAATAGAAAATATTGGATAGAACGAAGAGTGATATTTCGTTCTTAATCTTCAATAATCCAGGAGGGTTTATGGTTTGCAGTATGACAGGCTACGGACGCTGTGAAGTAGCAGACGAGAAGCACAAATTTACCGTTGAGATGAAGTCGGTTAACAACCGTTATCTTGACATCAACATCAAAATGCCAAAGAAGTTCAATGCTTTGGAATCCAAGATCAGAAACGAGCTTAAGAAATTCATTAAGCGCGGCAAGGTAGACGTTTTCATTTCTTATGAAGATTTTTCAGAGACAGATTCAAAGGTTAAGTACAATAAAGCAATCGCTGAAGAGTATCTGACTTACTTAAAGCAGATGTCAGAGGACTTTGGAATTGATAACGATATCAGAGTATCTTCTTTATCCAAATATCCCGATGTTTTCAGCATGGAAGATGTTGAGCCCAATGAAGATGAAATGTGGGAGCAGCTTAAAAAAACTGTGGATGGCGCCGGTGAGGAGTTTGCTGCATCCAGATCAAGAGAGGGTGAATTCCTCAGACAGGACCTTGAAGAGAAGCTTTCCAATATGATGGATAGCGTTGAATTTATCACAGAGCGATCACCTATCATTATTGAGGAATACAGAAACAGACTTCGCGATAAGGTAAAAGAGCTTCTTGAAGATAAGGCTGTTGATGAGAACAGACTTATTATGGAAGTTACACTTTATGCTGATAAGGTTTCTGTTGATGAAGAACTTGTAAGACTTCGCAGTCATATTAAGGCTATGAAGGATGAACTTAATAAGGGCGATGACAAGGACGGAATCGGACGTAAGCTTGATTTCCTTGCTCAGGAGATGAACAGAGAATCCAACACTATTTTGTCTAAGTCAACAGATCTTGAGATTTCAGACAGAGGAATTTCTCTTAAGACAGACGTTGAGAAAGTCCGCGAACAGATTCAGAATATTGAATAAATGCTTGTCAGTACCTGTAGTTTTGTGTTATTATCAGCTCTATTGCGGGTTAAAACAAAGCCGCAAAGGAAGTGTGGTATTTAGATGAATAATAAAGGTATTATTGTCGTTGTTTCCGGATTTTCAGGTGCCGGAAAGGGCACACTGATGAAGGCTCTTTTAAGCAAGTATGATAACTATGCTTTATCAATATCAGCTACCACCAGGAATCCCAGACCAGGTGAGACCCATGGAAAAGAATACTTTTTTGTAACAAAAGAAGAATTCGAGAAGCTTATAGCTGAGGACGGACTTGTTGAATATGCAAATTATGTAGGTAACTACTATGGTACGCCCAAGGCCTTCGTTGAAGAGAAGCTGGATCAGGGAAAAGATGTAATCCTTGAGATCGAGATTCAGGGAGCACTTCAGATTAAGAAGAAATTTCCACAAGCACTTCTTCTTTTTGTAACTCCGCCATCAGTTGATGAGCTTAAGAAGAGACTTATCGGCAGAGGAACAGAAACAGAGGATGTCATACACGGCCGACTTCTTCGCGCAAAAGAAGAGGGACAGGGTATTGACGAATATGATAATATTATAATCAATGATGATCTTGATACATGCGTTACCACAATGCATGAAATCATACAGGCAGCTCACTATACACCTGATCGTAATGAGGAATTTATTAACAGCATCAGAGAGCAGCTTTCAGAACTTAAATAAGCTATAATAAACTTATGTTTTTAATGGAGGAAAAAGATGATACATCCGTCATACGTAGATTTAATGAAGGTAGTTAATAAGGACGTTGAGGAAGGTAATGAGCCTATCATCAGCTCAAGATATTCAATCGTTATGGCTACAGCTAAGAGAGCAAGACAGCTTATCGCAGGTGATGAGCCTATGGTAAAGGTTAAGGATAAGGAGAAATTCCTTTCAATCGCTGTTGACGAGCTCAATGAAGATAAGCTTCGCATTCTTTCTGACGAAGAGAAGGCTGCTCTTACTGCAGAGAACGAAGAGATCACTACAGAGGAGTAATAGATAATAATCTATGAAAATCTTATTTGTATCACTTGGATGTGATAAAAACCGTGTAGATTCCGAGGTTATGCTCGGAATGCTATCCAGCAGAGGTCATGAATTCACAGATGATGAAGAGATCGCTGAAGCAGCTGTAGTAAACACATGCTGCTTTATTGGTGATGCTAAGGAAGAAAGTATCAACACTATCATTGATCTTGCGAAGTATCGCACTTCCGGTCAGTATAAGGCGCTTATTGTAACGGGCTGTCTTGCTGAGAGATACCGTGATGAAGTCCTTAAGGAGATTCCTGAGGTTGACAGAATTATCGGTACAGCATCAATCGAGCATATTATAGAAGCTTTGGATTCTGTTCTTGAAGAGAACGCTGATTCAGAAAAATCACTATCTGAGAAAGAGTATCTGGACAGTCTTGATAAAAAGCCTGTAGGAAACAGGAAAAGGATTCAGACTACAGGCGGTCAGTTCAATTATCTTAAGATTGCAGAGGGCTGCAATAAAAACTGTACCTACTGTGTAATTCCCAAGGTAAGAGGAAGATATCGCTCAGTTCCTATGGATGAGCTTGTTGCTGAAGCAAAGACACTTGCTGATAAAGGTGTTTCAGAGCTGATTCTTGTTGCACAGGAGACAACACTTTACGGAGTAGATCTCTATGGAGAGAAGAAGTTACCAGAACTTCTTAAAGAGCTTTGCAAGGTTGAAGGTATCAACTGGATAAGGCTTATGTACTGTTATCCCGAAGAGATTACAGACGAGATGATAGAGACCATAGCAAATGAGCCTAAGATCTGTAATTATCTTGATATCCCTATTCAGAGCGGTTCTGACCATGTGCTTCGAATGATGGGAAGAAAGACCAACAGAGCTGAGATTACTGAGAGAATAAAATACATCAGAGAGAGAATTCCTGATATATGTTTAAGAACGACTCTTATCGCAGGATTCCCGGGAGAGCTTGAAGAGGATCATAGGGAGACACTGGAGTTTGTAAAAGAGATGAGATTTGACAGACTTGGCTGTTTTACCTACTCCCAGGAAGAGGACACTGTTGCAGGCGAGATGCCGGAGCAGATTGATGAAGATATCAAAGAACAGCGCCGCGATGAGATTATGGAGCTTCAGCAGGAGATAGTTTTTGAGGCTGCAAGGAATCGTGTAGGTCAGACAGTTTCTGTTGTAATTGAGGGCAGAATTACTGATGATGACGAAGACGAATATGGTTATACCTACGTTGGTCGTACCTTTATGGATGCGCCTGATGTAGATGGATATATTTTTATAATGAATGTACCGTTTGATCTTATGAGCGGACAGTTCGTAGAAGTTAAGATTACAGGTTCCAACGATTACGATTTGGTTGGGGAACTTATTGTGGAGGGGGACCAGGATGAATTTACCGAATAAACTTACAGTATTTAGAGTCTTACTTATTCCGTTTTTTGTAGTATTTTTACTTGTACCGATTTTTGGGGAGCCAGATAAGTGGATAGCGCTCACGATTTTCGTAGTTGCTTCACTAACTGATCTGGCTGATGGCAAAATCGCCAGAAAATATAATCTGGTAACAGATTTTGGGAAATTTATGGATCCGCTTGCGGATAAGCTTCTTGTTTGCAGCGCCATGATCTGCCTTATAGAGCTTGGCAGAATTCCTTCTTGGATAGTGGTTGTGATTATCGCAAGAGAGTTTATAATTAGCGGCTTCAGACTGATAGCAGTTGAAAAGGGAAGGGTTATAGCCGCAAGCTACTGGGGTAAGTTCAAAACAACTTTCCAGATGATAATGGTAATTTTAATGATCGCCAATATCGGACAGTTGCAGGTAGTAACAACGATAATAATGTATATAGCACTTGTGCTCACTATAGTTTCGCTTGTTGATTATCTTATTAAGAATAAAGACGTTATGAGCGGAGCAATTTAATTTAGTAATGCTAGTGGGGGACAGCATTTATTGTTTAAATGTTGTCCTCCATTTTTTATAAAAAGAAAGAGGTAAGAATGTCAGATATTTTAAAAGACGTAATGGAAGAAGAGGAAAAGAAAGATACACGTATCAGATATGATGAGGCTGAAGGAATTGATGAAAGAGTTCTTCGTGCAGTTACAGAGATGGGATTTGAATACATGTCACCCATTCAGGCTGCTGCGATTCCTGTGATGATGAGAGGTACAGACCTTATCGGACAGGCCCAGACAGGAACAGGAAAAACTGCTGCCTTTGGTATACCCACACTTCAGAGCATCAATCCTGAATCAAAGCATCTTCAGGCAGTAATTCTCTGTCCCACAAGAGAGCTTGCAATGCAGGCAGCCGATGACCTTAGAAGCTTTGGTAAATACATGCATGGAATAAAGGTTCTTGCAGTTTATGGCGGTCAGGACATTTCAAGACAGATAAGAGCACTTTCATCAGGAGTTCAGATAGTTGTAGGTACACCCGGACGTGTAATGGATCACATGAGACGTCACACCATGAAGATGAAGGATGTTAAAATCCTTGTTCTTGATGAAGCTGATGAGATGCTGGATATGGGCTTTAGGGATGATATTGAGACCATTCTTGAAGGTATGCCTGAAGAGAGACAGACAGCTCTTTTCTCAGCAACAATGCCTGAGCCTATTTTGCAGATCACCAAAAAGTATCAGCACGACGCAGAGTACATCCGTATGACTCCCAAAGAGATCACAGTTAAGGCCATTGAACAGAGCTATTATGTGATTCCTCAGGTTTATAAGGAGGAAGCTCTTACAAGACTTATTGAATACAATCAGCCAAAGAGAAGTCTTATTTTCTGTAATACCAAAAAGAGAGTAGATGAGCTTACATCAAGTCTTAAGAAGAAGGGCTTTAGAGCTGAAGGTCTACACGGAGATCTCTCACAGTATCAGAGGGATACTGTTATGAATATTTTCAGATTCGGACAGGCTGATTTCCTTATTGCAACAGACGTTGCTGCTAGAGGAATCGATGTTAGCGGAGTTACTGCTGTATTTAACTACGATATTCCTGAAGATACAGAATATTATGTACACAGAATAGGCAGAACAGGCCGTGCAGGTAAAAGCGGTAAGTCTTATACCCTTGTTACACCCAGAGAGATGTATAAGCTTCGCGAAATAGAGAGAATCTGCCACACCAAGATCGAAGAAAACGATATTCCTTCTGTTAAGGAGGTTCAGAGAGCAAAGGCAAGAAAGGTATTCTCAGAGGTTATTGACCTTATTGAGAATAACGAAGTCGGCGATGCTTATGACTTTGTTCAGAAGAAAATCGATGAGGGCGAATATACAGCAGAGCAGCTTGCAGCAGGTCTTCTCAAACTCAAGATGGGTAAGGCTCCTGCAGAGATTGACTTTAAGGTTCCAAGAAGAGGTCATTCTTTCCGTGATGGCAAGAGAACTGGTGACAGAAGACGTGACGGCAAGGGATTCTTCGGAGATAAGGACCGCGGCGGCAGAGGAAGAGGCTTCTCATCAGATAAGGATGGTAAGAAGAAATTCTTCTCCAAGGATGGTAAAAAGGGCGGATTCTTCTCCGATGCAGGTAAAGGTGCAAAGCATAAAAAGGCATCAGCTGATAAGTTTAGAAGAAATACCAGACCCAAAAGTGAAAAACTTGGCATAAATAGAAGAGAAAACTGATATAATTGATATAGGTGTCATAAGTCAAAAATGCGGGCATGCTTGCATGTTGAGCATTTTGACTTCATGACCCTAACAAATATGAGGGCGCATGATGTCCAGGGGACATCAGCACTGCGCCGACCGAAGTGGAACGTAGAGTAGCAATTTACGAAGTAAATTAGCGGTTTCCGAATATTTGTAGAATTGCGAGAGTTTCGAAGAAACGGAGCAATTCGTATATCATTAATAACTTATAACTTTCGTATATCAATATTTGTTTGAGGGGAAAATTATGTGGGCATACGAAACAGGTTTTTATCAAATCTATCCATTGGGTTTTTGCGGGGCACCGTTTGAAAATGATGGCAAACAGGAGCATAGGATATTAAAGGTTATAGACTGGATACCGCACCTTAAAAAGCTTGGTGTTGGTGCAGTGCTCTTTAATCCTATATTTGAATCCGATACCCATGGCTATAATACAAGGGATTATAAAAAGATCGATGTACGTCTTGGCACTAATAAGGATTTCAAAAAGGTCTGCGATAAGCTTCATAAGGAAGGCATTAAGGTAATTCTTGATGGAGTATTTAATCACGTGGGTCGCGGCTTTTTCGGATTCCAGGATGTGCTTCAAAAGAGATGGGACAGTGAGTATAAGGACTGGTTTCATATTAACTTTGATGGCAATAACGGTTATAATGACGGTCTTTATTATGAAGGCTGGGAAGGTAACTACGATCTTGTTAAGCTGAACCTGTGGAATGAGAATGTCGTTAACTATCTTCTTGATGCTGCAAACAGCTGGATTGACGAATACGATATCGATGGTTTAAGGCTTGATGTGGCATATTGCCTTGAACAGAATTTTATCAAAAGGCTCAGAGGCTCAATGCTTGCAAGAAAAGAGGACTTTTTCCTTGTGGGTGAGATGATCGGCGGCGATTATCACAAAGTTATGGGACCGGAGCTTTGCCACAGTGCTACAAACTATGAGTGCTATAAAGGGCTTTTCTCAAGCTTTAATTCTATGAATATGTTTGAGATAGTTCATTCACTTCTTCGTCAGTTTGGTCCTGAAAACTGGTGCATGTACAGAGGTGAGCATCTGCTTTCATTTGTGGATAATCATGATGTATCAAGAATAGCAAGTAACCTTAATAACGAAAGACATCTTCCGCTTATCTATGCAATGATGTTTGGAATGCCGGGAATACCTACGGTTTATTATGGCTCTGAATGGGGAGCTAAAGCGCACAAGTCAGAAGGAGATCCCGCTCTTAGAGCGTGTTTTGATAAGCCGGAGTGGAATGAACTTACAGATGTAATCGCAGCGCTCTATAAAGCAAAGAAGGAAAGCAAAGCTTTGCAATATGGTGATATGAAGCAGCTGGTTCTTCAGAATAAATATTGTATAATTGAGCGTGAGACTGAGGACGACAGAGTTATGATTGCTGTTAATGCTGATGATAATCCGGTTCATGTGGATTTCAATGCAAGAGCAGGAAGAGCTCATGATCTCATAACCGGTGATACAATAGATTTTGGCGGTGGTCTTGATATCCCTGCATGCACTGCTTATGTTCTTCAGCCTTATTAAAATATTAATATTTGAATATGTACATTATAGTTTTGCCAAGTACACGTAAGAGCAGAACATCATTATAAAGGAGAGTATGAAAAATGTTAGTAAAAATTAAAAAGCTTGATAGCGAAGCTACACTTCCCGGAAGAGGCAGTCTTGCAGCTGCAGGCTATGACCTCTATGCCAATGTGAAGGAGGATACAAAGATCGCTCCTCACACAACAGCAAAGATTGGAACAGGCCTTGCTATGGAAATCCCTGATGGATACTTTGGCGGAATATATGCCAGAAGCGGTATCGCAACGAAGGAAGGTCTTCGCCCTGCTAACTGTGTAGGAGTTGTTGATTCTGATTATCGCGGTGAGATAATCGTTGCTGTACATAACGATTCTGATGTAGAGCGTACCATTACTCCCAATGAGAGAGTTGCTCAGATCATCATCCAGCCTTATCTCGAGGTAGAGTTTGAGGTTGCTGATGAGCTTAAGGAATCAGAGCGCGGAGCCGGCGGCTTTGGTTCAACGGGTAAGCAGTAAAAACACAGTTTTTTCACAATTTCTTGCATATTAAGTCACAAATTAAATTTAATACAGTAGTAAACTAAAGTCTGTGCATAGAGATAAGCGATTATCTTAACTGCACAGATTTTTTTGCTTTAAAAGCGATAAAGGGAGGTAATTACTGTGATTGAAGTCAAGGATATTGTGAAAAGCTATGGCAATCACAAAGCAGTAGATCATTTATCATTTACTCTTGAAAAAGGTAAGATTTACGGTTTTCTTGGACCTAACGGTGCAGGTAAATCAACAACTATGAACATCATGACAGGATATATTGCTGCCAATGGGGGAACGGTAACAATCGATGGACATGATATTGTAAAAGAACCGGAGGAAGCTAAAAAGTGTATCGGATATCTTCCTGAGCTTCCGCCTCTTTATATGGATATGACTGTATCCGAATATCTTTATTTTGTTGCAGATCTTAAAAAGGTACCCAAAAAAGAAAGAAGAGATCAGCTTGCGAAAATCATGAGCCTTACTATGCTTGGCGAATATGAAGGTCGCATGATCAGGAACCTGTCAAAAGGTTACAGACAGAGAGTAGGCCTTGCCCAGGCTCTTATTGGATTTCCTGAAGTTATCATTTTAGATGAGCCCACAGTCGGTCTTGATCCTCAGCAGATTATCGAGATAAGGAATCTTATCAGGTCTCTCAGAGATGATCATATCGTAATTCTCAGCTCACATATTTTGTCTGAGGTTAATGAAGTTTGCGATGACGTACTAATTATTTCTCATGGCAAGCTTGTTTGTCAGGGAACTCCTTCAGAACTTGAAGATAAGTTTAGCGGTGCTGAGCATATTAAAATGTCCATCCTTGGTACAGAAGCTCAGATCAGAGGTGCCCTTGCAGGAGTACCTTCAATTTCTGAAATTACTATTGAGGAAGAGAAGGATGCTCAGGGTGGCGTAATAGTTGAAGTAGTCAACAATTCATCTGAGGACATCAGAGCCGATATCGCAAGAGCCCTTGCAGGAATTGGGCTTCCTGTACTTTCCATGGAGACTCAGAAGAAGACTCTTGAGGATGTATTCCTTGAAGCAACAGGCCTTGGTGATGAAGCAGAGACTAAGAATAACAGCGAAAATGAAGCAAAAGAAACTGAGCCCGCTGAAGATAAAACTGAGGCTGAAGAGTCTTATGAAGAAAAAGCCGAGGTTGAAGCACCTATCGAAGATAATGCTGAGCCTGAAGAATCAAAAGATGAAAATAAGGAGGATGTGGAATAATGCTTGCTATATTTAAAAGGGAGTTTAAATCCTATCTCCATTCATTTATCGGACCGCTGTTTATTGCTGCAGTCATTTTTATGTTTTCACTTTTCTTTACAATATTTAATCTTATGGGGCTTTCCAACAATATAAACGGATCCCTGTATAACCTTGGTTACTGGGGACTGATGTTCCTGATTCCGATCCTTAGCATGAGAGCTTTTTCAGAAGAGAGGAAAAATAAGACAGATCAGCTGATACTTACAGCACCTGTATCTGTCGGTAGTATCGTGTTTGGCAAGTTCCTTGCAATTGTAGCTATATTTGCCATACCGGTAGCTTTTATCTGCGCAATGCCTCTTGTACTGAATCTTTTCGGAGATGTTCCGCTTTTATGGAATTACACAAGTATACTTGGGTTCTTCCTTTATGGAGTGATGCTTATTGCAATATGCATTTTCATTTCCAACCTTTCAGATAACCCGCTTATCTGTGCAGTAATTTCAATACTTATTATTTTGCTTGGTAATTTAAGCTCCAATTTTTATAACAGTTTAAATTCTACTGTTGCCAAGAATCTTCTTGCATCAACCATTGATTTTTCAACAAGAATGGCGAAGATGATGACAGGTAACTGCGATGTAACTTCAATTGTTTATTTTGTATCAGTAACAGCTCTGTTCCTTGTCTTATCAGTGCAGATAATTCAAAAGAGAAGATATTCTGTTTCTAAAAAGAATTTCAGCATTACAGCCTACAGCTCTGTAACCGTCATCATCCTTATTGCAGCGGTTATAGCAGCAAATATGGCAGCACTTCAGATACCTGATGAGATAAGAGAAGCTGATGTTACAGCCCAGAACCTTTATTCATTAACAGCTGACTCTGAGAAAATTGCAAGAGAGATCACCGATGATATAACTTTATATTTCTTTGCACAGGAAGATGATGCCCAGTCAAAGACCAAGGATGAATCAATTGAGAAAATCCTAAAGCAGTATGCATCATTAAATGATCATATTTCACTTAAGTATATTGACCCTGTTCTTAATCCTCAATTTGCAAAGAATTACACTGATAGTTCGGTTGCTTATTCAAGCGTAATAGTTGTAAATGAGACTAACGGAAGAAGCAAGGTTATCAATTATAATGATATGTTCGAATCCACAATGGACTATCAGACTTATCAGCAGTCAATCACAGGTTATGACTCAGAGGGCGAGCTTACTTATGCACTTCAATATGTATGCCTCTCCGATGATGACATGATGAACGCCTACAGCATCACAGGACACAATGAGATTTCATTTACATCCAAATTCAGCGATGTTCTGGATAAGGACAATATAAAGGTTTCAGAGCTTTCACTTCTTACAAGTGAAAAGGTACCGGATGACTGCAAGCTCCTTATTCTCAATACACCTCTTGTAGATTACAGCGAGGATGAAGCAAACAAGGTAATTGATTATCTTAATAATGGCGGAAATGCACTTATAATCACCTTCTATAAGACAGACGGAGAGCTTACTAACTTTGGAAAGATCCTTGATTACTATGGTGCAAGCCTTGAAGAAGGCAATGTGATTATTGAGGCAGATGCTAATAACTATGTAGCAGGTTCTGATCCATATTACATTTTACCTGAACTTGGAACTGATACTATTACCAGCTCCATTACATCACAAGGCTTTGGAAGTGTTTTTGCACCTCTTTGTCAGGCTATTAGTTATACTGCAAAAGATGACGTTACTGTTACAGAGCTTCTTAAGAGTTCTGACAGTGCTTACCTTCAGTCAATTACTAATCCTGATGATAAGAGCGAGAACGGTCCTTACATTATAGGTCTTAAAGCTGTAAAAGAACTTGATTCCGGATCATCAACAGCGATTATCTATTCTTCAGGTGACATGTTTACTGAAGGCGCTGACCAGATGGTTCAGGGCAACAACGTAAGACTTTTTGCTAACTCAATAAATGCCCTTGTAACATTTGATAAGGAACTAGTTACAATTCCTGCCAAGGACGCAGAAACACCCTTATCAATAAAAGGAAGCTATTGCATATTCATGATGGCAGGCTTTGCAGCACTTGTACTTGTGATATTCTTCGCAGGCCTTGCAGTCTGGATCATCAGAAGAAGAAAATAAATAATTTAGTGTAAATAGAATTCTGTTTTTCTTAGGGAAAGCAGAATTCTATATTTTAATAAAACAGATTGGAGCACAATATGAAAAAACAAAAAGTTCAGCTGATTATTCTTTTAGCTTTATTATTGGTTTTTGTGGGTGGATACTATGGACTTCAAAAATACAATAAGGACGAAGCAGCAAAGGAGAGCGAATCTACCTATACCGCTTTATCATTAGGGGATGATGCTGACGTTACAGTATTGCACGTGAAAAATACAAACGGAGCGTTTACTCTTGAAAAAGCAGACGATGAAACCTGGACATTAAAAGAGGATTCATCAGTAGATGTTGATGAAAGCAAGATTACAACAAAAATCAGTTCACTTAAATCAATTACCTCAGACCAGATAGTAGAGGATTACAGCGACCTTTCTGACTTTGGCCTTGCAGAACCTGCTGAAACCGTGGAAATCACGCTATCTACTGGTGATACTCATACAATCAAGATTGGTGATTATAATAACACGGTGAACAAGTACTACATTCTTGTTGACGATAACCCTACAATCTACACTGTAAACTCCATCATCAAAACCAACTTTGGCTTCTCAGCTGATGACATAAGAGTTACTGAAGAAACCACAACAGATGATACAACATCATCCGAAGAAGATTCTACAAGTGTCGATACATCAGAAAACACAAATGATAATATCGAATCATCAACAGAAGAATCCTCCGAATCCACTACAACCGGAGATTAACCATTCACTAGAAAGCAAGATTGTTATTAGGTATACATCAAAAAAATCGGAAATTTACTAGGGAAGTTAACAAAGAAAAAATTTAAATACATGGACATTTTAAAAGCACAAAAGCCACTGCAGTAAGTTTTAACAAATGGTCCATTTTCGGTGATTTAAAGCTCGGGCAAAGCATTTGAACTCGTTAAATGCTGATAATATCCGAGCTTTACCGGAACAAGAAAATGGACCATTTGATAAAACGACTACCTGCGGCGGTTTTTGTGCTATAATATTTGTCAGAGAATTTTGAAAATTTATGTAGGTGGAGGTAAATGTGATGAACAATAAGCTTTATAAACTTATGAATTGGCCGGAGATTGAAGAAATAATTTATTCTGACGGAGACGATCCTCATCGCATTTTGGGCGCCCACAAAGTTGGCTCCAATCTTCTTATTCAGACCTTTTATCCCTCAGCAGTTGAAATAACAGTTGTACCTTCTGGTAGCAGCAAAACTTATAAAATGGAGCTTGCAGATGAAGCAGGCTTTTTTGCAGCGCTGATACCTATTAAGGAAGGTACCGATTATAAATACAGGATAAAGCTTGATAACGGTGAGACCAAAGAAATCTATGATGCCTATAATTTTCAGCCGCAGATGGACAGAGAGGACTTCATCAAGTTCAACAGCGGAATTCATTATGACATCTATGAGAAGCTTGGTGCACACCCTATGACCATTAATGGTATCGAAGGTACAAGCTTTGCTGTATGGGCTCCGGATGCTGCAAGAGTCAGTGTTATCGGTGATTTCAATGAATGGGACGGAAGAGTCAACCAGATGAAGAGAGTTGAACAGTCCGGCGTCTTTGAGATTTTTATTCCCGGTGCAGTGGAAGGTGCAGGCTATCAGTATGAAATAAAAACAAAGGGCGGCGTTATATTTAAGCGCCCTGATCCTTACGGATATGCTTTTGCAGATAAGGAATTTACTGTATCTAAGGTTGTCGGAATTAAAGGCTTCAAGTGGACTGATGCAGCATTTATAAAGGATAGAACAAAATTTGACAGAGACAGCGATCCTCTTTCAATTTGTGAGATAAATATTGAATCTTTTGCAGCAAAGCATCAGAATCATATACCTGATTACAAGGAGCTTGCTCTTGATATTTTATCCTATGTTCAGGATCACGGCTTTAATGCTATTGAGCTTTTCCCTGTAATGGAGCATATTGGAGGACATCCTTATCATATTACCGGTTTCTTCTCAGTTCAGGGAAGATATGGAACACCGGATGGATTTATGGAATTCGTTAATATCATGCACGAAGCAGGTATCAAGGTATTTATGGATTTTGTTACCACATTTTTCCCGAAGCTTCAGTGCGGACTTAATGCCTTTGACGGACAGGCTCTCTATGAATATCCTGATCCCAGAATGGGCGTACACCCCAGAACCGGTGATCTGATCTTTGACTTTGGAAGAAAACAGGTTACCAATTTCCTTGTATCCTGCGGACTTTTCTGGACTCAGAAGTTCCATTTGGACGGACTTAGAGCTGCAGATATAGCAAAGATCCTTTATCTTGACTATGACAGAAAGCCTGGTCAGTGGATTCCCAATATGTATGGCGGAAACGAGAACCTTGAAGCAAAAGAATTCCTTTGCAACTTTAACAATGTATTAAAGACAAAGAATCCGGGACTTCTCACAATGACCAAGGAGACCTCCTGCTGGCCCAGAGTTACAGGAGAGCTTGATGACGGCGGACTTGGATTTGACTATAAGTGGAACAACGGATGGACCAAGGACTTCCTTGATTACATTCAGAACGATCCGCTTTTCAGATCAGGTAATCATAATGAGCTTACATTCTCGCTTATTTACTGCTATACAGAGAGATTTATCCTTGCCTTTACTCACGAAGAAATCGGAAAAGGCTTAGAAGGACTTTATGATCTTATGCCCGGCGATTCAGCACAAAAGATGGCAGGTGTCAGACTTGCTGTTGCTTATGCAATGTGCCATCCCGGAAAGAAGATGTTCTACATGGATCCTTCAGCTCTCAGCATTGATAACGCTGTTTTCCTTGAAAACATGATCCACATGCTGAATGAGATCTACAATCAGAGACCGGCTCTTCATCAGCTTGATACCAATGATGCAGGCTTTGAGTGGGTTAACAGCATGGCAGCTGAGGAGTGCATGATGTCCTTTATCCGTAAGGGAGAAAAAGACGGTGACATGCTCCTTGTAGTTGTAAACATGGCAGGTGTAGACAGAACCTTCGAAGTAGGCGTTCCTGCTGATGGTAAATACTATGAGATTTTCAACTCTGATGATACCAACTTTGGCGGACAGGGTATTGTTAATCCCGGAAGAATTGAAGCTGATTTTACTGAAGCTGACGGAAGACCTTATTCAATTCCTGTTAAGGTTGCTGCTACTTCAATTGCTATTTTCTCATACACTCCTTACACAACACAGGAGAAGAAAATCAGAAAGATTCGCGAAGAAGAGGCAATAAAGAAGCAGAATGAGCGTGAAAAGGCTCTTAGAGAGCTCAAGGACAGACAGGAGAAGGAAGAAGCTAAACTTCTTAAGGAGCTTCATGAGCGCTATGAAAAAGAACTTGCCGCTCAGGAGGAAGCAATTGAGAAGAAGTATGAGCAGATAGAGGAAGAGAGAATTTCAAGCGTTGTTTCCGAGGCTGCTCTTAAGTCCATAACAGGCAGCTCAGCTAAGAAGTCAGCTGCCAAGGCTTCTGCTAAAAAGACTGCAACAGCTAAAACGACAGCAAAGAAGACTGCTTCTAAAACCACAAAGAAGACAGCCACAAAGACAAATACAAAAAATACTAAAAAGAAGGACGAATAATACATAATGAATTACATGATAAATGCCCTTACTTCAACAGCGGCAGCTACAGCTACTGCACAGGCTGAGGCTGCTATGGAAACGTTAGCTGAAGTTACAGGTAATGAAAACCTTAATCCGGGAGTTATCGAAAAATATATGAAAGAACTTCCGGATAAGGCCTTTGCCTTAGGCGTCAAGGTAGTACTTGCCATTATAGTTCTGGTTGTATTGTGGCAGGCTATCAAGATTGTAACCAATATTATTGAGAAGTCCCTTGAGAGAACCAAAATCGATAAGGCGATAGCAATGTTCCTTGCCAAATTCATAAAGGCTGCGCTTCAGATAATGCTTCTGTTTTCAATAGCTGCGGGCTTTGGAATGGACACAGCAAGCATTGTGGCACTTCTCGGATCTGCCGGCGTAGCTATCGGTCTTGCTGTTCAGGGAACACTTTCAGATTTTGCCAGCGGTATACTGATCTTAATAGCAAAGCCCTTCAGAGTCGGCGATTACATTGAAGTTACCGGATCCGGTATGGAAGGAACAGTAACTGAAATAGCACTTATTAACACTAGGATGCTGACTGCAGATTTTCGAAAGGTCGTAATGCCAAATAAGATTCTGGCATCAGCAACTGTTGTTAATAACTTTGGTAACTCGATGCGAATTCTTGATACTATGTGCAGTATAGCCTATTCTGCGGATATTGATAAGGCAAGAGCAGTAGCCCTTGATGTAATGCATAATAATGAATTTATTTCAGACAAGCAGGAATGCGCAGTATATGTAGATGAACTTGCTGATTCAGGAGTTAATTTAAGAATTAGAGGCTGGGTTAAGCCCCAGGAGTACATTAAAGCAAAATGGTCCATGAACGAAGCCATCAAAAAAGCCTTTGATAAGAATGGTATCGAGATACCATTCCCTCAGGTGGATGTACATATGAGATGACAACCAATTTAATATCAGATTTTTGGTAAATCAAAACACTAAAAAAGCTTCACGGGAAAATATCCTCGTGAAGCTTATTTTTAAGCTGGAAAAGGGACTTGAACCCTCGACCTACTGATTACGAATCAGTTGCGCTACCGACTGCGCTATTCCAGCAAATTGCATCAGTCACAAAGCAAATTATACATATTTAATGTACAATTTACAAGATTAAATTCGCTCATTTTGTGTTGATTTAAAATAATTAAATTTTGTCCTTGTTTTTGCTTTTATACTGTGATAAGTTATACTATAATTTAATGTAAAGATATTCATGTGTAATTTAACTTAAAGAGGAGAATTCGATGGCACAGCTATGGGGAGGAAGATTTCAGGGTGAGATCAGTGAGCTTGCCTGGAAATTTAATGCGTCCATTTATTTTGACAAGAGGTTAATAGCTCAGGACGTATGCGGCAGCAAGGCTCATGTAAAAATGCTCGCTAAGCAGGGCATAATCACTCAGAAAGAGAGCAAGCAGATTGCTGAAGGTCTCGATTCCATCTTGCAGGATGTTTTAGATGGTAAGCTTGAGATCACAGATAAATATGAAGACATTCACAGTTTCCTGGAATCAAATCTGATTGACAGGATTGGTGATGTCGGCAAAAAAATGCACACCGGTAGGTCAAGGAACGATCAGGTGGCACTTGATATGCGTCTTTACATCCGTGAAGAGGTTCGTAATACAGCTGACCTTCTTTACAATATGTTAAAGACTCTTAATAAACTAATGTCTGAAAACATTCATACTTACATGCCGGGCTTTACACATCTTCAAAAAGCTCAGCCTGTAACACTTGCACATCATCTCGGAGCGTACTTTGAGATGTTCAAAAGAGATTCCCGTAGACTTGAAAATATTTATATGTTAATGAATTTTTGTCCACTTGGAAGCGGAGCACTGGCAGGAACCACATATCCGCTGGACAGAGAATTTGTAGCACAGCAGCTGGATTTCTTCGGACCCACAAAGAACAGCATGGATTCTGTATCAGACAGAGACTATCTGATTGAATACCTTTCAGCTCTTTCTATAATAATGATGCATCTATCCAGATTCAGTGAAGAAGTAATAATCTGGAACTCGAATGAATACGGCTTTGTCACTATCGATGATGCTTATTCAACAGGTTCAAGCATTATGCCTCAGAAAAAGAATCCTGATATTGCAGAACTTGTAAGAGGTAAGACGGGAAGAGTATACGGAGCGCTGAATTCGCTTCTTGTTACCATGAAGGGAATCCCTCTTGCCTATGATAAGGACATGCAGGAGGATAAGGAAGTAAGCTTTGATGCAATTGATACTACTAAGAACTGCCTTATTCTTTTCACTGATATGCTTTCTACCATGAAATTCAATAAAGAGACCATGGAAAATAGCGCAATAAGAGGCTTTACAGATGCCACAGATGCAGCCGACTATCTTGTCAACAAAGGTGTTCCTTTCAGAGATGCCCATGGCATAATAGGAAGACTTGTACTTTATTGCATAGATAAAGAAGTTGGAATATCAGATCTTGAGCTGGATGAACTTAAGAAGTTCTCCGATAAATTCGATAAAGACGTATATGATGCAATAAGCCTTAAGACCTGTGTAGAGAAGCGTCTTACTGTAGGAGCTCCGGGTCCGGAGGCAATGAAAAATGAGATTAAAGGAAACGTTGAATTCCTTGATCTTTTCTGGACTAAAACCCATAGCCCGTTATATCCGGACTGTCAGGATGAAGACTGACGGCATGTTTTTTAGGTACCAAATTTAGTTATTATATAAGAGGAGAGTGAAAAAATGAGCGAGAAATTGAAAGTAGCAGTTCTTGGCGCAACAGGAATGGTAGGCCAGAGATTTATTACTATTCTTGAGAACCATCCTTGGTTCGAAGTTGCTGTAGTTGCAGCAAGCCCCAGAAGTGCAGGTAAGACTTATGAAGAATCTGTTGGCGACAGATGGAAGATGGAAGTTCCCATGCCTGAAGCCGTTAAGAAGCTTATTATCAAGGATGTTACAAATGTAAAAGAAGTAACAGAGGGCGTAGATTTCGTTCTTTCAGCTGTAAACATGTCAAAGGATGAGATTAAGGCTATTGAAGAGGAGTATGCAAAGACAGAGACTCCTGTAGTTTCAAATAACAGTGCTCACAGATGGACTCCTGATGTTCCCATGATGGTTCCGGAGATCAATCCTGAGCATTCAGACGTTATCGAATTCCAGAAGAAGCGTCTTGGAACAACCAGAGGCTTTATCGCAGTTAAGCCTAACTGTTCAATTCAGAGCTATGCTCCCGCACTTTCCGCATGGAGAGAGTATGGCCCTTATGAAGTTGTTGCTACAACATACCAGGCTATTTCAGGTGCAGGAAAGAACTTCAAGGAGTGGCCTGAAATGGAAGGCAACATCATTCCTTTCATCTCCGGTGAGGAAGAAAAGAGTGAGATGGAGCCCCTTAGAATTTGGGGACATATTGAGAACGGTGTAATCGTTCCAGCTACAAGTCCGCTTATTACTTGCCAATGCATCCGCGTACCTGTTTTATACGGTCACACAGCAGCTGCATTTGTAAGATTTAAGAAAAAGGTTTCAAAGGAAGAGCTTATCGAAAAGCTTGTAACATTTAAGGGTAAGCCTCAGGAGCTCCAGCTTCCCAGCGCACCTAAGCAGTTTATTCAGTATCTTGAAGATGACAATCGTCCTCAGGTAGCTTTGGATGTGAACTATGAAGGTGGTATGGGTATCAGCATAGGTCGTCTTCGTGAGGATACACTTTACGATTACAAGTTCGTAGGCCTTTCACATAACACATTAAGAGGAGCTGCAGGCGGAGCAGTTGAATGCGCTGAGCTTCTTAAGGCACTTGGTTACATTAACAAGAAATAATTTTTAAGAATAGGAATCCGACTATGGAAAAGAGCAAAGTACAAGAACTAGATATTTTAAACAGCTATTATGAGACGGGGAAAAATCAGATTGTAATTGTTTATGGTCACATTAAAACCGGCAGTGAGACTGTACTTACTACATTTGCATCGGATAAGCAGTACACATATTATTGTGCTGTTTCATCATCTGAAAGATTGCAGCAGTATATTTGGACCAAAGATCTTCATGATAAGGGTGCATCTCTTCCTGAATATCCTGACTATGAGACCATTTTTGAAGCATACGAGAGAATGGCCATAAATAGTGGCAAGCCTTTGCTTATTTTTATCGATCGATTTGAAGAGATAATGAAATCCAGTCCGGATTTCCTTGAAAAAGTCAGCAAGATAATCTATAGAGATGGTCATCCTCAGATGATGCTCTTGCTTCTTGGAAACAATGCTGCATGGATTGAGAATAATATGGTAGCAAAGCTTGGTAATCAGGCATCCTACATAACAGGATTTTTGAAGATTAAGCCATATTCTTTCCAGGAAATGAGAAGAAAGTTCGCTAAAATGAGTGATACCGATGTTGTTTGCGTATATTCTGTATTTGGCGGAAAAGCAAAGCTTTGGGATTATTTTGATGAGGAAAAGACTTTCAAGCAGAATGTCATCGATAAATTCCTCGATGCAAGCAATAGTGTCCTCCTCAGGACTACAAGTGCAATGCTTGAAGAGAACCTGAGAGAGACAGCTGTTTACAATACCATTCTTTATGGACTTGCAAACGGACAGAACAAGCTAAATGATATCCATCATGCTACAGGATTCTCAAGAGCTAAGATCATGGTTTACTTAAAGAGCCTTATTGATCTTGGCATGGTTGAGAAGGTTTACTCATTCTCAACAACCGGACATGAAAATGTGCAGAAGGGCGTTTACAGAATAATTGATCCTCTTGCTCACTTCTTCTTCAGATTCCTTTATCAGAATCTCAGTAAGATTATCAGAATGGATGCTGAAGATTTTTATGATATGTATATTTCTGATGGTTTGCAGGAATATGTAAATTACGCATTTAAGCTTGTTTGCAAAGAGTATATTCTTAAGATGGCTGAATACGACAGACTGCCCTTCAAGATTGAAGATGAAGGTGAATGGGTAGGTAAGATGGGTACTCTTGATATTGTTGCTCAGAGCGATATCGGAGACACTCTTGTTGGTATCTGCTCATGGAACAGAAAGCTTGACATATCTGATATCGAGTTTATCAGAAGCTGTTCAAAGAGAGCAAAGCTCAACCCTGATTATTATTATCTGTTCTCAGCTCAGGGCTTTGAAGATGGACTTAAGGAGCTTGCAGCTGAATCTTCAACCATCAAATTGATTGGACTCGATGATTTGATGAACGGCTGATAAAAGGGTATAATACACTTTGTGATTATAAGTTATCCAGAGATCTGTTATGACAACTATGATCTCTGGATTTTTTATCGCAATCTCTAAATTCGAAAGGACTAGCAAAAGGAATTGCCTAAGAAACTGATAATTACTGAGAAACCATCAGTTGCCAGAGATTTCGCAAGAGTTTTGGGAGTATCGGGGAAAACAAATAATTATATAGAAAACGATCAGTACGTAATAACCTGGTGTTACGGCCATCTTGTAGAGATGGTGTACCCTGAGGATTACGACATTAAATATAAAAAATGGAAGCTTGAAGATCTTCCTTTTCTTCCTGAAAAATACAAGTATGATGTCATAAAAAGAAATGCTGAGCAGTACAACACCGTAACAGGACTTCTTCACAGAGAAGATATCGATGTTGTTTACTGGGCAGGAGACTCGGGAAAAGAAGGACAGACAATTGAAGAAAATATAAGGAACTTTGGCGGTGTCAGAGATGGCATGACTGAGCTTCGAGTGTGGATTGATTCTCAGACTGATGATGAGATAAAAAGAGGAATTGCAGAGGCGAAGCCCATGTCTGATTACGCGCTTCTGGGTGAGTCAGGAATCATGCGTGCTATTGAGGACTACAGCCTTGGTATCAATTTTTCAAGAGCTCTTTCTGTAAAATACGGAAGACTTATAAATGATGCTGCTGCCACCAATTCCTATACTGCAATTGCAATTGGCCGTGTAATGACCTGCGTCCTTGGAATGGTAGTAAGGAGAGAGCGTGAGATTAGGAATTTCACAGAGACTCCATTTTACAGAATAGTAGGTTCATTTTCCGAAGCAGGTATAAACGCTGAGTGGAGAGCTGTAGAAGGCAGTAAGTATTTTGAATCGCCTCTTCTCTATAAAGAAAATGGCTTTAAAAAAGAAGACGATGCAAGAGCATTAATAGATTCTCTTACAGGGAAAGAAGCTGTTATTGACAGTATCGAAATAGGAAAAAGTAAGAAGAAAGCACCGCTTCTTTTTAACCTTGCTGAGCTTCAGGCAGAGTGCTCAAAGAGATTCAAGATTGACCCTTCACAGACCCTGGCCGTGGCACAGGAGTTATATGAGAAAAAGCTCACAACTTATCCCAGAACCGATGCAAGAGTGCTTACAAAAGCCGTTGCAAAAGAGATTACCAAGAATCTTCGAGGACTTACAAGTCTCCAGGGAATTTCCGGATATGTTAATAATGTTCTTCAGAACGGCTTATATAAAGGCATAGACAGACCGCCCTATACAGATGATTCCAAGGTTACGGATCACTATGCAATAATCCCTACAGGTCAGACAGGGGCTGTTAATTCATTATCACCACTTTCAAAGAGCGTATATGAGCTTATTTGCAGAAGGTTTGTTGCGATATTTTATCCGCCTGCTGAGTATAAAACAGCCAAGCTCCAGATTATGGTTGATGGCGAGAGATTTTTTGCAACAGCAAAGCTTCTTATGTCTCCCGGTTATTTAGAGGTAATGGGACTTCCTCAGGATAAGGGGAACGATTCAGATAAGACCGAGGAAGAAGATGATGCAGGTATCTCTAAAGAGGATTTTGTTAAGTTCGTTGAGAGTGCAAAAGAAAGGGATACTATAAGTGTAAACGGATATGATTTAAAAGAGGGTAAGACGGCTCCGCCAAAGAGATATACAACAGGAACCCTTATTCTTGCCATGGAAAATGCCGGTAACCTCATCGAGGATGAAGAACTCAGAGAGCAGATAAAAAATACCGGTATCGGCACATCCGCAACAAGAGCTGAGATCATTAAAAAGCTTATAACCATCAAATACCTGAACCAGAGTAAGAATCAGATTGTTACTCCTGGAACTCTTGGTGAGATGATCTATGAGATTGTGGTTCTGACGTTGCCTACAATCCTTAACCCCGATATGACAGCCAGCTGGGAGAAGGGACTTGAAGGTATTTACAATGGCTCTGTAAATGGTAAAGAATACAGAGCAAAGCTTGAGAGCTACATAAGGCGCGAGACCCAGAAGATTATTGAAAAAGATCTTACGCAGGATATCATCAAAAACATCAGCCCTCTTGCTGGAAATAAGGCAAAGGGAGCCGTGGCAAGACGCCCCATAGGCGTTAAGTGTCCTGTCTGCGGCGGTGAGATTACAACCACTACCTTTGGCTATGGATGCAGTAACTATTTTGATGAAAACATAAAGTGTAACTTCAGTATTGGTACTATTGCAGGTCGTGAGCTCACTGAAGATGAAGCTAAAACTCTCATCACAGAAGGAAAAACCGGCGTCCTTTCAGGTTTTGCAGGAAAAAATAAAAAGCCCTTCAGTGCAACACTGCAGCTTAGTAAGGATGAAAACGGCAAGTACAATGTAGGCTTTAATTTTGATGAAGTTCCCGATGAATATCTTGAAGATGTGAAATGCCCTGCCTGCGGCGGAAGAATTGTTAAAACAGGTTATGGATATGCCTGTGAAAACAGAAGAAATGAAGAAAATAGCTGCTACTTCAACATCGGTGAGATTGCAGGTAAGACACTTACCAAGGATCAGATTTTAACGTTGCTTAGAGGCGAAGAAACAGAAGTAATAAAGGGCTTTAAGTCAAAGTCCAAAACAGCCTTCAGTGCAAAGCTGCTTCTTAAACCGGGCGAAGATGGTAAGATCGGCGTAGCCTTTAATTTTGATGGCATAGAGCCTGATTATGTGGCTGATGTGGTATGTCCTGATTGCGGCGGCCGAATCATCAAAAAGACCAAGGGCTTTGGCTGTGAGAACTTTAAGATGGATGATCCGGAGTCCTGTAAGTTCTTTGTTGGTAAGATTTGTCAGAAGCAGCTTACGGAGAGCAATGTAAAGGAGCTTTTAAGTACAGGCCATACTTCTACGATTCGCGGCTTTAAGAGTAAAGCAGGAAAGAAGTTCGACGCATGCCTTGTTCTTAAGAAAAATGAAAGCGGTGTATCTGAGATTGCATTTGATTTTGATAATGTGGAACAGCAGACTCTCAAAGATGTTACCTGTCCTATATGCGGCGGAGAGATTGTAAAAACCTCCTTTGGATATGGTTGTAAGAATTATAAAAAAGATGATCCTGAAAATAGCTGTAAATTCAATATCGGAAGTATCTCGGGAGTTAAGCTTAAGGATGCACAGGTCAAAGCACTTTTGACAAATGGAATCACAGATCTGATCACAGGCTTTAAATCCAAGTCCGGTAAAAAGTTTGATGCAAAGCTCACCCTTAATAAGACTGAGGATGGTAAGATAGAAGGCCTTAAATTCGTATTTGAAAATGAAGACGAAACACTTGAAGATCTCAAATGTCCTAAGTGTGGAAAGAGAATCATTAAGGGCTTCATGGGATACAGATGCGAAGATTACAAAAAGGAAGAGGATGGCTGCAAATTTTTTGTGGGAAAGATTGCAGGAGTAACTCTGAGTAAAGAGGATTTCACAAAGCTTCTTACTGAGAAAAAGACAGATAAGATTACCGGCTTTACCAGTAAGAAGGGAACAACCTTTGATGCTGCATTAAAATTTGATGAGCAGTTCAATATAGTCTTTGATTTTGAATGAGCATTGATATATTCTATTTTTATAATTCATCCATGAGAGGAGATTAAAATGGAGCAGTATTCTATTGAGAAATTATATGATTTAAACGAGACAATAGCTGCAGATCTTATGAGAAGCGCAAAATATCCCTGGGAGATACTTCCCAAAATAAAAGACTTTATAATAGAGCTTGGAAATAAGCTTCCTCAGGATAAGTATGAAAAGAAGGGTGAGAATATCTGGATCGCCAAGAGTGCGATTGTTTACGATTCAGCATATATTGCAGGTCCCTGCATCATTGATGAAGAAGCAGAGGTAAGACACTGCGCATTCATCAGAGGAAGCGCTATTGTTGGTAAGGGAGCTGTTGTCGGTAACTCAACAGAGCTTAAAAATGTCATTCTGTTTAACAAGGTTCAGGTTCCTCACTACAACTATGTGGGAGATTCTATTCTTGGTTTTAAATCTCACATGGGAGCAGGCTCCATTACTTCCAATGTTAAGTCTGATAAGAAGCTTGTTGTAGTTAAGAACGGCAAGGAAGACCAGGTTGAGACAGGCCTTAAGAAGTTTGGCGCAATGCTTGGTGACAACGTAGAAGTTGGCTGTGGCAGTGTACTTAACCCCGGTACTGTTATAGGAAGAGAGACAAATATCTATCCTCTTTCTTCTGTAAGAGGCTGCATTCCCGCAAAGAGTATCTTCAAAGATAAGGATCATATTGTACGAAAAACAGAAGATTGATAATTGACTTGTCAAAACTACAAGACTATAATCTTACTTAGTTTAATTCTTATTAATTCGGAGGAGGGAATACCAATGGCAACTAGCAAGATAAAGATTGAACTTCAGTATGCTGATAAGAATATCACTCAGGAAGAACTCGTTGAGAGAGCTAAGGCTGCTTGCGAAGCTGAGTATGGCGTAAAGGGCGTTAAGGATATGCAGCTTTATGTTAAGCCTGAAGAGAACAAGGCATACTATGTTGTTAACAACAAGATGACAGGAAGCATCGATCTTTAATCAAATTTTTTATGTAACACCAAGCCTCAGGGTAAAACCTGAGGTTTTTTCATATAAGGATATACAAGGACAAAGAAAATGAATACTGAATTATCATTTGAACAGAATTTTGAGAAATTACATAACTGTGCGCTTTTTCTTCTGGATATGGACGGTACACTTTATCTTGGAGATGAAGTATTTGACGGTGCGATAGATTTTATTCATACACTAAAAAACACAGGTAAGAAATATATATACCTGACCAACAATTCTTCAAGAGCAGGTAAGGACTATATTGACAGACTAAGAAGACTTGGATTTCCTTGCGAGCCTGAAAATGTCTACACTTCAGGAATGGCTACAGCCAGATACCTGAAGGAAAAATATGCGGACAGACATATTCTGGTTGTGGGAACAAAGACTTTTTACAATGAATTAAAAACTGCAGGATTAAAGGTTTTTACTTCATCCATGTATGATGATGAGACACTTTTTTCTGAAGACTCAAAAGCTGCTCTTGATAAGGATATTCCTGTGGTTTGTGTCGGCTTTGATACTGAGCTTGTTTACAGAGATCTTGATCTTGCAGTTCATTTCTTAAGAAAAGGATCTGAATTTATAGCAGCTAACCCTGACTGGGTTTGTCCCATGCCTGCAGGAGAAGTGCTTCCTGATTGCGGAAGTATATGTGCGCTTCTTACTGCTTCAAGCGGCTCTGAACCAACTTATATTGGAAAGCCAAACAGAAATATGGTGGATATCATTTCGTCAATGACAGGGATACCAAACGAGAAGATATGCTGCGTTGGTGACAGAGTTTACACAGATATTGCAGTTGCACAAAATGCGGGAAGCGTATCTGTTTGTGTCCTTTCAGGTGAATCCGATGAGAAAATGATTTCAGAGATGGAACAACTCCCTGACTATACCTTAAGTAATGTGAAGGAATTAGCATCAATACTTATCTCACTTAACTGAATTTTTAATTATGAGTTTCCTGCAAGTGTTGTGGGAAACTCATTTTTATTTGAATATTTTTAATCAAAGAGAACCTAGTATATTTATACAATTATGATTGAGAAAAATGTGCTAAAGAAGTATAATAATATAGTTGTATTTTTAGTATAAATTGTTATGGGGATGGTATTATTTTTATGGATATTGGTGGACTTTTAAAAGAGCTGTTATTAGAGGACAAAGTGTTTATTCACTTTGACTTTATGAACGGCTTTTTTGATATTAATAAGTCGGTTGTAGTAACCTGGGGTGTCATAGCTGTTATCGCATTATTACTTGCATTTTTAACAAGCGGAATGAAAGTACATAACATCGGTAAGAGGCAACTTCTTGCTGAGATGATGGCAGACGGCCTTCGCGGGATCACAGGTGGAATGCTTGGAGAAGAGGGACTTCGCTACAGAGACTACATGGCAGTTGTTCTTGTTTTCATAGGAGCATCCAACCTGGTAGGACTTTTTGGACTTACCCCTGCTACCATGGATCTTAATGTAACAGCATCCCTTGCTCTAATGAGTATCATTCTTGTGGAAGCAGCCGGCATCAAGCATAAGGGCTTTGGCAAATGGCTAAAATCCTTCTCGCAGCCCATGGCTATCATCACTCCCATGAACATACTCGAGCTTGCCATCAGACCTTTATCACTGTGCATGCGACTTTTCGGTAACATCATCGGTGCCACCGTCATCATGGAGCTTTTAAAGATGGTAGTTCCCGTAATCATCCCCGCAGCATTCAGTGTATATTTCGATATTTTCGACGGATTAATCCAAGCTTATGTATTTGTATTCTTAACCTCACTCTACATAAAAGAGGCAGTAGAATAAAAGAAGCAGCCACTATCTATCGTTTATAGAATACTTTAAAATAAACAACCATATAAAGCTGAAATTATTAAGTGAGTTGCCGGAACTGAATGTATGCCCGTAGAAAGGCATATCTTCACAACGTCGACCATTTCAATAATATAAATAGCTCTTTTTTATGCCTTTCCGAGGGCATATGTTCAGTTCCGCTAACGGGCTAAAACATTCAACATTGTAGGAGGTATACTTATGAATTTAGCAGCAATTGGAGCTGCAATCGCAGCATTTACAGGAATTGGAGCAGGTGTTGGTATCGGTATCGCAACATCTAAGGCAGTTGATGCCGTAGCACGTCAGCCTGAGGCAGACGGTAAGATCATGAAGCTCCTTCTTCTTGGTTGTGCTCTTGCAGAAGCAACCGCTATTTACGGATTCGTTGTATCAATCATGATACTCTTTACCTGATTTTTAGGGAGGGAAAAAAGCAGTGTTAAATATCAGTATTATGAACATCATATATAATGCGATCAATGTTCTGATCCTTTATGTGGTGTTCAGATTATTCTTGTTCAAAAGGGTCGACAGCATCCTTCATCAGAGAAGGAATGAGATTGACCATGCTACTGACGATGCTAAGAAAAAGCAGCAGGAAGCAGAAGAATTAAAAGAATCTTATGCTAAGAAGCTTCAGGATGCTGATAAGGAATGCGAAGAGCTCATCGCCAAGTCTAAAAAGGACGGCTATGATGAGTATGATCGCATTGTTAATGATGCAAAAGCCAAGGCTGAGCAGATCATCGTTGAAGCTAAGCACAATGCACAGATAGAGGCACAGCGTGAGAAGGATGCTTATGTATCAGAACTCACAGATCTTGTTGTGCATGCAGCTAATAAGATTGCCGTTTCCAAGCATGACGAGGAGACAGATAAGGAACTTTATAACAAGTTCATTTTCGAGGCAATTGAGAAGAGCGAATAACCAAAATCAGGGGTTTTAATTTATGTTAAGAGATAACGTAGCAAGACTCAGATATTCATCTGTTGCACCTTCCGAGGGACAGGCGGAGCAGATTAAGGAAGCTCTTGCCAAGAGGTTTGGTAATCCCGACCTGGAGCTTGAAATCGTTCATGATCCAAAGGTTGGCGGCGGTTTCGTAGTTAATTATGGCAACTTCGAGTATGACTGGAGTGACGAAGGCCGTACCAGACAGCTTAAGGAATTAATTGAGCTTACCAAGAAAAGACAGAATGCTAATGCAGAAAATCTTGTTTCTATAATCAGAGACAGGGTTAATAAATTTGACCTTAAAGCAGAGGGTAAGGAAGTCGGCAGAACCATTTGGGTCGGTGACGGAATTGCCAATGTAGTTGGAATAGATCACGCCTTCTATGGCGAGATTGTTCGTTTTGAGGATGGAACAAAGGGAATGGTACAGGATATCAGAGACGATCATATCGGTATCATCCTCTTTGGAAGTGATGAAGGAATAAGACAGGGTACAAGATGTGCCCGTACCTATAAGCAGGCAGGTATTCCTGTAGGTGAAGCCTTTATCGGAAGAGTTATTGATGCTCTTGGTAATCCGGTAGATGGCGGTGAAGAGATAAAGACAGAGGTTTACAGACCTGTTGAAGAACCGGCTCCCGGAATTGTTGAGAGACGTTCAGTTAATGAGCCCTTGGAGACCGGTATTCTTTCTATCGATACCATGTTCCCTATTGGAAGAGGTCAGCGTGAGCTTATCATCGGTGACAGACAGACCGGAAAAACATCTATTGCAATGGATGCCATTCTTAACCAGAAGGGTAAGGATGTTATCTGTGTTTATGTTGCAATCGGTCAGAAGGCAAGTACCATTGCAAAGCTCATAAATACCTTTAAAGAATCCGGTGCTATGGATTATACAATTGTTGTTGCATCTACAGCTTCAGACAGTGCGCCTTTGCAGTATATTGCACCCTATGCAGGAACGGCTATGGCTGAATATTTCATGCTGATGGGCAAAGATGTTCTGATAATCTATGATGATCTGTCAAAACATGCTGTTGCATACAGAGCACTTTCACTTTTGCTTGAGAGATCCCCCGGACGCGAGGCTTATCCCGGAGATGTATTCTATCTGCACTCAAGACTTCTTGAGAGATCAAGTAAGCTTTCAAGCGATCTTGGAGGCGGTTCAATAACAGCGCTTCCTATTATCGAAACCCAGGCGGGAGATGTATCTGCATATATTCCTACCAATGTTATTTCGATTACTGACGGACAGATTTTCCTTGAATCAGATCTGTTTTTTGAGGGTATGAGACCTGCTGTAAACGTAGGACTGTCTGTATCCCGTGTAGGTAGTGCGGCTCAGACCAAGGCCATGAAGAAGGCTTCCGGAAGCATACGTATCGATCTTGCGCAGTACAGAGAGATGGCTGTATTTACTCAGTTTGCATCTGACCTTGATGAGACCACAAAGAGTCAGCTTCGTCATGGCAGCGTACTGATGGAACTGTTAAAACAGCCACTGGGTAAGCCTTATGCAATGTATGAGCAGGTAATTCTGCTTGTTTGTGCAAACGGCGGAAAGCTTGATTTTGTGCCGGTAAATGATGTTAAGGATTATAAGGTCCGTCTCCTTAAGTATTTTGAAGAAAACAGACAGGATATCATTGAAGATATAGTTAAATCCAATGACCTCTCAGATTCTACAAAGAAGGCTATTCTTGAGTCAGCTGATGAGTTTGAGAGAATTAACAATGAACACCTCAAAGAGGAGCTCAAAAAGAAGAGAAAGATATTGAATTTGGATTAAGGTGATTTTTTGTGGCTAACATAAAAGAGATTCGCGATAGAATCAGCAGTATTCGCGACACAATGAAAATTACAAATGCGATGTATATGATCTCCTCCAATAAGCTCCGTAAGGCAAAGAAACAGCTTGCAGATACCGAGCCTTATTTCTATGCGCTTCAGGCTATGATTGCAAGAGTATCAAGGCATATTCCCGATGACGTAGAGGATATTTTCCTTCAGACAGCGGAAGGAATTCCTTTTCATGCAAGAGCGAAGGGATATTTAATTCTTACATCAGATAAAGGGCTTGCCGGAGCCTTTAACCATAATGTGGTTAAGCTGGCAGAGGAGCATATTAGAGAGAGTAACAAACTCGTAAACTATAAGCTCTATGTTGTTGGTGAATTTGGAAGACATTATTTTACAAGTCTCGGCTTCAAGATAGAAGAGAACTTCAGATATACTGCGCAGAACCCTAATCTGGACAGAGCCAGAGATATTTCCGCTACAATACTTGAAGATTACAGAAACGGTGTTTTGGATGAGGTCTATGTAGTCTATACATCCATGAAGAATTCTCTTACGAGCGAGGTTAAGATCGAGAAGATACTTCCCTTGGATATTATCGAGAATGCCAGAAACAGATACAGGATCATTGATGCCTACAATGAGGAATTTATCTTTGATCCAAGCCCTAAGGCCATAATCGATAACATTGTTCCTAACTTCATCACGGGATTTATTTTCGGAACTTTGGTTGAGACCTTCTGTTCTGAACAGAATGCCAGAATGATGGCCATGGATAATGCCAATAAAAATGCTACATCCATGATAGGAGAGCTGGTAAAACAGTATAACAGAAAGAGGCAGGCGGCGATAACCCAGGAGATTACTGAGGTTGTCAGCGGAGCCAAAGCACTTAAGAGAGCTAAAGAAATCAAACAGCGTAAAAATCGCGCTAGTAAATAATAAGAGGATGAGCGAGTGAATAACGAAGGAAAAATCCTGCAGGTTATGGGACCTGTAGTAGATGTCTTATTTGAAAATGGTAATCTTCCATACATAAGTGATGCTCTTAAGGTAATGGTAGGTGAGAAAAAGGGCGTCATGGAGGTTGCTCAGCACGTGGGAGACAATGTTGTAAGATGTATCATGCTTACAGCAAGTGAAGGTCTTGCAAAGGATATGCCTGTTTATCAGACAGGTGGTCCTATCAGTGTTCCTGTTGGAAGGAAGAACCTTGGAAGACTTTTCAATGTGCTTGGCGATACCATTGACGGCGGGGCGAATCTCGATGGCGAAAAGCACTGGTCAATTCACAGAGAGCCTCCAAAGCTTGAAGATATGAGTCCTGTTGCGGAGATTCTTGAAACAGGTATCAAGGTTATCGATCTTCTTGCGCCTTATGCTAAGGGCGGTAAGATCGGTCTTTTCGGTGGCGCCGGTGTAGGTAAGACAGTTCTTATTCAGGAGCTTATTCAGAATATCGCTACAGAGCACGGTGGATACTCCATTTTTACAGGTGTTGGAGAGCGCTCTCGTGAAGGTAATGATCTGTGGACCGAGATGAAGGAGTCAGGTGTTTTAGAGAAAACTGCCCTTGTTTTCGGACAGATGAATGAGCCCCCGGGAGCTCGTATGAGAGTTGCGGAGACCGGTCTTACAATGGCTGAGTATTTCCGTGACAGAGAGCGACAGGATGTGCTTTTGTTCATTGATAATATTTTCAGATTTGTACAGGCAGGTTCAGAGGTTTCATCACTTCTTGGACGTATGCCCTCTGCGGTTGGATATCAGCCCACTCTTGCTACTGACTTAGGTCAGCTTCAGGAGAGAATTGCATCCACCAAGACAGGTTCCGTTACTTCTGTACAGGCTGTTTACGTGCCTGCTGATGACCTTACGGATCCTGCTCCCGCAACCACATTCGCTCACTTGGATGCTACGACGGTTTTATCCCGTAAGATTGTAGAACAGGGTATTTATCCGGCTGTTGATCCTCTTGAATCATCAAGCCGAATTCTTGAAGCTGATGTCGTAGGTGAAGAGCATTACTATGTTGCCACCAAGGTTCAGGAGATGCTTCAGAAATATAAAGAGCTCCAGGATATTATTGCGATTCTTGGTATGGACGAGCTTGGTGAAGATGATAAGCTTACTGTTTACAGAGCACGTAAGATTCAGAGATTTTTATCACAGCCCTTCCATGTAGCTGAGACCTTCACAGGCGTTAAGGGTGTTTATGTTCCTCTTAAAGAGACGATCAGAGGCTTTAAAATGATCATTGATGGTATGATGGATGATTATCCTGAAGCTGCATTTTTCAATGTAGGCACAATCGATGATGTGGTGGAGAAGGCTAAAAAGCTTGAAGGCGGCGAGAATTAAAGAGCTTTCGAATAGTTGCTTTTGAGTGATCGTAACAAAAGCTATTGTTTATTTGAGGTGATAAGTTTTGGAGAGAAAAACCTTTAATCTACAGGTTATGTCCATAAACGGAATATTTTATAATGGCAGAGCAGCCGAGATAATTTTGCCCTGCATTGACGGTGAATATGCCATTCTACCGGAGCATGAGGAGCTTGTGCTTGCTATCTACAACGGCAAGATGACCATAAGAGATGAGATTGGCGATAAGATTGACTGTATCGTTGGTGTGGGCTCAGCTCAGATTGCCAATAACAGAGTTATTGTTATTGTTGATACAGTTGAGAAGCCTGAGGATATCGACAGAAACAGAGCAAGAAGAGCCCTGGAGCGAGCAGAAGAAGAGATGCGACAGAATAATTCCATCAAAGAGTATTACACTGCTCAAGCTGCCATGGCAAGAGCTCTTACAAGACTTAAGCACTCATCTGACTATGGTCTTGACTAAAGTTTGTTTTATATATTGTATTATCTGACATCATATTGGGAGTTTTAAAGTGATATGGTGTCCCGGAGGGGTATGAAAAAAACAGCACATAGTGCTTTACTTGATGAAATTAAGGCGATTGCCTGTATATTTGTTATATTGATTCATTGTAAGTTTCCCGGTATTACAGGAGATTTGTGCGAAGCCCTTGCACGCTTTGCAGTTCCATTCTTCTTTGTGATTTCTGGGAAATATCTTTTAAAGGAATCCTGCATAGAAGTATCTGATATCAGAAAGACTGTTTTTCAGAAAACAAAAAAGCTTCTTGGGGTTCTTTTTCCTGTCTGGAGTTTCTATACGATTTATTCCTTTTGGTATAGCTTAACTGTAGGACATACTGTGTCTGAATGGCTTTCCGATAAGTACAACAGCTTTGAGTTTTCAAGACTGATACTTTTTAATTCCGGTAAGTTTATATACGATTTTACGTATTCATTTGATCACTTATGGTTTATACTGGCACTTATTTATGTGTATTTGCTTGTAATAATATTTGCAAGGTTTGTCAGAAGCTGGGCACCCTTTCTTACGGTATCACTTATGATGCTTCTTTTTGTCCTTGAACTCTTACAGACCTATTATCCCATAAGACCCTTTGATATCAGTATTTCCACCTGGTACGTTGTAAGAAACTGGCTCTTTGTGGGCGTTCCCTTCACAATGCTGGGAGTGTGGTTTAGTGACAAGCTCTCTAAAATGGAGTTCTTCAAGGAAATTACCCCTGGCGTTACTTTATTGGTATTAGGAATAATTTCAACCTTGGCAGAGTACTCAGTTTGGAAGAGTAAGGAAGTCTACTTTGGATCCTTGCTTATAGTTCTGGCGCTTCTTATTTTGGAAAATGCCGGAAGAAACATGGGCAAAAAGAAATTTTTTCACATAAAGGCATTTGAATTTGTGGGAAGAACTATTTCATCACATGTTTATTATATGCATGTTTTTGTAATATCCTTGTTTGGCTGGTTTATAGACAGAATAAATCCTGAGATATATGGGAATGATTCCTTTATGTATGCAAGACCATTTATGGTGATTGTTCTTACGATTGTGCTTTCGCTAACAATTTATAAAATAAAAACTTTGACTAAAAAGGATAAAAATGTATAATTATACAGATGATCGTTTCGATATTCATAAATATACATTCCTTTAAAATTGATAAATTAGTCTATGCTGTATTATAATAGCTCAAAACTTGAAGAAATATACTGAAGAAAGATTACATTATATGAACAGAGAAGAACTGATTAAATTTATAAATGACAAGAAGATTGTTTTCCTTGATGGCGGTACCGGGACTTTTCTTATGAAAAGAGGTCTGCCTGCAGGCGCATGTACAGAGCAGTGGCTTATAGAACACGAAGATGTTATTAAAGAGCTGCAGAGCGCTTATGTTGCTGCAGGATCAGATATTATTTATGCACCGACTTTTACTGGAAACAGAATTAAGCTAAAAAACTTCGGCCTTGAGGATAAGGTCACTGAGATAAATACAGAGCTTGTCAGGATTGCAAAAGAAAGTGCTGCCGGTAAAGCCCTGGTTGCCGGTGATATCACAATGACAGGCAGACAGCTTAAACCTATGGGCGACCTTGATTTTGAAGAGCTTATAGATGTTTACAAAGAGCAGATAAAGGTGCTTGTTGATGCAGGGGTGGATCTTCTGGTTGTTGAGACCATGCTTAGCCTTCAGGAATGCAGAGCAGCCCTGATTGCAGCAAAGGAAGTTTCAGACATAGCTGTAATGGTTACTCTTTCTTTTGAAGCAGATGGAAGAACACTTTTCGGAACAGATGCCAAGACTGCTGCTATAGTTCTTGAATCCATGGGAGCTGCAGCAATCGGAACAAACTGCGGCACAGGACCAGATAAAATAGTAAATATTGTAAAAGAGATTGCTTCAGTTACGTCTATTCCCGTAATCGCAAAGCCCAATGCAGGACTTCCTGTTATGAATCCCGATGGAAGTACAGGCTACGACATGGACTGCGATACCTTTGTAACTGAGATGGAGAATATTCTTAAAGCCGGTGCAACTGTAATTGGTGGATGCTGCGGAACAGATCCTGATTATATTAAGGGAATTCACGATAAATACGCAGGCTTCGAGAGTGATGCTCCAAGGAAGCCTGAAGGAATAAGATACCTTACAAGCGAGAGAGAAACTGTTGCATTTTCTCTTAATGATCCTTTCATGATCGTGGGTGAGAGAATCAATCCTACAGGTAAGAAAAAGCTTCAGGCAGAGCTTCGTGAAGGCAAGCTTGATATGGTCTGCGATTTTGTATCACAGCAAGAGAGCGATGGAGCAGCAATTCTTGATGTTAACGTGGGCATGAGCGGTATCGATGAGAAGCAGATGATGAGTGATGTTCTTGATGAGATAATGCCTCTTACATCACTTCCTCTTTGCATAGATACCAGTGATGAAGCCACCATGGAGATGGCTCTTAGGAAATATCCGGGAAGAGCTCTTATTAACTCTATCTCACTGGAAAAAGATAAGGCAGAAAGATTCCTGCCTCTTGCTAAAAAATACGGAGCTATGTTTATAGCACTTCCCGTTGGACCAAAAGGCCTTCCAAAGGACCTTGCGGAAAAACACAGCTTTATAGATGAGCTTTGTGACAAAGCCTACGCGTTTGGACTTACAAAAGAGGATATTGTTGTTGACGGCCTTGTTGCCACAATCGGTGCAAATCCCGAGGCAGCGCTGGAGACTCTTTCAACTATTGCTTACTGCAAAGAAAAAGGTCTTGCTACTATCTGTGGACTTTCCAATATTTCCTTTGGTCTTCCTCAGAGAGCATTTATAAATACAGCTTTCCTAACAATGGCGATTGCAAACGGTCTTACAATGGCTATCTGTAATCCTTCTCAGGAACTTCTTGTAAACAGTGCTTTTGCATCAGACCTTTTGAGGCATAAGGAAGAAGCCGATATTCGTTATATCGACAGAATGAACCGTTACGATGGTATGAATGTGCAGGTTGCATGCGTACCTAAAGGACAGACTCTTTCCGTAACACCTTCTGTAAAAGATGAAAAAACAGCAGCTTCAAAGGAAGGTACTGAGCTTAAAGAAGTCGATGCCAAAACGGCTTTTTATGAAAAAGTAAAAACAGACGTAATGAAGGGCTCAAAGAAAAACATAGAAAAGGACACCCTTGACGCAATAGATGCTGGATGCGAACCCAAAATACTACTTAATGATGTGCTTATGCCTGCAATTAACGAAGTAGGTGAGCTTTTTGATAAAGGAAAATACTTCCTTCCGCAGCTAATTGCCAGTGCTGAAGCCATGAAGCTCAGTATTGCGAAGCTTGAGCCGCTTCTCAAAGAAGCAGGTGGAGAGGATTCCAAGGATAAGGTCACAATAGTAATAGCCACCGTTCACGGTGATATCCATGACATAGGTAAGAACCTTGTGGCCCTTATGCTTAAGAACCATGGATTTAACGTTATCGATCTTGGAAAGGATGTTCCAAGTGAAAAGATAGTTGATACAGCTATTTCTGAAAATGCAGGAATTATCGCACTTTCAGCTCTAATGACAACGACCATGCAGGAAATGAAAAACGTGGTCAGAATTGCTAAGGAAAAGAACTGCAACGCTAAGATAATCATCGGCGGCGCGGTTGTTACTGAGGATTATGCCTGGGAAATAGGTGCTGACGGATATTCATCCGATGCAGCAAACTGCGTAAGAGTGGTTAAGAACATCATCAGCGCAGTGTAACATTTTCCCTATACGTGATAAAATTTACAAAAATGGAGGCTTAATTATGAACGGAGCACAGGCGATAGTTAAATGTCTCGAAGAAGAAAAAGTAAAGGTTGTTTACGGCTACTCCGGAGTTGCAATAGCTCCTTTTTATGATGCTCTCGGAGAAGTCGATATCAAGCAGGTTCTTGTAAGAACCGAGCAGAATGCCGCTCATTGCGCCAGCGGCTATGCACGAATCAGCAGAAATGTAGGCGTATGTGCTGTAACAAGCGGCCCCGGTGCCACCAACCTTATCACCGGAATCGCTACAGCTTATGCTGACAGTATTCCCCTTGTTTGCATCACAGGTCAGGTTAATTCCGAGCTTATCGGCAGTGATGTTTTCCAGGAGGCTGACATCACAGGCGCAGCAGAATCATTTGTAAAATACAGTTATCTAATCAGGGACGTAAATGATATTCCGAGAGTTTTCAAGGAAGCTTTTCACATTGCAAACACCGGAAGAAGAGGCCCTGTTCTTATTGATATTCCCATGGATATCCAGATGGCAGAGATATCCAAGTTTTCATATCCTGAAAAAGTAAATATGCGTACCTATAAGCCCACAGTTGAGGGTAACGCTGTTCAGATAAAGAAGGTCGTAAAAGAGGTTGCTCAGGCAAAGAGACCTATTATCTGCGTAGGCGGTGGTGTACACCTTTCCGGTGCTGTAGATGAGATAAGGAAATTTTCCAAGGAGAATCAGATTCCTGTTGTATCAACCATGATGGGTATAGGTGTAATGAGTTCTCTTGATCCCATGTATTTTGGAATGGTTGGTAATAACGGAAGACCTTATGCCAACAGGGCTCTTAATGAATCTGACCTTCTGTTGATGGTTGGTGCCCGCGTAGCAGACAGAGCTGTGAACAGACCTGATCTTATAACTGAGAATAAGGTTCTTATTCATATCGATGTAGATCCTGCAGAAATCGGTAAAAACGTAGGCCCTACCATACCTCTTGTAGGTGATATAAAGCATATTTTCAAGAAAATAAATGAATTTGAGGATAAAGAGGATCTGATCCATAAGAGACAGGACTGGATCGATACTTTGAATGAGTACAGACTCACCATGGTTGAGAAAAGACCTGAAATCGACACCTCAAAATTCGTTGACCCCATGCAGTTCCTTAATAAGCTTTCCATAAGACTTCCTGAGGATGCCATTTATGTAGCTGACGTAGGACAGAATCAGATTTGGTCCTGCAGATGGCACCTTGTAAAGAAAGGCAGATTCCTTACATCAGGCGGTATGGGAACCATGGGCTATTCGATACCTGCTGCCTTTGGCGCAAAGGAAGCTGATCCTAATAAGACAGTTGTTGCTGTTATGGGTGAGGGAGGTTTCCAGATGTCAATGATGGAGCTTTCCACTTTGAAGCAGTATGGAAATAACGTAAAGATCATTATTTTCAGAAATAATTTCCTTGGAATGGTTCGTGAGTATCAGCATTATAAGCTGGATGACAGATACAATATGGTTATTCTGGACGAATCTCCAAAGCTTGATAAGATCGCTGAAGCCTACGATATGAACTACATGAAAGCAAGTAATCAGGAAGAGGCTGAAGAACTTATAGAAGCACTTTTAAAGGATGATGCACCTGTAATTGCAGAAATCGTTGTTGATCCTTATGACCTGGCTAAGTAAAGGGGTGGTAGATTATGAAAAGAATTTATTCTGTACTTGTAGAAAACCATGCCGGCGTTCTTTGTAAGGTAGCGGGATTGTTTTCAAGAAGAAATTTCAATATTGATTCTCTGGTTGTGGGCGAGACCAATTCAAGGGATGTGTCCTGCATGACAATTGTATCAAGCGGCGACGAGCGAACTATCGAGCAGATAGAAAAACAGCTCAACAAAAAGCTTGATGTCATCAAGGTAAAGACCTTTAAGGAGAGCATGAGTATATGCAGAGAGCTCACTCTTATTAAGGTGCGCTACAACAGAGAAAACCGCAGAGATATTATGGAAAACTGCGACATAATGAAGGCTCAGATCGTGGATATGAGTAAGAATCTTATGATGATTCAGATATGCGACACCCCTGAGAGGGTTGAGCTTTTCATAGAAATGCTTCGCACAGTATCCATTGTTGAGATAGCAAGAACAGGTACTGTAGCCCTTACAAAATGCGGTGAAAATGATAAAAACTGAACTTTGTTTAAAATATACAATAATTTAAAGCGTTAAAGCTTTAAATTATAAAAGTATTTCATTGACTTATGCATTAAAAACGCATAAAATTTATTGATATAAGTTTAAACGGCAGTTCATTGGAGGAGTATGAAGAAAAAAGTATTTCAGCTGCTGGTAGATAATACATCAGGCGTTTTGACCAGGATTTCAGGTCTTTTCGCACGCCGCGGTTATAATATCGAAAGTATTACAGCCGGTACTACCACAGATCCAAACTATACCAGAATAACCATCGTAGCATCAGGTGATGATGTGATCTTAGATCAGATTGAGAAACAGCTCAGCAAGCTCATCGACGTAAGAGATATTCACGAGCTTGAGCCGGAAGAAAGTGTATACAGAGAGCTTTCTCTTATCAAGGTCAGAGCCGGTGAGAAAGAGCGCGAGAGTATCATGACAATCGCCAATATTTTCAGAGCTAATATCATCGATGTTACACCTGAGTCTCTTATAATCGAGATCACAGGTAACCAGTCTAAGGTAGACGCACTTCTTAAGATGCTTGAAGGCAAAGAGATCTTAGAGCTCGCAAGAACAGGTATCGCCGGTCTTACAAGAGGCGTTGATAAAGTAGTTTCTGTTAAGGAACTGGAAGAAAAATAAGGTTTACTACGAAATATTATTTATTTCGCTGTATATATAAAATTTAAATTTACGGAGGTAAGGAAACATGTCACAGGAAGCACGCATTTTCTATCAGGAGGATTGCAACTTATCACTCTTAGAGGGTAAGACCATTGCAATTATCGGATATGGTTCACAGGGTCACGCACACGCATTGAACCTTAAGGAGTCAGGCTGCAACGTCATTATCGGTCTCTATGAAGGCTCTAAGAGTAAAGCAAAAGCTGAGGCACAGGGACTTAAGGTTTATCCCACAGCTGAAGCTGCAAAGATGGCTGATGTGATTATGATCCTTATCAACGATGAGAAGCAGGCTAAGATGTATAAGGAAGATATCGAGCCCAACCTTGAAGCAGGCAACATGCTTATGTTCGCACACGGCTTCAATATTCACTTTGGTCTCATTCAGCCCCCCAAGGATGTTGATGTTACAATGATCGCTCCTAAGGCTCCCGGCCACACTGTAAGAAGTGAGTATCAGGCAGGTAAGGGAACACCTTGTCTTGTAGCTGTACATCAGGATGCTACAGGTAAGGCTCTTGATAAGGCTCTGGCTTATGGCGCTGGTATCGGCGGTGCAAGAGCAGGTATCCTTGAGACCACATTCAGAACAGAGACAGAGACAGACCTCTTCGGTGAGCAGGCAGTTCTTTGCGGCGGTGTTTGCGCACTTATGCAGGCTGGTTTTGAGACTCTTGTTGAGGCTGGTTATGATCCGAGAAACGCATACTTCGAGTGTGTACACGAGATGAAGCTCATCGTAGATCTTATCTATCAGTCAGGTTTTGCAGGAATGAGATATTCAATCTCTAACACAGCTGAGTATGGCGATTATGTAACAGGTCCCAAGATCGTTACTGAGGATACAAAGAAGGCAATGAAGAAGATCCTTTCAGATATCCAGGATGGTACATTTGCTAAGGAATTCCTTCTTGATATGTCTGATGCAGGCGGTCAGGTACATTTCAATGCAATGAGAAAGCTTGCAGCTGAGCATCCCGCTGAGCAGATCGGTAAGGAGATCAGAAAGCTTTACAGCTGGAACAACGAGAACGACAAGCTTATAAACAACTAATTTTAAAAGCGTAAGGGCTGCCGCTAAGCGGCAGCCTTTTTCATCAGAGATAAAATCCTATCTTATAATTTATTTGGAGTGTTTTAGTAATGGAGTATTACAGAACAAGGCCCACACATATTCGTATAATTCAGATTATGGTGCTGTCGTTTGTAATGTATATGGTGGCTGCCTTGCCATTTTTTATCACCAGAGGGATGCCATTTTTCTATTACGGTGATTACAATGTGCAGCAGATTCCTTTTTATATGCAGGCTCACAGAGCTATTAGGAACGGAGAGCTGTTTCTAAACTGGAATGTTGATCTTGGAACCACAATGATGACTTCCTTCTCTTTTTATCTATTGGGAAGTCCGTTTTTCTGGCTGACAATTCCATTTCCTGAATCGGCTATTCCATATATGATGCCATATCTAATGGCATTAAAATATGCAATCTGTGCAGGGACCGCTTATTTCTATATAAGAAAGCATGTTATCAGAGACGAATCCGCAATTATCGGAGCTTTGCTATATGCATTTTCAGGTTTTAATGCATGTAACATTGTGTTTAACCATTTTACGGATGTTGTGGCGTTCTTCCCTTTGTTTCTGTATACCTTTGATGAACTTATGGAAATAGACCATCATCAGGATCATTGGTTTTATATACCCGCAGGAAAAAAGCTTGTGGCTTTTTCACTTATGACGCTACTTATGGCTGTCATAAATTACTATTTCTTCTTCGGACAGGTTGTATTTCTGCTTATTTATTTTGTGGTGAGATTCGTTCCGGGGAACAGACCAAAGCAGATTTTCAGAATGTTTTTAAGGGCACTCTTTGGCGGAACGCTTGGATGCCTGATTGGAGGCTTTTATCTGCTTCAGGCATTTTATGGAATTACAGGAAATGACAGATTATCGGAGCTGATGATCGGTTATGACGCCGTTGCTTATCCAAGCATGAAGATGCTTTGGGACATAGTTAAAAGCATGGTAATGATTCCTGATATTATCGGTAAGGGCACTGTTTTCTACACGGGAGAAGTTAGAGTAGCTTCCCTTGCAGCCTATCTGCCGGTGTTTGGAATAGCAGGAGTTGTGGCATATTTTATATCACATAAATTTAAGAAGGATGAGTATAAAAGACTGCTTTTGGTATGTCTTATCTTTTCATTTATACCGATACTGAATGCCAGCTTTTCAATGTTTAACGCCACTTATTATTTCAGATGGTTCTATATGCCCATTCTTTTCATGGCTATGGTAACTGCCAAAATGATAGAGAGGGGCAGATCCATTCACCTGAAAAAGGGCGTGCTTATCACTAACTTCGTATACATAGTAATTTTGCTTATATCAATTTTCCCCAGCTATGATAAAAATGGGGACATTGTATTTAATAAGCTCATAGAGAATACGAAGATCTATGAAAAGCAGGTGGTTGGAACCGCAGTAATGATGGTGCTTTTGGTAATCACTGTTTTTGCATTTCCAAAGTGCCTTAGGAAAATCGGTAAAAAGACTCTTAAAAAGCCCATAATGAGGCTTAATGTTCTTTTTGTACTTACTATTTTTGGAAGCGTACTTACTCTTTTACTTATGCTGAAGGCGGGAAGCGATCTTATCACAGATTACGGTAAAGAGCAGTGGGAGATTCAGATGCTTAAGACATCTCCTAAGCTTGAAGGAGATGAGTTCTACAGAATTGAGACAGATGATACCGCTACCAATTATGAGTTTGTATGGGGAAAGTCTTCACTTCATAGTTTTATAAGTACCATACCGGGTGAGACCTTTGACTTCCTTGAAAAAACAGGCGGTATAAATAGATCAGTTGAGACCAAGATACCTGCTGAGAAGGTTGGACTTAGAGCAATTTTGTCTCAGAAATATTATCTTGAGAACTCTATAATTAATAAGGACGGTATATTCAATAATGGTGATGGCATAGAGGAATTCATAAATGTCGATTCCCAGAACGGTATAGATATTTACTACAACGAAAACTATATACCCATGGGAATTGCCTATGATTACTATATTGCTGAATCCGATTATGAAGAGATGCTTAATGATGGCATAAGAGATAAGGTCCTTAGCGCAGGCGTAATTGTAAGTGATGATGACGCTGATCAGCTTGAGGGTGAATTAGAAGAACTTCCCGAAGCTTACTACCAGGCAGAGATCCCTATTGAGTTTTTCAATATGAACTGTGAGGAGAAGCGTGAAACCGCCTGTGTTTCATTTAAGCCTGATACCCATGGTTTTAGTGCAACAACAGCTAATCTTGATAAGACGAAGCTTATTTTCTTCTCTGTACCTAATATGGATAACTTCACCATGACAGTGGATGGAGCAGAGGCTGAGATCATAAACGCAGATTATGGAATGATGGCTGTTAAGGTATCTGCGGGAGTACATGAAATAAGAGCTGACTATACTCCTAAGGGATATGGTCAGGGCATTATATTAACTATTATTGGAATTGCTGTTTTATCGGCATATTTAGTGTTTGTTCGTTTTTACAAACAGCGTTAAAAATGGTAAATTATTAGTTGGGAAAAATATAAGGAGCGTGGAATTTATGAGCAAGATGACAATGAGCCAGAAAATTCTGGCAGCACATGCACACCTTGATGAAGTTAAGGCCGGCCAGCTTATTGAGGCAGATCTTGACCTTGTTCTTGGTAATGACATCACAAGTCCCGTCGCTATCGGGGAGATGGAAAAGTTTAACACTAAGGGCGTTTTCGATAAAGATAAGATCGCGCTCGTCCCGGATCATTTCGTTCCAAATAAGGACATCAAGTCAGCGCAGAACTGCAAATGCGTTCGCGAATTCGCAAAGAAAAATGATATCACCAATTATTTTGAAGTAGGACAGATGGGTATCGAGCATGCACTTCTTCCTGAAAAAGGTTTGACCGTTGCAGGCGACCTTATAATCGGAGCTGATTCACATACCTGTACTTATGGAGCACTTGGTGCATTTAGTACCGGCGTTGGTTCCACAGATATGGCAGCCGGCATGGCAACAGGAAAAGCATGGTTCAAGGTTCCTTCAGCCATCAAATTCAACCTTACAGGTAAGCTTTCTGAGAATGTAAGCGGTAAGGATGTAATTCTTCACATCATCGGTAAAATAGGTGTTGACGGCGCTTTATATAAATCCATGGAGTTTACAGGTGAAGGAGTGGCTTCACTTTCAATGGATGACAGATTCACTATCGCTAACATGGCTATCGAAGCAGGTGGAAAGAACGGTATTTTCCCTGTAGATGAGAAGACTCTTGAATATCTTAAGGAGCATGCTCCGGGTAAAGAGATCAAGGTTTACGAAGCTGATGCGGATGCTGAATATGATGAGGTTTATGACATTGACCTTTCATCACTTAAGCCCACAGTAGCATTCCCTCATCTTCCTGAGAATACTCATACCTTTGATGAGAATTTTGATATTAAGATTGACCAGGTTGTAATAGGTTCCTGCACAAACGGACGTATTAATGACATGAGAATCGCCGCAGATATCTTAAAGGGCAGAAAGGTTGCTGACGGAGTAAGATGTATTGTTATCCCTGCTACTCAGTCAATTTATCTGCAGGCTATGGAAGAGGGACTTATCAGAACCTTCATCGAAGCAGGCGCAGTTGTTTCTACACCTACATGCGGCCCTTGTCTTGGTGGATACATGGGAATTCTTGCATCAGGAGAGAGATGTGTATCAACCACAAACCGTAACTTTGTAGGTCGTATGGGCGCTACCGATTCCGAGATTTATCTTGCATCTCCTGCAGTAGCAGCTGCAAGTGCAATAACCGGCAAACTTTCACAGCCTTCTGAGCTGTAAGAATATGAGAGGATATAGACATGAAGGAAGCTAAGGGACGAGTATTTAAATTCGGCGACAATGTAGATACAGATGTAATCATTCCTGCAAGATATCTTAATACCACAGATCACAAGGAGCTTGCCGCTCACTGCATGGAAGATATCGATAAGGATTTTATAAAGAATGTAAAGGAAGGCGATATCATCGTTGCAAACAAGAACTTTGGATGCGGATCATCCAGAGAGCATGCACCGATCGCAATTAAAGCCGCAGGAGTTTCCTGCGTTATTGCTGAGACCTTTGCAAGAATTTTCTATCGCAACAGTATTAATATTGGTTTACCCATAGTTGAGTGTGAAGAAGCTGCTAAGGAAATTGCTGATGGAGATGTAGTAAGCATCAACTTTGATACAGGCGTTATCACTGACGAGACCACCGGCAAGACCTATCAGGGTCAGGCATTTCCTCCTTTTATGCAGAAAATAATAGACAGTGAAGGACTGGTAAATTATATCAATGCAAACAACTAACAGACTTTTCATGGTAATCCCCTGCTATAACGAGCAGGAGGTATTACCTGAGACTTCAAAAAGGCTTCTTGCAAAATACAATGATCTGATCGGCAAGGGAGTTATTACTTCCGACAGCCGAATTGTTTTTGTAAATGACGGATCAAAGGATAATACCTGGGAGATCATTGAGAAGCTTCATAATGAGAATCCTATTTTTCAGGGTATCAAGCTTTCCAGAAACAGGGGACATCAGAATGCGCTTCTTTCAGGTCTAATGACTGTGAAGGATATCTGTGATGTCTCTATTTCCATGGATGCGGATCTTCAGGATGACATTAATGCAATTGATGAGATGCTGGAGAAATTTAACGAAGGCAAGGATATTGTATTTGGCGTAAGAAGCAGACGCAATACGGATACATTTTTCAAACGCTTTACTGCGGAAGGCTATTATAAGTTAATGAACAGGATGGGAGCAGACATTGTCTTTAACCATGCTGATTTTAGACTTATGAGCAGCAAAGCTCTTAATATGCTTGCGGAATTTGGAGAAGTAAATCTTTTCCTTAGAGGAATAGTTCCCATGATCGGTCTTGATACCGATATTGTGTACTATGAGCGTTCCGAGAGATTTGCAGGAGAGAGTAAATATCCACTTTTCAAAATGCTTTCATTTGCATTTGAGGGAATTACATCTCTTAGTACCAAACCCATAAGATTTATTGCTGAGCTTGGTGTTTTCATTTTTATAGTAAGTATTGTTGTACTTATATATAGTCTTGTTAGACATTTTACAGGACATACTATTCCCGGATGGACCACAACGGTTCTTTCTGTTTGGGCCATCGGCGGACTTACAATGATTTCCCTTGGCGTAATAGGTGAATACATTGGCAAAATCTATCTGGAGACCAAAAACAGGCCCAGATATATCATCGGCAAATATCTTTGCGATGAATCGGATAAGGAGACTATTTCCTTAACTGATGTAAAATTTGAGAAATAAAGAATTGGAGATTTTTTAGAAATGGCAGAAGAAAAGAAGAAAAAAACACCCGAGGACTTTAAGCGTGAGAGCATGGAGAGCTTCCGTGTAAAGACCGCTGAGGGGACAAATATAAAGAAGATCATTGGCGTAGTCAGTGGTAAGGGCGGCGTTGGTAAGAGCCTTGTTACAGGACTTTGCGCCTGCGCTATGAACAGAAAGGGATACAAGACAGGTGTACTTGATGCTGATATCACAGGCCCTTCAATTCCTAAGATGTTCGGTGCTGATCCCCTTAGATATGCTGACGAAAACGGTAATATGATTCCTGCTGTATCAGATAAGGGAATTAAGCTTATATCAGTTAATCTTCTTATGGAGAATGACACAGATCCGGTTATCTGGAGAGGTCCTGTAATTGCTGGTGTTGTAAAACAGTTTTACGGTGAGACCAACTGGGGCGATATTGATTATATGTTTGTTGATATGCCTCCCGGAACAGGTGATGTTCCCCTTACTGTTTTCCAGTCACTTCCTGTTGATGGAATTATTGTGGTTTCAACACCTCAGGAGCTTGTTTCAATGATCGTTGAGAAGGCAGTAAACATGGCAGGTCTTATGAATGTGCCCATCATAGGTCTTGTTGAGAACATGAGCTATATGAACTGTCCTCACTGCAACAAGCCTATTTATGTATTTGGAGAGAGCAAGCTTGATTCCTACGCTGCAAGTAAAGGAATGGACGTTCTTGCCAAAATACCCCTTGATCCTGAATTTTCCAAGAAGTGTGATGCAGGCAAAATCGAGGAGTATGAACCTGATTTCCTTGATAGTCTTGTTTACAGACTTGAGAATATCTAAATCCAGTAAGTATTAAAACATTTAAGCACTACTATATATGAAAATGTTTTGGGGGTACTTCCATGAAGTGGAAACCGGGGAAAAAACAGGTCAGCATAATGCTGTCCGTAATCATATGTGCCATAGTAATTATTCTTTTTTACTATGTTCTTTTTAATGGCAGCAAGATAGCAGGGGCCATAAGCTCGCTTATTTCCATTCTTGCGCCGGTCATCACAGGATGCGTAATAGCTTATATCCTTACACCTGTTCTCAATTTTATTGAGTCCAGGTGGCTGTATCCTGTTCATAAAATGAGGGGAATCGACCTCAAAAAACCTGAACACAGAAAGAAGCGCAAGAATATCAGGAAGATCAGTGTTTTACTGACAATGGGCTTTGCTGCATTTATTCTCTATGCAATGCTGATGGTGCTGATACCTCAGCTTGTCAGAAGTATAAATGAGATCATCAGGAATTTCCCTTACTACATTACCAATTTGCAAAAATATGTAGATAAATATTTAAATGATAATCCAAGGGTCAGATCCACTGTTGATAATCTGATCCAGACCTACTCATCAACTGTGATGGAGATGTTTAAATCCAAGGTAATACCCAACATTTCCACAGTAATTTCAACTGTATCAAAGAGTATGATGAGCGCAATACAGATTTTCCTTTATCTGGTGGTAGGAGTAATTGTTGCTATCTATGTTCTTAACTCGAAAGAGCTTTTCATGGGACAGGCCAAGAAGCTTTGCTATGCATTTATGAAAAAGGAAAGTGCCAACGAAGTTATCGGTGCATTCAGATATGCCCACTATACATTTACCGGTTTTGTAATCGGTAAGCTGGTGGATTCATTGATTATCGGAATTATCACATTTATTTTCTGTGAGATTTTAAAGATTCCATATGCGGTACTTTTGTCATTCGTAGTAGGCCTGACCAATATTATTCCTTTCTTTGGACCTTATATCGGAGCATTCTTTGGAGCGATACTTCTGATAATGATCAATCCTTTGAAGGCCTTGGTTTTCCTGCTTCTTATAATGATAATCCAGCAGTTTGACGGCAATATCCTTGGACCGATTATCCTTGGTAACTCAACGGGACTTTCAAGCTTTTGGGTAATATTTGCAATACTTGTATTTGGCGGAGTTTTTGGACCTATCGGATGGCTTATCGGTGTGCCTACTTTTGCATGCATTTATACTTTCATAGGTTATGTTGCAAGAAAGCGGCTTAAAGAAAAGAAGCTCCCGAGGGATACTTCATCCTACATCGATGCTGCCTATATCGATGATGACGGCATTACCAATATCGAAGATGCCGATAACAGCAAGTATTACGTCCATAACGAGTCATCAAGCCTTAGAAGAATGTTTAAATTCTATAAAAAGGGTAAGAGCTATATCGAAACCGTGGTTCCCATGGCATCTGCAAAGGATGAGACTGAAGATATTAATGGCTCTGCGGAAGATGATGTTAAAAAAGATCAAGAATCAAAACTTGATAATGAGGATAATATTGAATCTTGACACTGTTTTTTCAAGTTTTATAATTGATAATATTTAATGAACGATATTCAAATGCTTTAGTACTGATTAAGCAAATAAAATCTTTTTATATAGGGAGGAGCAGATATTATGAGTAAAAAAGATTTAGATTGGTCTGGTATTGGGTTTAACTATCACAAGACAGATTATCGCTATGTTTCCAACTTTAAGGATGGAAAATGGGATGATGGCATTATTACAGAGGATGCAAGAGTAGTCCTCAGCGAAGATTCAGGTGTTCTTCATTATGCTCAGGAAGTTTTTGAAGGACTTAAGGCATATGAGACAGAGGATGGTCATATCGTTTGCTTCAGACCTGACTTAAATGCAACCAGAATGGTAGATTCAGCTAAGCGTCTTGAGATGCCTGCATTCCCTGAAGACAGATTTATCAAGGCTGTTGAAGAGGTTGTTAAGGCAAATGAAGACTGGGTACCGCCTTTTGGAAGTGGCGCAACACTCTATATCAGACCTGTTATGTTTGCTACAGGCAATGTAATCGGTGTTAAGCCTGCAGATGAGTATCAGTTCAGAATTTTCGTAACACCTGTTGGACCTTACTTCAAGGGTGGCGCTAAGCCCATCGTTGTAAAGATAAGTGATTTTGACAGAGCAGCACCGCATGGAACTGGTAACATCAAGGCCGGTCTTAACTACGCAATGAGCCTTCATGCCATTGTTACAGCTCATGAAGAGGGATTTGCTGAGAACGTATATCTCGATGCTGAGAGCAGAACCTATATCGAGGAGACAGGCGGAGCAAACATCATATTCGTAGATGCTGATGGAAACTTAGTTGTTCCTAAGTCACACACCAATTCAATTCTTCCTTCCATCACAAGAAGATCCATTGTTCAGGTTGCTAAGGATTATCTTGGACTTAAGGTTGATGAGAGACCTGTAAGACTTGACGAAGTATCAAACTTCAAGGAAATGGGACTTTGCGGAACAGCCGCAGTTATCAGCCCTGTTGGCAAGATCAACGACCACGGCAAGGAGATCTGCTTCGAATCCGGTATGGAAGAGATGGGACCTGTTATCAAGAAGCTTTATGACACTCTTACAGGCATCCAGATGGGCGAGATTGAAGCTCCCGAAGGTTGGGTTCACGTTATTAAATAATTTGTAGGATTATATTTTTGAATGTATAGACCACAGCTAATTTCGTATTTATTCTTAAATAATTATTCGAAATAGGCTGTGGTCATATTAGTTTATGGAGTATAATCAAAACTGCATTTAATAACCAGCAAAGGTGCGGGTTATTAGATAATTGATATTAAAAGAGGTGCATTATTCGCTTGTCTAAAGTGAATATACATGATTATGGGCGGAGAAAATCAAAAGAAAAACACATACATTTTGCTTCTTGCTGTCTGCATTGTGGCTGTCTGCATCTTTGTAGCAAACAAAGCTTTAGCCAAAACCGGCGACTACGCAGAAGTATCAATAGACGGAGAGACAGTTTATGAACTACCTCTGTCTGAGAATACCGAACTACTTATTACAGGTACTGACGGCGGCACCAACAAACTCATCATCAATAATGGTGTATGCTATGTAACCGAAGCCGATTGCCCGGACAAGCTCTGCATTAAGCAAGGCAAAATCAGCCACAACGGCGAATCCATCATCTGCCTCCCCCACAAATTGGTAATAACCATACGAGGCACCTCCAACAATACCAACCCTATCGACGTCATTACCAACTAATAATTATTGATTGTAAAACTAAATTCAAAACACATATATAACCAAAAAGCCAAATAACCTATAACCAATTCAATGACATGTGCGAAGCGTTGAAGGCAATAGCCCGTTACCGGTGATTGAAGGCTCGTCCACAGCCTAAATATTACCAATAATTTTGCGTATACGAGCCTTACGAGTCCGGAAACGGGCTATTGCCTCCATAAGCACGCACATGGGACTAAATGGAGATAATAATCATGAATCAGTCAGCTGAGTGGAAATTTCCTAGAACAAGATTGCAGTGGATTTGGGACAACATGGAGGGATTTAGGGGACTTTATGTTGTTATTATTTTGGGAACAGTTGTTTATAACATGATGCAACTCACTGTTCCTTACTTTTCATCGAGAATCATTGATGAATTCTTAACCGGCCCTAATGCAAAAGAAAACTTTGCATTACACCCTGATGAATTCTATCGCCTCATCTTCATGATGATAGGATTCACATTACTTAGATGCATCATAGTCTACTTCGACTGTCTTGGATACGAGAAAGTATCACAGGCAGTTTTATTCCGTGTCAGAAACATTCTTTATGACAAAATCCAAAGACAGGACATGAAATTCTATAGCACCTACAGAACAGGTGACCTTATGACAAGAGTAACAGGTGACCTTGATGCTGTAAGACACATGATTGCCTGGGTTGTAAGAATGGTTATTGAAGCCATTTCACTTATTACTGCTGTCGGCATCTACTTCATGTTCATGAACTGGAAAATGGCGCTTTGCCTTTTAGCTGTGGCGCCTTTCATTCTTGCGATTATTGTAGCCTTCAAGATGCAGGTAGCTCCCATGCACAGACTTCTTCGTGAAAAACTTGCAAAAATGAATACAATGGCACAGGAAAATATCGCAGGAAACCGCGTTGTTAAAGCATTTGCAAGAGAAGACTATGAGATAGACAACTTTGATAAATGCAACACAGATTATAGAGAAACCAATAAAAAGACAGCTTATACATGGCTTAGATTTTTCCCTTATGTAGAAAGTCTTGCAAACCTGCTGCCTCTTATACTTTTGCTGGTGGGCGGACTTTTCCTTATCGGAGATCAGATGACCATGGGACAGTACGTGGCATTTTCAGGTCTTATCTGGGCTATTGCCAACCCCATGAGACAGCTTGGAAACATCATGAACGAGTTCCAGAGATTCTCTGCTGCATCCGTTAAGGTCATGGAAATCTATTACTCAGAACCTGAGATCGTTGATAAAGAATATACAGCCCTTATGCCCAACAGATTCGATGGGAAAATTGAATTCAGGGATGTTAGCTTTAAATACTCCGATGGTAAGCTTCCTGTTCTTAAGCATATTTCATTTACAGCTGAACCGGGACAAACCATCGCCATAATGGGTGAAACAGGCTGCGGTAAGACATCGCTTATCCATCTGATTCCCAGATTTTATGAGCCTACAGAGGGCAAAGTTCTGGTTGATGGCGTAAATGTACAGGATATTAAGCTTAATCAGCTTAGAAAAAACATAGGTCTGGCTACCCAAGACGTGCTTTTGTATTCAGATACTATAGATGGAAACATAGCTTACGGTGATCAGTTCTTAAGTAAAGAGGATGTTACAAAGTTTGCCAGATATTCACAGGCTTCTGATTTTATCGCAAAGATGCCTGAAGGCTATGAGACAATTGTAGGTGAGAGAGGTGTTGGACTTTCCGGCGGTCAGAAGCAGAGAATATCTCTTGCAAGAGCCCTTGCCGTAAGACCGTCAATTCTTATTCTCGACGATACTACGTCGGCGGTGGACTTAGAGACAGAGAAGGCTATTCAGGATCACCTGCGGGAGCTTGATTTTAAATGCACCAAGATAATAATTGCCCAGCGTATCTCCACCACTAAGGATGCGGATCAGATACTTATCATGCAGCATGGTGAGATCACTGAGCGTGGTACCCACGAAGAACTTATAAAGCAGGGCGGATACTACGCAGAGCTTGTTAAACTGCAGGCCGGTGCTTAAATACAGAAAATAACTAAGATTTTGTTTTTGATTAAAATAGGAGACAAAAATGGCACGCAATACTTACAAACAGGATGAAATACTTGAAGAGCCCTTTGATATAAAGCATCTCCTTAGGGCATCTGTATATATTAAAAGACACGCAGGAAAAATGATACTGGCACTGGTGCTTTCAGCCATAGGCGGAATTACGGCCCTTGTGAGCCCGATTCTTGTTCAGAAGGCTCTGGATGAGGCTATTCCCAACGCTGATAAGAAAATGCTGTTTACTTTGGTTATAACCATGGCAGTATTTTACCTGCTGAGTATGCTTTTCATAACAGTCAGATCAAAGATCATGGTAAATGTATCCCAGGATATCATTTACCAGATAAGAAAAGATCTCTTTGAGCATCTGCAGCAGCTACCTTTCCAGTATTATGACGACAGACCTCATGGCAAAATTCTGGTAAGAGTAGTTAACTACGTAAATTCAGTTTCGGATATGCTAAGTAACGGTCTTATAAATCTGGTTTTGGAATTCCTTAATCTGATTTTTATCGTGGCTTTTATGCTTTATGTGGACATTCAACTGAGCCTTGTGGTTCTTGCGGGTGTACCAATTCTCATGGTTTTCATGTTCTGGATTAAGAACAGACAGAGAAAAGCATGGCAGGCAGTTTCCAATAAAAACTCCAACCTGAACGCATATCTTCAGGAGAATATTGTAGGAGCAAGAATCACACAGATTTTTGCAAGAGAAGATGAAAATGCAAAAATATTTAAGGATCTTTCAGGTGATTGCAGAAAGACCTGGATGAAGGCTATATACTACAGTACTCTGGTATGGCCGGGAATTGACACCATATCGGTATTTGTAAGGGCAGCTATCTATATTTTCGGACTTGTTATTTTCGCAGGGGGACATCAGACCCTTGGAACAATCGTAGCCATATCAAGCTATGCTTCAAGATTCTGGCAACCCATTATGAACCTTGGAAATATTTTCAATAACTTTATTAATAACATCGCTTATCTGGAGCGAATCTTCGAGACCATGGATGAACCTGTAACCGTTACAGATGCTGAAGATGCGGTTCCCATGAAGGAGATGAAGGGCGAGGTTGAGTTTAAGAATGTAAGCTTTTCATACGAAAAGGGCAAAGAGATTCTTCATAACGTTTCATTCACTGTTAAGCCCGGTGAGAGCGTTGCCCTGGTTGGACCTACAGGTGCAGGAAAAAGTACAATTGTCAGCCTGATATCAAGATTCTACAACGTGGACAGCGGAAGTATTCTTATAGACGGACAGGATATTTCAAAGGTTACCCTTAAGTCACTTCGTCAGCAGATGGGAATCATGCTTCAGGACAGCTTTATTTTCTCAGGTACAATTGAGGACAATATCAGATATGGTAAGCTTGATGCCACCAGTGAAGAAATTGTAAAAGCAAGCAAAACTGTTTGTGCTCACGATTTCATTAATGGTATGTCAGACGGCTATGATACTGAAGTTAGAGAGCGCGGTGCAATTCTTTCTCAGGGTCAGAAGCAGCTTATATCCTTTGCGAGAACACTTTTATCCGATCCTGCAATTCTGGTACTTGACGAAGCAACTTCAAGTATCGATGTGCAGACGGAAAAAGCGCTGCAGCAGGGACTTAATGCTATGCTTAAGGGCAGAACAAGCTTTATTATCGCTCACAGATTATCAACCATCACAGGTTGTGATAAGATTATGTATATTAATGACGGCGGTATTACTGAAGCCGGAACCCACGAGGAACTCATGGCTAAAAAGGGCGATTATTATAAGCTTTACACAGCTCAGGTTGAGGGACTAAGGGGCATTGCCTGATCCGGACATTTTGAATTTAAACTGATAAAGATTATTAATTATTAAGCTATTAGAAATATAGCTTTTGGAGGAGATTATGGAAAAATTAAAAATAAGAGAGGTGAGCCTTGAGGATGCATCAAGGCTCATTGAGATATACAATTACTACATTGAGGAAACTGCCATCACCTACGAGATCGAGGATGTGACTGTCGAGGATTTTAGAGGCAGAATCAGCAATACCCTTAAAAAATATCCTTATCTTGTTGCTGAGTATGAAGGAAAAATCATAGGCTATGTCTATGCCAGCAGCTTTGTAGACAGAGCAGCATACGATCACTGCGCAACACTTAGCATTTATCTTGATAAGGATTATCACGGACTTGGAGCAGGCAGAGCTCTCTATGAGGCAATTGAAGAGAGACTGTTAAAGATGGGCGTTGTTAATCTCTATGCCTGCATTGCTTACACCAAGGTGGAGGATGAGTACCTCACAAATAACAGCATGCGTTTCCATGAACACATGGGATATAAGCTCTGCGGAACTTTTAATGAGTGTGGCAGGAAATTCGGCAGATGTTATGACATGATTTACATGGAGAAGCTTATTAGATAAAATGTATATGGTATGAATGGTAAAGAGTTTTGGGGAAATGACGATAATCGAACATCTTATGTTGTGATTCTGGGCTTTATGCTGGCCCTTTCGCTTATTTTATCTTATGTCGAGTCTTTGATTCCATTCCCATTCGGAGTTCCCGGTATGAAGCTGGGACTACCCAATATGGCCGTTGTAATCCTTATTTACAGGTACGGTGCAAAAGAAGGCATTGTCATTAATGTTTTAAGGATTATTTTAAGCGGCTTTTTATTTGGAAATCTTTTTGGAATCATGTTCTCGATATCAGGCGCCCTTATCAGTTTTTTATGCATGATAATTGCGAAAAAATCAGGGCTTTTTGATATAAGAGGAGTAAGCGTTATAGGCGGACTTTGCCACAATATTGCGCAGCTCATTGTGGCTGCTTTTATTGTAAAAACTTCCGGAATCATGTTTTATCTGCCTGTGCTTCTTGTGTCAGGCGCCGTAACGGGCTTCCTCAATGGCTTTATCGCTGAAAAGTTGAGCATATATTTAAATAAAAGTTTTATCAGGAGTAAAAACAGATGATTGCATTTTTAAACGGAATTGTGGATCAGATTGATGATACCGTTGCTGTAATAGATGTTAATGGTATCGGATATAACGTGTTTGTATCTGCATATACGGCTGACAGGCTTCCTGCCAAGGGAGAAGTGGTTAAGCTCTATACCTATCTAAGTGTCAGAGAAGACGCCATGAACCTTTACGGCTTTTTGTCCAAGGATGAGCTGGAATTTTTCAAGCTTCTTATCAGCGTAAGCGGTATTGGTCCAAAAGGCGGTCAGGCTATTTTATCCGTTATGACACCGGACGATCTCAGATTTGCAATTTTGGCAGGAGATTCCAAAGCGATTTCAAAGGCTCCCGGAGTTGGCAAAAAGACAGCAGAGAGACTTGTATTAGAGCTTCATGACAAGATTTCTTCTGAGGATATTACATCAGGAAGAGTTTCAGGAGATGCAGATTCACTTATTCCTTCAAGTGATAGCGAACCTCAAAATGAGGCAATCGAAGCACTGGTTGCTCTTGGATATTCCGGAACAGATGCTGCAAAGGCTGTAAGAAAGGTTCTGTCAGCAGGAAATGTAGACGGTTCTGATACAGAAAGCATACTTAAGCTTGCTTTGAAGGAATTATTTTAAGAAAGCAGGCTTTGACTCTAACATGATACATAGCAGAGCATAAATTCCTACTATGGAGATTTTTATGGAAAAGAGAACTATTCGTACATCAGCAAAATCAAATACCACAAATGCTGAGTTTATAAATGAAGATATAAAGTTTGAGGGATCACTTCGTCCAAAGAAGCTTGCCGATTACATTGGCCAGCAGAAGATTAAGGACAATCTGAACATCTCAATTGAAGCGGCAAAGCAGAGAGGTCAGAGTCTTGATCACATTCTTCTCTATGGACCTCCCGGACTTGGAAAGACAACCCTTGCGGAGATTATCGCAAATGAGATGGGTGTAAACTGCAAGGTTACAAGCGGTCCTGCCATTGAAAAGCCGGGTGAAATCGCTGCTATTTTAAATAATCTCAAGGAAGGGGATGTCCTTTTCATTGATGAGATTCACCGCCTTAACAGGCAGGTTGAAGAGGTTCTTTATCCTGCAATGGAAGATTACAAGATCGACATCATGATCGGAAAAGGCCCTACTGCCAGATCCATCAGACTTGATCTTCCGCATTTTACGCTGGTTGGTGCTACCACAAGAGCAGGTATGCTTTCAGCGCCACTTCGTGACAGATTCGGAATGCTCTATAGAATGGAGTTTTATGAGATTGAAGAACTTATGAATATTATCCTTCAGTCAGCTAAGGTCCTTAATGTAGAAACAGAAGCAGGCGGCGCAAAAGAGATGGCAAAAAGGAGCCGCGGAACGCCGCGAATTGCCAACAGAATACTTAAGAGAGTCAGGGATTATGCACAGGTAAGGTATGATGGCGTTATCACAGAAGAAGTTGCTAAAACTGCCCTTGACCTTATGGATGTTGATAAGCTGGGACTTGATCACAATGACAGAACACTTCTACTTACTCTTATTGAGAAATTTGGCGGAGGCCCTGCAGGTCTTGATACGCTAGCGGCTTCCATCGGTGAAGATCCCGGAACAATAGAAGATGTCTATGAGCCTTATCTTTTGAAAAATGGTCTCATTAACAGAACTCCAAGGGGCAGAGTAGTTACAGATCTGGCATATCAGCATTTGGGACTTGATTTTGAATAATTTAACCCAATATATATTTTTCTGCAATATATATTGTAGTATAATATCTGATAAATACAGTATATTGTAGGTTTTTTATTATATAATTCTTGGATTTTCTCTTGAAATAGGGGCTAAAAGAAGTATATAATTCATTCATAACACTTTTTCGGGGGAGGAAATTATGGCTTCTAAGACAGATACCGAGGTTATCATTGGGGGAAAGGTTTTTACCTTAAGTGGATATGAAAGTGAGGAATACTTACAGAAGGTTGCCTCATATATAAATAATAAGATTGCAGACTATAACAAGATGGAGGGCTTCAAGAGACAGCCACTCGATACTCAGAACGTTCTGCTTCAGCTTAATATTGCTGATGACTACTTCAAGGCTAAGAAACAGGTTGAGCTTTTGGAGGGTCAGCTCAGTGACAAGGAAAAGGAGCTTTATGACATTAAGCATGAGCTTATTGCCACTCAGATAAAGCTTGAGAATACTGAGAAAAACGTTAAGAATCTTCAGTCTGACATTACAGAGGATTCAAGAAAGATTATTCAGATGGAAACAGAGCTTAAGACTCTGAAAAAGTAATGTGAAGGCTGCCGATATGGGCAGCCTTTTTCGGTGAAATATATGAATAAAGTTGAATTACTTGCACCGGCAGGGAACTACGAGACCATGCTGGGCGCTTTTGCTGCAGGTGCTGACGCTGTATATCTTGGCGGACAGGGCTTTGGCGCAAGAGCATTTGCTGACAATTTCACAGAGGAAGAGGTTGTATCTGCTATCAGATATGCGCATCTTCATGGCAAAAAGATCTATCTGACCACCAATATTTTGCTCAAAGAAAATGAGATAGATTCTTTTAAGGAATTCTTTGAACCTTATGCCTATGCAGGCCTGGATGGCGCCATCATCCAGGATCTTGGTGTGTTCAAAATTATAAGCGAAGAATTCCCCTGGGTTGAGAGACATGCCAGCACTCAGATGACAATAACGGGGCCCGAGGGAGCAAGACTTCTTAAGGAGCTTGGTGCCACAAGAGTTGTGCCTGCAAGAGAGCTTACCCTTGATGAGATTCACGGAATTCATGAATATTGTAAAAAGATAGACGGCGAGGGCATCGAAATCGAAGCCTTTATTCATGGCGCAATGTGCTACAGCTATTCAGGAGCCTGCCTTTTTTCAAGTATGGTAGGTGAGAGAAGCGGAAACAGAGGACGCTGCGCACAGCCCTGCAGACTTCCCTATAAGCTTAACGGACACGGAAAAGAGTGTTATCCCTTAAGCCTTAAGGATATGTGTATGGTAGACAGGATTCCTGAGCTTATAGAAGCCGGAATTAATTCCTTTAAGATTGAAGGAAGAATGAAAAAGCCCGAGTATGCAGCAGGAGTTACTTCTGTTTACAGAAGATTTATTGATAAGTACTACGAAGCTATTGCATCCGGCAAGGAAAAGGGCACAGTTAAGCTTTTATCCAATGCGGGAGATAAGAAGATTTTATCAAGCCTGTATCTTCGTTCTGAAATTGGCGAGGGCTATTATTTCAGACACAACAGTAAGGATATGGTTACACTTGAGAATCCTTCCTATAACGGATCTGACGAAGAGGTTCTTAGAGAGGTTGGAGAACAATACTTATCCGGCAAAAAGCTTATTCCGATTGATTTAAAATGCGAGCTAATTGCTGATAAAGAGGCTGCATTAACACTTACTACTGTTACAGATGATCACGTATCGGTTACAGTTACGGGCGACATTGTTCAGAGAGCTCAGAACAGACCAATGGCTTTAGAAGATTGCAAAAAACAGCTTTTAAAGTTTGGTAATTCGGAGTTTTCAGTTTCATCCTGTGATATTACTTTGGATGATGCAGGAATTTTCATGCCTGTAAAAGCACTTAATGAGCTAAGAAGAAAAGCTGCAGCAGATCTTGAAAAAGCTATAATAAAGAGCCGTGGTTATGAAGAAAATATCGAAATGCCGCCTATAGAAAGGCTTCCGAGAAGTGAATATAAACATGAGAAAATTAAAAGCTTTATAAATAAGCCCACTCTTTGCATAAGCGTAATGAGTAAGGCTCAGCTTGACGTGGTTTCACAGGAATGCGTAAACAGAGGCAATATCGACAGAGTTATTGTGGACTCAAGGCTCCTTCTTTTAAATGAGGAATTGCCTGATATGGGCAGAGCAGAGGTTTTTGCTGCGCTTCCTTATGTACTTAGATGCGAAAAGGGTATTCCTGACAGATACGATCTGAAAAGAATTCTTGATTATGCGGATAAATTCGGCCTTGATGGCATAGTTGTAAGGAATCTTGAGGAGCTTTCCTATGCACTTCATTATGGCTATAAGGGTAGAATAGTTCCGGATTATGGTCTTTATCTCTGGAATGAAGAAGCATTTAAGTTATATGGAGAAATCCTTAAAAATCAAGGCTTTTCGGATTTTTCGCTTCCTTTAGAGCTTAGCTATCCCGAGATGAACGATACCATGAAGGGTATTTATGGTCACATAATTTCATCGGGCAGACATGAGCAGATTTCACTGCCTACAGCTATGCTACAGGTTTATGGAAGGGTTCCCATGATGCACACTGCAAACTGTATCAGGAACACCTTTGGGGACTGCACAGGAAAAAGAGGCGGAGAAGTTTTCTACGAGACTATTTTTATAAATGACAGAACAGGCAGAACCATGCCTGTAACCTATGATTGCAGATACTGCACCAATATTATATGGAACAGCGTACCTGTATCATTATTTAAAAAGGCAGATAAGCTCAGTAGTTTTTCATCAAAATACAACACCTGCTTCAGGGTGGATCTTACCACCGAGAAGGCAGATGTGAGCAGAGATATAATTAGGGGATATGAGGAGCTTTTGAAATTCGGATCCGGAAAAGATAAGGATATGTATATTGAAAAACTTCTTAGTATGGATTACACTACGGGACATTTTGAGAGGAGCGCAGATTAAAGTTTGGGGATACTTGATTTTTATTTATCTGAAATAGCCAAGTATGTAATTGGGGGATGTATTCTTGCTTATACATTTTTCAGCTTCCTGGTATTTGTCTATAAAGGAGAAAAAAGACGCGGATGGATCTACGGTTTTCAGACGGCGTTTCTTTTTCTTACCCAATTTGCCTGCTTCATTCAGATAATTGCCAAGACCGGAAGTAAAAGATACCTGCTTCTTCTTGCGATACAGACCCTTGTAATCCTCACAACTATTTCCCTGTATAAGATGATATATCCTGACGGAAACAGGCTTATTATTCACAATATGTGTTTTATGCTGATGGTTGGGATGCTGGTAATTACAAGAGTTTCTTACTGGAAGGGCATCAAGCAGTTCATGATAGCATCGGTTTCAATAGTTATCGCACTGCTTATTCCTGAGATAATATTCAGATTAGAGATTTTAGAAAAGATGGGCTACGTTTTTGCAGCAGCGGGGCTTATTTTACTGACTGTGCTTCTGGTATATGGAACTGTAACCAACGGCTCAAAAATCAATTTCAGAATCGCCGGCATTTCCTTTATGCCTACAGAGGTTGTAAAGCTTTTCTTTGTATTTTTTGCGGCGTCAGTCCTGTCTATGAAGACGAATTTTAAGACCGTAGCTATTTGTTCTGTGCTTGCTGCTGCTCATGTGATAATTCTTGTTTTATTAAAAGACCTTGGAAGTGCGCTTATTTACTTTGTTGTATATATGTGCATCCTCCTTGTGGCAACAGGGAATCCTTTGTATTTTATTTCGGGCTTTGCCTTTGGGGGACTTGCCAGTGTCGTAGCATACAAGCTTTTTCCTCATATTCAGGTCAGAGTTGCAGCATTTATCAATCCCTGGGCGGATATCGAAACAGGGGGCTATCAGATAGCACAGTCACTTTTTGCAATAAGCGGCGGAGGACTTTTTGGATTGGGGCTTTATGGGGGTAATCCCACATCTATTCCCTACGTTGAGGAAGACTTTATTTTCGCAGCGATTTCAGAGGAGCTTGGCATAATTTTTGCCTGCTGCCTTCTTGCGATTTGTATATCAACCTTTGTAATGGTACTTCGTGAAGCCTACAAGATTAAAAATGATTTTGGAAGACTCCTTTGTCTTGGTTTTGGAGTTACGTATATTTTTCAGGTGTTCCTTACAGCGGGAGGAAATTCAAAATTCATTCCTCTTACAGGAGTGACGCTTCCTCTTGTTAGCTATGGCGGAACTTCTGTACTGGTATCCATAGTCATGTTTGCTTTTATTGAGGGTGAATGCCTTGTCAGAAGCAATGAGAGGTACCAGGATTATTTAGAGAAAAAGAAAGAGGCAGCCTATAGAAATAAGGCCGTAAATAATGGACAAAGAAAATCAGACTGAAAAAAACAGTAAAACTACAAATAAAAATCTATATTCCATAGTCTTTATCGGCTCTGCTTTTATTGTGCTTTTTGCCGTAATGATAAGCTATATCTGCGTATTTTCTTTTTCTAATAAGCAGGAGATGATGGATAACAGCTACAATACCCATCAGGCTCTTTTGAAAAAGCAGAATTCCAGAGGTTCAATTTATTCATCAGATGGCAAGATATTGGCGAGAACTGTAAAGGATGATAAAGGCGAAGAAGTAAGAGAGTATCCTTACGAAAAAGTTTTCGCTCATATTGTAGGCTTTTCATCCCATGGCAGAAGCGGAATTGAAGATATAGCCAACTATTACCTGATTAACAGCAATATCTCCATTAATTCCAAGGCAAACGCCTATGAGAATGAAGAAAAGTTTCCGGGAGACAGCCTTTATACAACCCTTGATACAAAGCTCCAGGAGACTGCTTATGAAGCCTTATCTGCCCATAAAGGTGCTGTGATAGTTTCAAATGTTAAGACAGGTGAGATTCTGGCTATGGTTTCAAAGCCTGACTTTGATCCCAATAAACTTGATAAGGAATGGGTATCAATGACTACAGACGAAGACAATACCCAGCTCCTAAACAGAGCGACACAGGGACTTTATCCTCCGGGATCTACATTCAAGATAGTTACTGCTCTTGAATATTTCAGAGAAAATGGTGATAACTACAAGAATTATCACTTTAGCTGTAACGGCAGATTTACATACGAGGGCAATACCATAAACTGTTTTCATGGCGAGAGCCACGGAAGCGTGGATTTTCCTTTATCCTTTGCAAAGTCATGTAATTCATCCTTTGCAAATATGGCTGTAACCTTGGACAGAGCTTCTTTTGGAAACACATTATCCGGGCTTATGTTTGGAAGCGAGCTTCCATGGGACATGAATCATAAAAAGTCATCGGCTATCTGTAATGAAGGTCTAAGCGATAACGATATAATGCAACTTGGAATTGGACAGGGTAAAACTACGGTTACACCGCTTCACATACACCTTATTACTTCAGCAATTGCCAATGGAGGCAGCCTTGTAAAGCCTCGTGTAATGGACAGAGTTGTTTCTGATGAAGGAAAAGTCATTAAGAGCTTTTATGAAGATGAGACTAAGCAGCTCATAACCTCAGAAGAAGCTGAGTTTTTAAGAGATCTTATGCATGAAGTTGTAGAAAAGGGAACTGCTTCAAAGCTAAAAGGATTATCCTATACTGCAGCAGGAAAGACCGGTTCTGCCGAGTTCAAGGATTCAACATCTGATTCTCATGCATGGTTTACAGGATTTGCACCCTATGAGGATCCTGAAATTGCTGTTACCATAATAGTAGAAAACGCAGGGTCAGGTGGTGAATTCGCCGTGCCCATAGCTAAGAGGATTTTTGATAAATACTTCAGCTGAGAGAACTTAGCGAGGTTTTGTTGGAGAAAATTATGTCAATACGCGGATATTGCAGATTTTATAAAAATTTATATGTGGGTGAATCCATAAAGAATTCCGCTAAGGTTAAGTGGAAGCTTAAACATGGCGCAGGACAGCTCCTTATTTATGTTATAACAGCTGCTGCCAATGAAGCGGACCAGCTTGAAGTTACTCACTGTGCGTTTTTGAAACAGAAATACTATAAAAAGCATCCTGCTTTTGTTTACGGAATAGCAGGGAGCCGAGAAGAAGCCTTTGATCTGATTGTAAAGATAAGCGAGGAGGCATCAGCCTGTGGTATGGAAGGTGATTTGAAAGGATACTTAAACACAGTTTTGGGGGAATAAGATGTCACTTTTTCTGACAATTTTAAAAATAATAGGGATTGTACTTCTTGTGATCCTGGCGGTGGTTTTGGTAGTTCTTTTGCTGCTATTATTTGTGCCCATAAGATACTACGTAAACGCTGATATTGAAGAGACCAACCTGGAAACAGAAGTAGACAAGCTAAAGGATCGAATACAGGCAAAAGCAGGATTCCATTTTCTTTTGCATCTTATAAGAGGTTATATCGAATATCCAAAGGATATGGAATTTACCGTAAAGGTTTTGTTTTTCAAGGTTTTTCCAGGTAAAAATAAAGATGAGGACACCACAGAGGAGTTTGAAGAGGAGCTTCCATACGAAATGGAAGATGGCTTTGAAAATCAGGAATCCGGAGAATCTGAATCAGAACAGCCGGGAAGTGATGCAGAAACGTCAAAAGAAGAGCCTAAGGACGAATCTCAAAACGAAGTTCAGGATGAAACTCAAAATGCCGATATAGAAGATAGTGATAGCTCTGCAGAAAATGATGATTCGAACCCGGATGGCGCAGAACCTGAAAATGACGCTTCATCAGAAGAAGATTTTGATGATGAAGAGGAGGAAGAAAAGCAAAGCTTCCTCGACGTACTGAAGAAAATAAAAGATATTGTGGTTCAAATTATAAAAACACCACAAAATGTGTATCAAAAAATTAAATGTACAATATCTAGCATTTATGCTAAGATAGACATGGTTAAGAAAACGCTTGAAAATGATATTTTTAAAAGAGCTTTTAATGTTTCAAAGAAGCAGGTTTTAAGAGTTCTGAAGATGATCATTCCAAGGAAATGCAACATTAATCTGTGTGTAGGTATGAGTGATCCCACTGCGACGGCAGATATTTTCGCCGCTTACGGAATACTTTATCCCATACTTGCAGGTAAGGTATATATAACACCTGATTTTGAGAATCCCGTGATAGCCGGATCTGTCAGAATCAAAGGTAGAATCAGACTTGTTACGATAGTATGGGCTGCTGCGGTACTTTATTTTAATAAGGACGTACGCAAGACCATCAGACGATTTAAGAAGATACTTAATTCATAACTTAGGGGAGAGTTTTATGGCAGAGCATAATTTTAATGGTGTTATTGATTCACTTATGCATGGTATGAATACTATGCTTGGTTCTAAGACTGTAGTTGGCGAAGCTACAAAGGTCGGTGATACGATCATTCTTCCGCTTGTGGATGTGTCCTTTGGTGTAGGTGCAGGTGCAAGCGATGGTGATAAAAAGAACTCCGGTGCAGGCGGTTTTGCAGCCAAAATGTCACCCAGCGCAGTTCTTGTAATTAAAAACGGTCAGACAAAGCTTGTAAACATCAAGAATCAGGATGCAGTTACCAAGGTACTGGATCTCGTTCCTGATATAGCCGATCGTTTCTTAAACAAAGGTAGCGATATTATGAGCGACGAGGAGGCTGAAAGTATCGCTTTTCCTGAGGATGAAACCTGAGTTTCATAGTTAGTATAGGGGGTTCCGTATGGAAAAGTTCATTAGTGAAGAACGTATTGATGTTGCGACGGAGGAAGAGCTTCTTGAGATGAAGCTCTGGATTTACAAAGAGAGTCAGCGCCTCGAGCAGGAACAGGCAATGGTTGACAAGAAGGTAGCCGAGATTGAGAAGGAAGTAGGCTACTTCAGAACCAGCATCCAGCGCGAGAGAAGTAAGCTTGAGCACGATAAGCAGAAGCTTAAGGATGAGCAGGCTCTGTTTGATCAGCAGATTGAGATCCTGAAGGATGGTTTTGATAAGCTCAACACCGATAAGAAGAAAATCGAGCGTGAGTGGAAGAAGCTTGAACAGGAGAAGGGTTACATAAGGGAAGATGAATATCACCGTGCAGAGATTTTCTTTACAGGGGTAGATTCACTTCTTTCTCTTAAGAAGCGCTATCGTGATCTTATGAAGATATATCATCCAGATAATCTTCGCGGTGATCATGAGATGTGTGACCTGATTAATCAGGAATATAATGTTCTTTTAAGACAGTATGATTCTTATATGAAGGCATAAGGTTACAGTAAATTATAAATATTTAAATTTTTACTTGCACTTTCTTATAATATCTGTTAATATATCTCATGTTGCGGGTAAATTTATTATTTGTCGATTATCCGCTGTAGCATTTGATTTAAAATATGGCTTATAAGGAGGTGTCAAAATGGCTAAATGTGAAGTTTGCGGCAAGGGCGTTCATTTCGGTAACAACGTAAGCCATTCCCATAGAAAAACAAATAGAGTTTGGAATGCAAACGTACATAAGGTTGCTGTTAAGGTTGAAGGCGGCTCAAAGAGAATGAATGTATGTACAAGCTGTCTCAGATCTAAAAAAGTTGAGCGTGCATAATCCGTTCTAAGTAAGAAAGATTTTAAGGATTCACTTGCGGGTGAGTCCTTTTTTCTTGGAAAATTCACAAGATAAATTCGTGTTCCATTTTACGACTGCTTACTGTATAATCATTTTATGTATGCAATTTAATGGAGGTGTGGAATGAAGTCTACTTCAATAAATACCCATATGGGGAATATTGCTATCGACAATGAAGTTATCGCTCAGTATGCCGGTGCCGTTGCAAATGAATGCTTTGGTATAGTTGGCATGGCAAACGTTAACGTAGCAGACGGACTTGTAAGTCTTTTGAAAAAGGATAATATCAAGAGAGGAATCGGTGTTTCTATAGGTCAGGGACGTAAGCTTACTCTTGATTTTCATGTTATCGTCGCATATGGCGTTAGCATTTCTGCTGTAACTGATAATCTTATTGATAATGTTAAATACAAGGTTGAGGAATTCACCGGCCTTGAAATAGAAAAGATAAATATCTTTGTCGAGGGCGTTCGCGTCATCGATTGATCAAGGAGGGCTTAACTTTGAGTAACACAATTAATGCGTCACAGGTTAAGAAAATGTTTCTTGCCGGCGCAAGCAACTTGAATGCAAAAAAAGAATGGATCAATGAGCTTAATGTTTTCCCCGTTCCTGACGGAGATACAGGTACCAATATGACAATGACCATCATGTCAGCAGCTAAGGATGTACAGGCGCTGTCGGATGATGTGGATATGGCTACACTTTGTAAGAACATTTACTCAGGTGCCATGAGAGGTGCCAGAGGTAACTCAGGTGTTATTCTTTCTCAGCTCCTTAGAGGATTTACAAAGGGATGCAGAGATTATTCTGAGCTTGATGCTGTAATTATCGCAACTGCATTTGAAAAAGCTGTTGAGACTGCTTATAAGGCAGTTATGAAGCCCAAGGAAGGTACAATCCTTACAGTAGCTAAGGGAGCCAGCGAGAAGGCTTCTGAGCTTGCTAAGGAGGGCGCTACAGACCTTGGTCCTTTCTTTGAAGAGATCATTAAATACGCAGATGAAGTTCTTGCTAAGACTCCTGAGATGCTTCCTGTTCTAAAGCAGGCAGGCGTTGTAGATTCAGGTGGACAGGGACTCGTACAGGTTCTAAAGGGCGCTCTTGATTTCTATCAGGGCAGAGACGTTGATTACAAGGTTGATGAAGCAGCTGCTACACCTGTATCAAAGAAGCAGGTTGCTGCAGAGCTTGAGACTGATATTAAGTTTGGTTATTGTACAGAGTTTATCGTACTTTTGAGCAAGCCTTTAAATATCAAGCAGGAAATGGATTTCAAAGCATTTCTTGAGTCAATCGGTGACAGTATCGTAATGGTTGCTGATGACGAGATTTGTAAGGTTCATGTACATTCCAATGATCCCGGACTTGCTATTCAGAGAGCTCTCATGTATGGTCAGCTTTCCAACATGAAGATTGATAACATGAGAATGGAACACCGCGAGAAGCTTTTCCATGAGAATGAAAGTGGTGAGTACGCAGAGATAGAAACAGAAATTAATGGCGCAGCTGAAGCAACACCTACATACAGTGCAGGTGATGACATCCCACTTAAGGATGGAACAGTAAGCAGCCAGGCTGCTGCAGAGGAGCCCGAGGTTCCCACTGAGCATAAAGAGATGGGATTTGTAGCTGTATGTGCAGGCGATGGTCTTGCAGAGATATTCAGAGGTCTTGGCGTTGACTACGTTATCGAAGGCGGTCAGACCATGAATCCCAGCACTGCTGATATTTATGATGCAGCATGCAAGGTTAATGCAGATACAGTTTTCGTACTTCCTAACAACAAGAACATTATTCTTGCTGCTAACCAGGCTAAGGTAATGATGGAAGATAACGATTCTGATAAGAAGATCGTTGTAATACCTACAAAGACAGTTCCTCAGGGTATCACAGCAGCTATCAACTTCATTCCTGATATTCCGGCTGAGGATAATGAAGCAGCTATGATCGATGCAATCGGTACTGTTAAGACAGGTGAAGTTACCTATGCAGTAAGAGATACCATGATTGATGATGTTACAATCAAGCAGGGCGATTACATGGGAATCGGCGATAGCGGAATTCTTGGTGTAGGCAGTAGCATTGATGATGTAACAGCCATGATGATTGAGAAGATTGCTGATGATTCAACAGAGCTTATCAGTCTCTACTATGGATCAGATATTAACGAAGACGAAGCAAATGTACTTAGTGATCGCATCTCTGAGAAGTTCCCTAAGTGTGATGTAGAAGTTCAGTATGGCGGACAGCCGATTTACTACTATATTGTGAGTGCGGAGTAAAATTTTGAAGGTGAAAAATCCATCTTTAATTGAACATGTATCATCTTTAAAGGGCGTTGGCGATAAAAGCAGCGCCCTTTTTGAAAAGTGCGGAATAAGGACTGTAGAAGATCTCCTTAATTATTTTCCAAGAGATTATGATATCTGCGGGCCTGTAATTAATGTTGCTGATCTTACAGAAGGTGAGACCTGTGCGGTAAGAGTTGCGATGGCAGGGAAGGTTGCTGTAAGGCGTGTAAGAAACTTAAGCATACTTGCTTTTAAAGCTTCGGATGCAACAGGTGAGATGAACATTACATATTTCAATATGCCTTACATGGTCAATAACATAAAGGCTAAGACCTTTTATGTTTTCAGAGGACTGGTGCAGAAAAAGGGTAATCACTTTGTAATGGAACAGCCCAAAATGTATAAGTATGAAGACTATCTCGAAATCATGGGTACCATGCAGCCGAAATATCCTCTTGTTAAGGGTCTGTCCAATCAGCTGATGATAAAGACCGTAACCCAGGCTATAGGTGCAACTCCTTATCTTGAAGATGCTTTATCACAGAGCATGAAGCGTGAGCTTAATCTAATGGACTATTCCGAGGCTGTGAGGAAGATTCATTTTCCTGCCAATATGGATGAATTTACTGTGGCCAGAAGGAGAATTGCATTTAATGAGATACTGCAGTTTATCCTGAAAATCAGATTCCTTAAAAGAGAATCCGAAGAGTCAATTAATGACTATGTATATAGTGAATCGGGAGAGATTGATAAGCTTCTTTCAAATCTTCCCTATGAGCTTACAGGGAAACAGCTGTCTATCTGGAATGATATAAAGTCGGACCTTATGGGGCCTCACGTAATGAACAGGCTTATTCAGGGTGATGTTGGTTCCGGTAAAACTATTCTTGCTTTTATGGCTCTTCTTTTTACAGCTGCAAACGGATACCAGGGTGCGATTATGGCTCCAACAGAGGTTCTTGCAAGACAGCATTATGAATCCTTCGTAAAAATGGCTAAGGATTACGATCTTGTTTTAAAACCGGTACTTCTTGTTGGCTCACTAACTGCAAAGGAGAAGCGTGAAGCCTATGCACTTATTGAAAGCGGTGAGTGCAACTGTATTGTTGGGACCAATGCACTTATACAGGAAAAAGTAAGCTACAATAAGCTTTCACTGGTTATCACAGATGAGCAGCACAGATTTGGCGTAAAACAGAGAGAGAAGCTCTCTGAAAAGGGCTTTAATACTCATATTCTCGCCATGAGTGCAACGCCCATACCTAGAACCCTTGCAATTATTCTCTATGGAGACCTTAGCGTTTCTGTATTGGATGAGATGCCGGGCGGCAGAATACCTATTAAGAACTGTGTTGTAGGAAAAGAATACAGACCTACAGCCTATAAATTCATACACGATCAGGTAATGCAGAAAAGACAGTGCTATGTAATATGTCCCATGATAGAAGAGGGTGAGAACAGTTCTTCTGAGAATGTTACTGATTACAGTGAAATGCTTAAGCGCACGCTTCCTGATTTAAGAATTGGTCTTCTTCACGGAAAAATGAAGCCTTCCGAAAAAGACAGTGTTATGGATAAGTTCTTTAAGGGTGAAATCGATGTCCTAGTTTCTACTACGGTTATTGAAGTAGGTATCAATGTACCTAATGCCACAGTTATGATGATCGAGAATTCAGAGAGATTTGGTCTTGCTCAGCTCCATCAGCTGCGAGGAAGAGTCGGACGAGGTAAGCATCAGAGCTATTGTATTTTCATAAATACCTCAGGAAAAGAAGAAGCAAAGAACAGATTAGAGATAATGAACCACTCAAATGACGGATTTCTTATCGCTGAAGAGGACCTTAAGCAAAGAGGCCCCGGTGATCTTTTTGGAATAAGGCAAAGCGGTGAGATGTCCTTCCATGTAGCTGATATTTACCAGGATGCTGCGCTGATAAAAGAAGCTGCTGCTTATGTGGACAGACTTTTAAAGGAAGATCCGGATCTTGTTCTTGATGAAAATGCACCTTTAAAACAGTGGGCAGTATCGAATTCATTTGACTTTACGGCTTTATAAAAGTAAAATTTAGTAGAGTATGTAATGATATAATACAACATATAGTGTTATTGAAGTGACAAATGGTTACTTGGAGGAAATATGTCAAAAGTTGCGATCATAACAGATACAAATAGCGGCATCATGCCTGCAGATGGGGAAGCTCTCGGTATCATTGTTATTCCCACACCATTTATGATTGATGGAGTTGAATATTTAGAGGGTGTTAATCTCACTCAGGAATGGTTTTTCCAAAAACTTGCTGACGGTGCAGATGTGTCAACAAGTCAGCCGAGCCCCGGTAATCTTCTTGAACTTTGGGACAAGGTCCTTAAGGAATATGATGAGATAGTTTATATTCCTCTCAGCTCAGGTCTTTCAAGTTCATGTCAGACGGCTACAATGCTGGCTTCAGACGATTATGAGGGGAAGGTTTTCGTCGTTAACAATCAGAGAATTTCAGTTACCATGAGGCAGTCCGTTCTTGATGCCATAATGCTCCGTGATGCGGGCATGTCCGGTAAAGAGATCAAGGATAAGCTTGAAGAGGTGAAGTTTGAATCAAGTATTTATATCATGCTTGATACTCTTTACTATCTTAAAAAGGGTGGAAGAATCACACCTGCAGCAGCTGCTCTGGGAACTCTATTAAAGCTTAAGCCCGTACTTCAGATTCAGGGTGAGAAGCTGGATGCTTTTGCCAAGGCAAGAACTGTTAATCAGGGCAAAAACATTATGATCAACGCTATGATGTCCGATATTGAGAATCGTTTCGGCGGTCTTGATGCGAAGGACGTACACCTTGCGGGTGCTTATACATACGATCTTGATAAGGCAAACGAGTTTAAGAGTGAAGTTGAAGCGGCTTTTCCCGGATACGAAATGCATCTTGATCCCCTTTCACTCGTTGTATCCTGTCATATCGGTCCCGGAGCTCTTGCAATAGCATGCTCCAGGAAAATTCATATTTAAATCAGATTTATTCTGATAACGAGGAAAAAGTTTTAAGGTTGGGTAATTTTTATGGCAATTAATAACAACTATGATGCGTCGAGCATTACAGTTTTGGAGGGTCTCGAAGCGGTTAGAATGAGACCCGGAATGTATATCGGAAGTGTTTCCACAAGAGGTCTCAATCACCTTGTCTATGAGATCGTAGACAATGCGGTTGATGAACATCTTGCAGGACATTGCAGTCAGATAACTGTAACACTTCATGAGGACGGAAGCGCGAGCGTAGAGGATAACGGTCGCGGTATTCCTGTAGGTATGCATGCCAAGGGAGTGACAGCAGAGCGAGTAGTTCTGACTATGCTCCATGCAGGCGGTAAGTTTGATAATGCTGCATATAAGACCAGTGGTGGTCTTCACGGTGTTGGTTCATCCGTTGTTAACGCACTTTCCACATGGCTGAAAGTTCAGATTAAAACTGACGGCTATATCTATGAGGATGCTTATGAAAGAGGTGTTCCCACTGTAGAGCTTAAAAACGGACTTCTTGAACCCGTTGGTAAGACAAGAGAGCACGGAACCACCATTTCATTTTTACCTGATCCTGAGATTTTCGAAAAAACCAGATTCCGTGAGGAGGATATTAAGTCACGTCTCCATGAGACTGCCTATCTTAATCCGGAGCTTACAATCATCTATATCGACGACAGACCGGGTACAGAGGAATATATTGAATTCCACGAGCCAGAAGGCATCACCGGTTTCATTCGTGATATGAATAAATCAAAAGAAGCTGTCACAGACGTTATTTTCTTTAGCGGCGAGATGGACGGCGTCTCTGTTGACGTGGCATTCCAGTACGTCAACGAATTCCATGAAAATGTTCTTGGATTTTGTAATAACATCTATAACGCCGAGGGTGGAACACACCTCACCGGCTTTAAAACCATGTTTACCAATGTCATCAATCAGTATGCACGTGGCATCGGTACTCTTAAGGAAAAGGATAACAACTTCACAGGAGCAGATGTACGTAACGGTATGACTGCTGTTGTAAGTATCAAGCATCCGGATCCCAGATTTGAAGGACAGACCAAGACCAAACTTGATAACCAGGATGCAGCCAAGGTTGTATCACAGATTACAGGTGATGAGGTTTCAAGATATTTTGACAGAAATCTTGAAGTCCTTAAATCAATCATCGGCTGTGCTGAGAAGGCTGCAAAGATCCGAAAGACTGAGGAGAAGGCTAAGACCAATCTTCTTACCAAGCAGAAGTACTCCTTTGATTCCAATGGTAAGCTTGCAAACTGCATCAGTAAGGATGCTTCAAAATGTGAGATTTTCATCGTAGAGGGAGATTCTGCGGGTGGTAGTGCCAAGATGGCAAGAAACCGTGAATTCCAGGCTATTCTTCCCATAAGAGGTAAAATCCTTAACGTTGAGAAGGCCAGCATAGATAAAATCCTTGCAAACGCTGAGATCAAGACCATGATCAACGCCTTTGGATGCGGATTTTCAGAGGGATATGGTAATGACTTTGATATCAGTAAGCTTCGCTACGACAAGATTGTAATCATGTCCGATGCGGACGTTGACGGTGCACATATCGCAACACTGCTTTTGACATTATTCTATAGATTTATGCCTGAGCTTATTTTTGAGGGACATGTTTATATAGCTATGCCTCCTCTTTATAAAGCGATGCCTTCAAGGGGCAAGGAAGAGTATCTCTACGACGATGCTGCCCTTGAAAAATATCGTAAGACTCACAAAGGACCTTTCACTCTTCAGAGATATAAGGGTCTTGGTGAGATGGATCCTCAGCAGCTGTGGGAGACCACACTTGATCCCGAGAACAGAATGATGCGTCTAGTGGAGATTGAGGATGCCAAGATGGCTTCACACATGACAGAGCTTCTTATGGGCAACGAAGTTCCGCCCAGAAGAGAATTCATTCATCAGCACGCTACAGATGCTGAACTTGATGTATAAAATATCACATATAAGCTGAAAATATTTAATAACCTTCTTCCAAAATATGAAGAAGGTGTCAGCGCAGCTGACGGATGAGGTAGTAATGGAAGAGAAATTAATTCGCTCCGAATATTCGGAGATAATGCAAAAATCATATATTGATTATGCCATGAGCGTTATAGTAGCAAGAGCGCTTCCCGACATCAGGGACGGCCTTAAGCCCGTTCAGAGAAGAGCTCTCTATGATATGTATGAGCTGGGTATCAGATATGACAGACCTTATCGTAAGAGTGCCCGTATAGTCGGTGATACCATGGGTAAATATCATCCTCACGGTGATAGCTCTATTTACGATTCACTGGTTGTAATGACCCAGGATTTCAAGAAATCAGTACCGCTTGTAGACGGCCACGGTAATTTCGGCAATATCGAAGGCGACGGCGCAGCTGCAATGCGTTATACAGAGGCAAGACTTGCCAGGATCACACAGGAGAATTTCCTTGCTGATCTTGATAAAGATGTTGTGGACTTTGTTCCTAACTTTGATGAGACAGAACGCGAGCCCACAGTTTTACCTGTAAAAATACCTAATTTCCTTATAAACGGATCTGAGGGTATCGCTGTAGGTATGGCTACAAGCACACCACCTCACAATATCGGCGAAGTCATTGATGCAGAGATCGCATATATGCAGAATCCCGAGATGACTACCAAGCAGCTGATGAAGTACATTAAGGGGCCTGATTTCCCGACAGGCGGCATTGTTATCAATAAAGATGACCTCAGATCAATCTACGAGACAGGCCAGGGTAAGATCCGCATAAGAGGTGCTGTTTCTGTTGAGAAGGGAAAAGCAGGACATATCAATCTTGTTATTACTGAGATTCCTTATACCATGATCGGAGCAGGAATAGGTAAGTTTCTTTCAGATGTGGCAGAGCTTGCTGAGAAGAAGATCACAAATGATATTGTTGATATTTCTAACCAGTCCTCAAAAGAAGGTATCAGAATTGTAATCGAGCTTAAGAAGGATACGGATGTAGAGAACTTTACAAATCTTCTTTACAAGAAGACCAAGCTTGAAGATACCTTTGGTGTAAACATGCTTGCTATCTGTGATGGCAGACCTGAGACCATGTCTCTTACAGCCATCATGAGATCTGTTGTGGATTTCCAGTTTGAGACTGCAAGACGTAAATACACTACATTACTTAAAAAAGAGCAGGAAAAGAAGGAGATTCAGGAAGGTCTCATCAAGGCCTGCAATGTAATTGATATTGTAATCGAGATTCTGAGGGGTTCCAAAGACAGGGCTATGGCTAAGGATTGTCTTGTTAACGGTAATACCGACGGAATCAGATTTAAGAGCGAAGCCTCCAAGGCTATGGCAGCTCAGCTTCTTTTTACTGAGAGACAGGCTGAAGCCATCATGGAGATGAGATTATATAAACTCATTGGCCTCGAGCTTGACGCCCTTGTAAAAGAGCATGAAGACACAATCGCCAAGATCTATCGCTACGAGGATATACTTGAGGATCATGAGTCCATGTCTCTTGTTATCCAGAATGAACTTACAGAGATAAGGAAACAATATGCTGTTAAGAGAAAGACCGTAATTGATAATGTAGAAGATGCTGTTTACGAAGAAAAGCCCATCGAAGAAATCGACGTTGCTTTCCTTATGGACAGATTTGGATATGCCAAGACTATCGATGTTACTACCTACGATAAGAATCTTGAGACCATAAAGAATGACTTTAAGTATTCCTTTGTTATGAAGAACACAGGTAAAATCTGTGTGTTTACCGCAAATGGTAATCTCCACACAATCAAAGCCATGGATCTTCCTCAGGGCAAGATGAGAGATAAGGGTGTGCCCATCGATAATGTCAGCGATTTTGATACCACCAAGGATCAGATAATAAACGTTGCAAGCCAGTCAGAGCTTAACCTTTACAGAATTATGTTTGTTACAAAGCAGGCAAATATGAAGGTTGTAGACGGCGGCGAATTTGATGTTACAAGACGTTCGGTTGCAGCTACTAAGCTTAATGATGGTGATGAGGTTGTAAGCGTTCATTCTATTCATGATGTGAGCACAGTTGTGCTTCAGTCTGAGAACGGTTTCTTCTTAAGGTTTAAGACAGAGGATGTACCTGAGAAAAAGAAGGGTGCGGTTGGTGTTCGAGGAATGAGACTTACAGGAAAGGACACCATCAGAGATGTTTATTATCTTGGTGAGACAGAGGAAAAAGCCATTGAGCACAACGGCAAGAATCTGAATCTTGATCACCTTAAGATAGCAAATCGTGATACTAAAGGTACAAAGATTAGAATTTAAGAGGTATTTATGCGAGTAATTGCGGGAGAGGCAAGGCGCCTTAAGCTTGTTACACCTGAAGGTAATGACACAAGACCCACCCAGGACAGAATAAAGGAGACTTTATTTAACATCATTCAAAATGATGTTCCCGGGGCTGTATTTATCGATGTTTTCGCAGGAAGCGGCGGAATTGGTATTGAAGCTTTATCAAGAGGTGCCAAAAGAGCCTATTTTATCGAAAACAATATAAAGGCAGTAAAATGCATCAATCAGAATATCCAGACTACGAAGTTCGAGGAAAAGGCAACTGTTCTTAAGCAGGATGTTCTGGTGGGGCTTAAAAATGTCCGTGAGGAAGAGGTTGATATTATTTTTATCGATCCTCCCTATGAAGGCGGACTTTATGAGAGAACATTTGCACTGTTGGCAAAATTACCGTATGTAACAGAATATACGATGATTATTGCTGAGTGCAATTTAGATATGGATTTGTCAGTGTTTGAGGATCAGGGATTTGAGATTACGAGAGAAAAACGCTACAAGTCAAACCAGCATGTTTTTCTGCGTAAATGTTCTAAATAATTTCTTTATGAAGGGGGAATTATTGGAAAAGGAGTTTTTTGAGGTTTTATGAAGAGAAGTAAATTAAACAAAGGCCTGGCTTTAGCCCTTGCTTTAGCTCTTGCCGGAAACACAATGGTAACTTCTGCAGATTCTGTAAAGGCTGCAAATGTAGATGATGAAAATATCAATCTTGTTTCTGATGAGACTGAAGCAAACAGCTCTGAAGAAAGTTCTGAAGTTGCAGGTGAAGAAAACTCAGAATCAGAGACTGAAAGCTCTGAAGAAGGTGCTTCAAAAGAAGCTGAAGGCGAGAGTTCAGGCGAAGCCGGTTCAGAAGGTTCAGACAGCGCTGAAACAGGTTCTGAGAAATCTGAGACTGAGGGAAGCGATGCTTCTGATGCTTCAGGCGAAGGCTCTACAGCTGATGTTACAGAGGATGGAACTGAGAAAACCAGTGATTCAACAGATTTATCAGATACAGAGGCTACAGATGCAGCTGACAGTTCTGAAACTGAAGCTACTGATGAAGCTGATAGCACGGCTACAGATGATGCTGCAATAGCTACAACAGATGGCACTGCTGAGACTACAAAAGAAGCTGAAACAGAGGCATCATCTGAAGCATTTGAGTTCTCCACAGATTTTGAAGGCTATAACTTCAAACTTTCAGCTGAAAAGGATGTTGTTCCTGCAGGCACAGAAGTTAAGATTGAAAAGCTTAAGGGTAATGATGCAACGGATACCGACGAGCTTGTAAATGATACACTTCCTGAAAATTCAGTAGTTTACGATTCTGCATCCTTTGACATCAGCCTTTGGTATGAGGGCGTTGAAATTGAGCCTAACGGCAATGTGGCTGTTGAGATTACTCTTAACGACGATCTTGCCGAGAAAAACGAGGATCAGGATACTTCAATTCAGGTATTCCATATTGATGATGAAGAGCAGGTAAGTGAAGTAGAAGCAAACACTGAGCTTACTGTTAACGGCAAAGAAGAGGATACTGTTGTTACATATGATGCAGAGTGCTTCTCTGTATATGATGTTGCAGTTGTTCTTAATTTTGATATATCTGAGCCTGTAGTAGAGGTTAACTCTGTTTACGATGGAAGAATAGATGCTGATGAAATCGGCTATCTTGCAAATGATATTGATTGCACAGAGAATATCAAGACTCTTATGACAGATCCCGGTGTTCACACATCTTTCCAGACAATGGGTGAAGCTGTAAGAGCTGCCATTAAGAACAGACAGGATATGATTACCTTTAGCCTCAAGCTTCCCGGCAAGTACAACAAGGATATTATTTTATCAAATATCCTTAACGTAGCCGTTGAGCATACTGGCGTGCCTAACGAAGGTGACTATGTAAGATGGGCTTACTATGGAACAGGTGTAGGTAATGGTACAGCTTATGCCAATAAGACAACTTATGGTACTTACACAATCAGATTTGCATATACACAGACTGCAGCTCAGGAAGTAGAGACAACAAATGCAGTAAATAAGCTTGTTAAGCAGTTTAATAGCGGATCTGATTATGAGAAGGTTAAAAAGCTTTACAACTACCTTATAAACAACGTTACATATGATTACAACGGTGACAATGACGCTAAGTACAATAACTCATATTATCGCTATTCATGTCACTCAGCTGCAATTTCCAAGCATACTGTATGTGAAGGATATTCACTTCTTTTCTACAGAATATGTCTTTCAATGGGAATTGACGCAAGACTTGTAGCAGGTCTTGGCGGTTCAGGAAGCAATGCTGGTCCTCACGGTTGGAACATTGTTCAGATCGGTGATTATTTTTACTATGTAGATTCTACATGGGGAGCTGAGCCATCCTATGATAAGGGTAAATCAGTTGATAAGTGGGTTTGGTTCCTTAGAGGAACTGCTTGCGGATTTGATAATTATCATCAGAGATACGCAAATTACGCAACCAATGATTTCATGAATATCTATCCGGTTAATTACTATGACTATGCTACACATTATGCTTCACCTACGAAGGCAACTGCAGTAAATATTTCTCAGACAAGTGCCACAATTGGTGTTGGCGGAAGACTTTCACTTACAGCATCTGTTACACCTGCAAGTTCACCTCAGCAGGTTAAGTGGAACACATCAGATGCTACTGTAGCAACTGTTGATCCCAACGGTACTGTATACGGTATCGGTTATGGTGTATGTGAGATTTTTGCTACATCAAGCGTTGGTGGTAAGAAGGCTGTATGCAGAGTAACAGTTGTTGGCGGCGAAGCTAAGGATATTGAAGTTCCTACCAAGAAGCTCACTGTATATAAAGGCTACAAGGCAAACCTTAATGCACAGGTATGGCCCACAGGTGCAAGCGGAAAGCTTAAGTATTCATCAAGCAACAGCAGCATCGCTTCTGTAAGCAAGAAGGGCGTTGTTAAGGGTAAGAAAAACGGTAAGTGCACAATCACCATTAAGACAAGTAATGGTGTAAAGATTAAGGTTAAGGTAACTGTAAAAACACCTGTTAAGGTTAAGTCAGTTAAGCTTAACACCAAGAAGATGGTACTTACTGTTGGTCAGACAGGCCAGCTTACTGCAAAAATTAAGCCCGCAAAGGCTTATAATAAGGCTGTAACATATAAGAGCAGCAAGAAGAGTGTTGCAACAGTTGATGCAAACGGTGTAGTTTATGCTCACAAGAAGGGTAAATGCACCATTACCGTTACAACCAAGGACGGCAAAAAGAAAGCTAAGTGTAAGATTGTTGTAAATTAAGAGGTTTAGTAAATGAAAATAGCAGTATATCCGGGCAGCTTTGATCCTATAACACTGGGTCATCTTGATATCATCAAAAGAGCATCGGCAATGTTCGATAGAATGGTGGTTCTGGTAAGCGTGAACACCGCTAAGAGTCCGTTGTTTTCAGCAGATGAACGTGTTAAGATGATTAAAGAGGCAACTTCTGATCTAAATAACGTAGAAGTTAAGTCCTATGAAGGATTACTTATCGATTATTGTAGAGAGAACAATATCCGGATTATTATCAGAGGTCTTCGTGCTATCACTGATTTTGAGTATGAGCTTCAGATAGCACAGACCAACAAGACCTTCTCCAATGGAGAGGTTGATACAGTATTTCTTACTACAAGTCTTGAGTACGCTTATCTTAGTAGTTCTACTGTACGTGAATTTGCCAGTTTTCATGGGGATATCAGTCACTGCGTAACACCACATGTCGCAGAGATGGTATATAGAAAATATGGCTATGAAGCCAAAAACAATAATGGGGGAAATCAGAATGAGCAGCAGAATTGAACAATGCATCGACGAAATCGAAACTTTCATTGAAAACTGCAAGTATCAGCCACTGTCCAAGACCAATATTGTAGTTAATAAAGAGGAGATTGACGAGCTTCTTCGCGAACTCAGAAGCAAGACTCCTGATGAGATCAAGAGATATCAGACTATAATCAGCAATAAAGAAGCTATTCTGGATGATGCCAGAAAGAAGGCAAAGGATCTGATTGATAAAGCTACAGCTCAGACCAATGAGCTTATTAATGAGCACGAGATTATGCAGCAGGCTTACGCCCAGGCTAATCAGGTTATCAATCAGGCTGCAAAGCAGGCAGAGGATATTCTTACAAAATCTACAGATGAAGCTAATCAGATGAAGGCAGCTGCAGTTGCCTATACAGATCAGCTCCTTGCAGATGTGGAGAAGATCATCAACTCTGCAATTGATACTACAAACAGAACAAATTCAGCTTTGCTTAGTTCCCTTACAAACTATAGCGAGACTATTAAGTCTAACAGAGCAGATCTTGTTCCGCCCAGCGTGGAACCTGTAAATGTTTCTAAGGGAGCCGGCGTGCAGGTGAATGAGGTTACACCTCAGACAGGTACTATACCTCCAATAGATGATGGTGACCTCAATCTCGATCTGCTTTAATATTATTTGATTTATTTGAGCTGCCGTAATTTTGATATTACGGCGGCTCATAGATTTTTAAAGGTATTTTGATGAGACTAGATAAATTTCTTAGTGATTCCGGAATAGGAACCAGAAAACAAATTAAAGAATGCATAAAAAACGGAATGGTAAAGGTAGACGGCGTTGTTGCCAAAAGACCTGAGATGTCCGTTAATCCTGAAGAAAATGAGATAATATTTGATAACGAGAATCTCACAGAAGGTTATGCCAAATTCAGATATTATCTATTGAATAAGCCCCAGGGAGTTGTGTCTGCAACAACAGATAAGCATGATACAACAGTTATAGACCTTATTGATACAGGCTATGATAAAGATCTTGCTCCCGTTGGAAGGCTTGATAAGGATACTGAAGGCTTTTTACTTATAACAAATGACGGTAAGCTTTCGCATATGCTGCTTTCTCCCAAAAAGCACGTGGAGAAGGAGTATGAAGTTCATACCAGGGATAAGATTACTGAGGATGATATTAAAAGGCTTGAAGGAGGCCTTGATATTGGTGATGAAGAGCCTACAATGCCTGCCAAAGCTTTTATTGAAGATAGAGATGGACAAGAGATTCTTCATTTGATATTACATGAAGGCAGATTTCATCAGGTAAAAAGAATGCTGACTGCGATAGGAAATGAAGTTGTTTTCCTAAAGAGAATCAGAATGGGAGGTCTTTACCTTGATAAGGATCTAGAGCCGGGAGATTACAGAGAGCTTACTAAGGAAGAGTTAGAGCTCCTGTCAGGAAAAACAGAAGATGAAAGGAATAAGAATTAAAGGCTATGAAGTTGTTTAAAGGAAGAGTACCAAAGGGGGAATTTGGATACATAGAAGGAGCTGCAAGGTTTGCAATAATCAGGACAACAATATCTGTTCTTGCCTGCGTAGCAATTTTCCTTATTGGTCTTTTGATATATCACACCAATAAGAGTGCTTTTAGTATCATAGCTGCTCTTGGCTGCATACCTGCAGGACTTAGTGCGGTGAATATGATCATGTATTTAATGGCACATCGTTGTTCAAAAGAAGCCTATGATAAGATTGAAGCTCACAGAGGCGGCCTCCTAATCAGATATGAGCTTGAAATGACAAGCTATGACGAGAATTATGGAATTTCTGCAGCAACAGTTCTTGATAAGAATGTTTGCTGCTATTCGGAAGTAAAAGGCCTTGATACAGCTGACTGCGAAAAACACATCAGGAATCAGATCGCTCAGAGTGGCTACAGCTCTTATACAGTAAAGGTATTCAAGGACCTGGATGCATTTTGTTCAAGACTTGATCAGCTTGAGCAGATAAGAGTATCAAAGAATATTGATCCTCAGGCAATAGAGGATGCGTGGGTTCCAGGCACTGTTGAGACCTGTGCCCATGTGCTTTTGTCCATATCTTTATAAGTTCTAATATATGGCACATGTGTGTATAATAGATAATATAAATACGGTATTTAGATGAGAGATATAAACATTACTGACAACGAAGCCGGAAAAAGGCTGGACAAATTCTTATCCCAGTATTTTACTGGTACAACCATGGGCTTTTTATTTAAAATGCTCAGGAAAAAGAATATTGTCCTAAATAAAAAGAAGGCAACAGGAAAAGAGGTTCTGAAAAAGGGAGACACTATAAGCGTTTTCTTTTCTGATGAGACCTTTGATAAATTTGCCAATAAGTTCGCGTCCGCGTCTGATGATTCAAAAGAAAATGATAATAAGCTCTCAGGTGTTTTTAAGGAATATGATCTGGCCTATAAGAGATTTGGACACCTTGAGATAATCTATGAAGATGATAATATCCTTCTGATAAATAAACCTGCAGGAATCCTTACTCAGAAAGCTGAGCCCAAGGATTTGAGTCTTAATGAATGGTTGATTGGTTATCTTTTAGATAGCGGCGCCATTGGTAAGGATAGTCTTGTTACCTTCAGACCTTCTGTTTGTAACAGACTGGACAGAAATACCTCGGGAATTGTTATCTGCTCAAAGTCCCTTGTTGGAGCAAGAGAGATGGCTAAGGGCCTGAAGGACAGAACAATTCATAAATATTATTCAACAATAGTATCAGGCAAGATCACTGAGAATGCCCATATTTCAGGGTATCTCATAAAGGATGAGAAAAATAATAAGGTACGACTTGTAAATGAGAAGGAAGCACAGCGCTTAAAGGATGCTGACAGGATTGAGACCTCCTACGAAGTATCCGGATATCTTAAAATAGATTCTTCAAAGTGCGGCGATAAGACAACTGGCAATAAGCTTGGAGACAGAGTTTTCACAGAGCTTTCTGTTTGTCTTATAACAGGTAAGCCTCATCAGATAAGAGCACATCTGTCATCAACAGGTCACCCCATAATCGGTGATGGGAAATACGGAAGCAGCAGTATAAACAAGTTTTTCAAGGACTGTGCAGGACTTAAGTATCAGCTTCTTCATGCAAGAAGGATTGAATTACCCGAGTTTTCCGGTGAGCTTTCAAATCTTTCCGGAAAAGTATTTGAAGCAGGGCTTTCACCTGAATATAAAAAGATAAAGGAAATCACATGCCAACCTGGAACTCAAGAGGCTTAAGGGGATCAACCCTTGAGGAGATGATTAACAGAACAAATGAGAAATATCTAAATGATGGGCTTGCTCTAATTCAGAAAATTCCTACGCCCATCACTCCCATTAATATCGATAAGGAGACAAGACACATCACCCTTGCTTACTTTGATCAAAAGAGTACCGTTGATTACATCGGCGCTGTGCAGGGGATTCCTGTTTGCTTTGATGCAAAGGAATGTGCCGTTGATACATTTACTCTTGAGAATATCCATGAGCATCAGGTTGTTTTCATGGATAATTTTGAAAAGCAGGATGGCGTTGCTTTTTTTCTAATTTACTATACAGCTAGAGGCATGTATTATTATCTGCCCTTCAGACATCTTAAGGTTTTCTGGGACAGAGCGAAAGAAGGCGGCAGAAAGAGCTTTAGATTCGATGAGCTTGATATGGGCTACATGATATCCGATGATCAGGCTGCATTTATTCCATATCTTGAGCTTTTGCAGAAGGATTTGGAAGATAGAGATTGACAAAAGAAGTATATTCCGATAAACTGAGTGAAGTTTAACAAATTAGCATGGTAGCACGTTACCATAGTAAAGCGCGAGGGGAACTTGTATGAATCGAAAATTACTTCACACTCCTGAAGGCGTAAGAGATTTATATGGACTTGAATGCAGTGACAGAATACTCATTCGAAGCCTTATAAACGCCAAAATGAAATCTTACGGTTTTGAGGATATAGATACACCTACTTTTGAGTTCTTTGATATCTATTCGACAGAGATAAGTAATAACAGTGCGAGAGAACTGTACAAATTCTTTGATAAAGATGGCAACACCATGGTTCTTCGTCCTGACTTTACGCCTTCTGTTGCAAGATGCGTAAGCAAATACTTCTTGGAAGATAATAAGCCGGTCAGATTCTGCTATGATGGTAAAACATTTTTAAACACCCATTCACTTCAGGGTAAGCTTAAAGAGAACAATGAAATCGGCGCTGAGCTTATGAATGATGACAGTATCTATGCAGACGCTGAGATGATCGCATTACTTGTCGAGTCACTTCAGGCTGTAGGACTTACTGAGTTCCAGATAAGCATAGGCGATGCTGATTACTACAATGGTATTTGCGAAGAGGCAGGAATAAGCGCAGAGACTGAGGCAGAAATCAGAGAACAGATTACAAACAGAAATACTTTTGCTGCTGATCTTATTATGGAAGAGAACAACATCAGCGATAAATACAGACAGCTCATTAAGAGTGTATCTACCTGTATCGGCGATGCTTCTATTTTAGAAAAGGCAGGAAGTATCGTAACCAATGATCGTTCTCAGAATTCCATCAAGAGACTTCAGGCGCTGTATAAGGTTCTTTGCAGCTACAAAATAGAGAAATACATATCCTTTGACTTAGGAATGTTAAGTAAATTCAATTATTACACAGGCGTTATGTTCCATGCATATACCTATGGCGTTGGTGATGCAATCGCCAAGGGCGGACGCTATGACAATCTTCTTGAGGGATTTGGAAAAAGCGCACCGGCTATAGGCTTTATGATCAACGTGGACGATGTGATGAGAGCACTTTATTCCCAGAATATCAAGTTAGAGCATGAGGACGGCGTAGTTGTTCTTAGCTTTACAGATGATGATTTTGAGGCCACTTTGGCAGAAGCTCAAAAGCTCCGTGAAAGCGGGAAGAAAGTAATTTTATCCAAGAAATAATTGTAACTACTTACACATTAACGATTAAGAAGGATATTTTCATGAATAAACAGGACAGATATCTTACGTTTGCTCTTGGAAAGGGCAGACTTGTAAATAACACAATGGAGCTTCTTGAAAAATGCGGTATTCACTGCGAAGAAGTTACAGATAAAAGCACAAGAAAGCTTATTTTTACTAATGAAGAGCTTAAGCTTAAGTTTTTCCTTGCCAAGGGACCGGATGTGCCTACTTATGTAGAGCATGGCGCAGCCGACATCGGTATTGTGGGTAAAGATACCATCATGGAGGAAAACAGAAGCGTTTACGAGGTTCTTGACCTTGGCTTTGGCAAATGCAGAATGTGTGTCTGCGGTCCGGAATCAGCCAGAGAGCTTCTAAATCACCATGAGATGATAAGGGTAGCCAGTAAATATCCCAATATCGCAAGAGATTATTTTTATAACAGAAAAAATCAGACAGTAGACATAATAAAGCTTAACGGTTCGGTAGAGCTTGGTCCCATCGTAAATCTGTCAGATGTAATTGTGGATATAGTTGAGACAGGAAGTACTCTTAGAGAGAACGGACTTACAGTCCTTGAAGAGATTTGTCCTTTATCTGCAAGAGTCATCGTAAATCAGGTCAGCATGCAGATGGAATCGGCCAGAATTCAGAAGCTTATCAACGACATGAAGGAGAATTTGTAATGCGTATTGTAGAACTTAACGAGAACACTAAAGGCGAACTTCTTGATAAACTGCTGCAAAGAAGCCCTTCCAATTACGGTGAATACGAGAAAATCGTTGCTGATATTATCGAGAATGTCAGAACTAAAAAAGATGAAGCATTGTTTGAATACACTTTGAAGTTCGATAAATTCGCTCTTTCAAAGGAAACTATTAAAGTTACAGAAGCTGAGATTAAGGAAGCATACGATGCACTTGATTCAAAATTCATTGAAGTAATGAAAAAGAGTGCCGAAAACATCAAATCCTTCCACGAGAAGCAGAAAAGAACAAGCTTCATTGACACAAAGGCAGACGGATCAATTCTTGGACAGCGTATTTATCCGATTGAAATTTCCGGTGTTTATGTTCCCGGCGGAAAAGCTGCGTATCCTTCAAGCGTTCTTATGAACGTTGTTCCTGCCAAGGTTGCAGGCGTTGAACGAATCGTTATGTGTACGCCTCCCGGAGCTGACGGTAAAGTTAATCCCGGAACACTGGTTGCAGCTGATATCGCTGGTGTAACGGAGGTTTATAAGGTTGGCGGAGCTCAGGCTATCGCAGCTATGAGCTTTGGAACAGAGTCAGTTCCAAAGGTAGATAAAATAACAGGCCCTGGCAATATCTTTGTTGCTCTTGCTAAGAAAGCATGCTTTGGATATGTTTCCATCGATTCAATTGCAGGTCCTTCAGAAATCCTGGTTCTTGCAGATGAAACATCCAATCCCAGATATGTCGCTGCAGATCTTTTATCTCAGGCTGAGCATGATGAGATGGCAAGTGCTATACTTATTACAACGAGCATGGAGCTTGCTAATAAGGTCTCTGATGAGATCGATGGTTTCCTTAAGACTTTAGACAGATCAGAGATCATCAGAAAGTCTCTTGATAATTACGGATATATTTTCGTAGCTGATAATATGGATGATATGATTGATGCTGCAAACGCTGTTGCATCAGAACACCTTGAAATCCTTACAAAGAATCCCTTCGAGGTTATGCCAAAGATCAAGCATGCCGGTGCAATTTTCCTTGGAGCATATTCATCAGAGCCTCTTGGTGATTATTTTGCAGGACCTAACCACATCCTTCCTACAAATCAGACAGCAAGATTTTTCTCACCTCTGTCCGTGGATGATTTCATCAAGAAGACCAGCATTATTGCTTATTCAGAAGAGGGACTTAAAGCTGTACACGAGGATATCGAACTTTTTGCTAAAAATGAAGGACTCACAGCTCACGCTAATTCAATTGCAGTAAGATTCGAATAAGATTTTTATAATACAAAGAAAATAAAATTTTGAGGAGATTACTTATGAGCAGAAGTGCAGTAGTCACAAGAAAGACCGGAGAAACGGACATTACCGTTAAGCTTGAGCTTGATGGTACTGGAAAATCTGAAATCAATACAGGAATAGGCTTTTTTGATCACATGCTTAGTGCATTTGCAAGACATGGTCTTTTTGATCTGACGGTTAATGTAGACGGCGATCTTTATGTGGACGGACATCACTCCGTAGAAGATACCGGAATAGTTCTTGGACAGGCTATAGCACAGGCACTTGGAGATAAGAGCAATATCAAGCGATACGGCCAAAGAATTCTTCCTATGGATGAGACTTTGGTTCTTTCTGCGATTGATCTTTGCGGAAGACCTTATTTTGTGATGAATGCTGATTTTGAGACTCCAATGGTTGGCGGATTTGATACTCAGCTTGTAAGAGAATTCTTCTATGCAGTATCTTACGGTGCCATGATGAATCTGCACCTGCGAGTAATTACCGGAATCAATGATCACCACAAAATTGAAGCTATGTTCAAGGCTTTTGCCAAGGCTCTTGATGAAGCAACAATGATTGATGAGAGGATTCAGGGAGTTCTTAGTACAAAGGGATCCTTGTCCTGATAAAAATTACTGTTTTGATTGAGGTTTTACACTGATAGATTATTACTATAAAATTTACCGGGAGATATGTAATGCTTAAAAGATTTATACCCTGCATTTTTTTAAAAAAAGGAAATGCTGTAAAAGGCTTCGAAGGAGAGGAAGTTCTTGAGCAGACACCGCTTGCTCTTGCTGAGCAGTATGATAATGACGACTGTGATGCCATAATTGTTTTCGACTTATCTGAAGGCGACGCAGAACATGAAGAGTCCCTTGATATTATCAAGGATATCTGCGCCAATGTGGGAACAAGTGTATATGGAGCAGGTAATGTAAAGCGTATGGAGGATATCAAGAAGCTCCTTTACGCCGGCTGCAAAAAAGCATGCCTTAATTTTTCAAAACAGGGCAATATCGAAATTCTTCAGGAAGTATCTGAGAAATTCGGAAAAGATAAAATTGCAATCTGCTATACAGAGACTGATAGAATCACAGAGAATACCGAGAATATTGAAAAGTTTGCAGATGAGCTTATCCTTCTTAACAGTTCTCAGATTAAGCAGGCTCCCGTACTTAACATGCCTACAATTTTCAGCGTGCCGGATATTTCACTTGATAAGATGCTTGAACTTATGTCAGGTGCAAATACAGCAGGACTTACAGGGGAGGGTATCAACAAGAATTCTGCTGAGATTCGCGGTATGAAGAAATTCTGTGCAGACAATGACATGGCTGTTAACAGAATGATTCCTCAGATAAAGTGGGAAGATCTTAAAAAGAATTCTGACGGAATGGTTCCCGTTGTTGTGCAGGATTACAGAACTGACGCAGTTTTGATGGTTGCATATTTTACCGAGGAATCCTTTTATAAGACAATTGAGACCGGTAAGATGACCTATTTTAGCAGAAGCAGAAATGAACTTTGGCTTAAGGGCGAGACCAGCGGTCACTTCCAGTACGTGAAGAAACTTACAGCTGACTGCGATCTTGATACCATTCTTGCAAAGGTAAAACAGGTTGGCGCCGCATGTCACACAGGAAGTTATTCATGCTTCTTTAACGAAATTGCTTCAAGAAACTCTTCAGAGAAAAATCCTCAAAGAGTCCTGGACAGCGTTTTTGAAGTTATCAAAGACAGAAAGGTCAATCCCAGAGAAGGTTCTTATACCAACTACCTCTATGAGAAGGGCCTTGATAAGATTCTTAAAAAAGTCGGCGAAGAGAGTACCGAGATGGTTATCGCCGCAAAAAATACAAATTCTAATGAACTCGTTTACGAAATGGCAGATTTTTTGTATCATATGATGGTACTTATGTCAGAGAAAAATATTTCCTGGGAGGAGATTACTGACGAACTGGCCAGGAGATGATTTTTCTTAATAATTAAATTATTGAGGTGTAGTTTGAACGAGAAATTAGCTTTATCAGATGAGATTCTTCTTAGCATTGGAAAACCTGAGCGCTACGTTGGCGGTGAGGTTAACTCTGTTATCAAGAATCTTTCTTATGTAAAAATACGTTTTGCATTCTGCTTCCCTGATGTCTATGAGATTGGTATGTCTCATCTTGGAATTCAGATTTTATACGGAATGTTTAACGAGTATGAAGACGTATGGTGTGAGCGGGTTTATTCTCCATGGGATGATCTTGATAAGATCATGAGAGAAAAGAATATCCCGCTTTTTGCACTGGAATCACAGGACCCTGTGAAGAATTTTGATTTCCTTGGATTCACTTTGCAGTACGAGATGTGTTACACCAATATTCTTCAGGTTCTTGACCTTTCAGGCATCGCACTTTACAGCAAAGACAGAGAAGAAAATGATCCCATAGTAATTGGTGGTGGTCCCTGCACATATAATCCGGAGCCTATCGCTGATTTCTTCGATATCTTTTATATTGGTGAAGGTGAGACCAGATACCGCGACCTGTTTGATCTCTATGAGAAATGCAAAGAAGAGGGTGTATCAAGAAAAGAATTCCTTAAGAAAGTTTCACAGATTCCCGGAATGTATGTGCCTTCGCTTTATGAGATATCCTACAACGAGGATGGTACTGTTAGTGAGATAAAGCCTCTTGACGGAGCACCTGCTGTTATTGAGAAAGAGCTTTGCACAGATCTTAGCAATGCTTATTATCCCATGAAGCCTGTTATGCCTTTTATAAAGGTAACTCAGGACAGAGCAGTAATCGAAGTTATGAGAGGCTGTATCAGAGGCTGCAGATTCTGTCAGGCAGGTCAGCTCTACAGACCACTTCGTGAAAGAGATGTTGAGAAATTAAAAGAGTACGCAATGACTCTTATAAAAAATACAGGATATGAAGAGATATCATTAAGCTCACTTAGTACCAGTGATTATTCCAAGCTTAATGAACTTCTTGAGTTCCTTATCGATTATTGTAATGAGCATAAGGTTAACATCTCACTTCCTTCACTGAGAATAGATGCATTCTCTCTTGATGTAATGAGTAAGGTTCAGGACGTTAAAAAGTCTTCACTTACCTTTGCCCCTGAAGCCGGCACCCAGAGAATGAGAAATGTTATAAATAAGGGACTTACAGAAGAAGATATTCTTAAAGGATCCCATGAAGCCTTCGTTGGCGGATGGAATAAGGTTAAGCTTTACTTCATGCTTGGTCTTCCCGGTGAAACTACAGAAGATATCGAAGGAATCGGAGATATCGCCAATAAAATAGCAGTTGAATACTTTGAAACTGTTCCCAAGGAAAATAGAAACGGCAGAACAATTGAGATTACAGCAAGTACATCCTTCTTTGTTCCAAAGCCCTTCACACCTTTCCAGTGGGCATCAATGAATACAAAAGAAGAATTCCTTGAAAAGGCCAACATTACAAGAAAAGGCATTATGTCTCAGCTTAACCAAAAGCATATCAAGTACAACTGGCATGAAGCAGATGCCAGCATGCTTGAAGGAATCCTTGCAAGAGGCGACAGAAAACTATCCACTGTTATTTATAACGTTTACAAAAGAGGCTGCATCTTTGATGCATGGAGTGAATTCTTCAAAAATAACATCTGGATGGAAGAGCTTGAAAAAGCAGGCCTTGATCCCATGTTCTATGTAAAACGTGAGAGAACAAAGGATGAGATCCTTCCCTGGGACATGATAAGCTGCGGAGTATCAAAGGAATTCCTTTGGAGAGAGTGGGAGCGCTCACAGCAGGGCATCGTATCTCCCAACTGCAGACAGGCATGTATGGGATGCGGCGGTGCCAACTACGGTGTAGGTATCTGCTTCCAGCCTAAAACAGGAGTATAAGTACAATATCGTTTGTTATAACTTAAACCGGTTGATATTTTATAAATTATTATAAATTAGGATTTGATATGGAAAAATTACGATTGAAATTTTCAAAGCATGGTCCTATTCGTTTTCTTGGACATTTGGATGTCATGCGTTATGTTCAAAAAGCTATAAGACGTGCTGAGATAGACATTAAATACAGCGAGGGCTTAAGTCCTCATCAGATACTTTCTTTTGCACAGCCTTTAAGTGTTGGCTCCACAACAGATGGTGATTATATCGATATGACTGTGAATTCCTTGGAATCACCTGAAGCTGTTATGGATGCTCTAAATGAAGTAATGAATGAAGGTATTGTAATAACAGCTGTTACAGCACTCCCCGAGAAGGCCGTAAATGCCATGACGAGTGTGGCTGCAGCTGAATACCTTATTTCTTTTAGAGAAGGTAAAGCTCCGAAATTTGATTTAGAAGATACAATGAAGGCGTTTATGGAGCAGCCTGAAATTCCCGCCATAAAGAAAACAAAGAACGGCGAGAAAACAATTGATATCAAACCACTGATATTTAAATATGAAATATTAGATAACAAAATACATCTGTTATTATCTGCAGGCAGTGCCAATAACTTAAAGGCAGCTCTTTTTATAGAGAGTCTTTATAGCTTTGCAGGAGAAGAGATGCAGGAATTTGCAGCTGTATTCCACAGAGTAGAAACCTATCTGGATGGAGAGGATGAGAAGGGACATTTCGTACAGCCCATGATCCCTGATAAGCTCTTTGACTATTCATTCGCTGCTCCCGGAAAAGCTGAAATGGGTAAGATCTATGTCTGAAATCGTTATTACGAAATGGCATAACAAGCTCTCGATTCTTGGCTTTACTGATGGGACCCTTGAATATCTCAAGGTCCTTGATGGTAATGATAGACGGGGCAATGTCTACACAGGAAGAGTAGAGAATAAGACAAATAATATCGATGCTCTTTTTGTGCGCTTTGAGGCCGGCCGTGGAAAACGCGGAATAGGATTCTTACCAATTAAGAGTATTCCTACTGAGTGTGTATTAAACAGAAATGTCAGTTCAGCCTCAGAGATAAAACCGGGTGATATTTTACTTGTTCAGATAAGAACTGATGAACATAAGACGAAACAGGCAAGGTTGTCTTCCAGAATAAAGCTTCATTCCTCAGAATATGATGGAGATCTAAATAAGCTGATAGATGTAGCCAAGACCAGAACGGAATATCAGCTTCTAATAAATAAAGGTCCTACACTTAGCAGAGAAATAGAAGAAGCAAAGCGATATCTATTGAAAACAACTGATACCGATTCTTTTAAAATAGTTTCTGATATTAAAAGCATCTGTGATGAGCTTAAGGATAGTGATACAGATTGTGAGTTCTATGATGAAGAACAACAGCGGATATCTCTTATGGTTCATTACAATATTACAAGTAAGACCGATGATCTTTTCAAAAAGAAGGTATGGCTTAAATCCGGCGGCTATATAATAGTAGAACAAACGGAGACTCTGAATCTGATTGATGTAAACTCAGGTAAGAATCAAAAGAAATTAGATGATTTCTTCTTATTATTAAATAAAGAAGCTGCTGATGAATGTGTACGGCAGATCAGACTCAGGAATTTGTCAGGAATGATACTGATTGATTTTGTATCTATGAAGAGTAAGGAGCTTCAGAACGAACTCATTTCTTATATAGAAGAGATCACGACAGGTGATCCCGATCACTTGAGGTTCATAGATCTGACCGGGCTTGGTATAATGGAATTTACCAGAGATAAAAAGTATAAATCCTTGTCAGAAACTATTGACTTTAAAGATTTGTGATGTTATTATATCACAGTATGCCGCTTAACGAGGTCGAAGTGGATACTTTTTTATCCCACCATAGTTAGCGAGATTTAGAAGAAGGAGGTGCCTTATGTACGCAATTATAGTTACTGGTGGTAAGCAGTACAAGGTTTCCGAAGGCGATGTAATCCGCGTTGAGAAGCTTGACGTAGAAGCCGGAAAAGAAGTTACATTTGATAATGTTATTGCAGTAAATGATGATACAACTCTTAAGGTTGCTGGTGATGTAGCAAACGCTAAGGTTAGCGCAACTGTTATGGAACAGGGCAAGGGCAAGAAGGTTATCGTTTACAAGTACAAGTCTAAGACTGGATATCACAAGAAGAACGGTCACAGACAGTGCTTCACAAGCGTGAAGATTGACAAGATTTCTCTTTAATCTTGGAAAGAATGTTTGAAATATGACTAGTATCGTAATTCGTAAAAATTCTGACGGCGAATACATGGGCTTTGAATTAAGCGGCCATGCAGGATCCGGCGAATACGGGAAAGACATTGTATGTGCAGCGATTTCCATGCTCACTATTAACACTGTTAATTCCCTCGAAAAGTTTACAGATGATGCTTTTACCTGTGATGCAAATGCCGAAGAAGGTCATATCTTGGTTACGTCAGAGAATGGCTTTTCAGAGGATGGTGAGCTATTGCTTAAATCCTTCGAACTCGGTATTACAGGCGTTTTCAAACAATATGGTAATGAATTTTTGGACATTAAATTCGAGGAGGTGTAAGTCATGTTGAATATGGACCTTCAATTTTTTGCTCATAAAAAGGGTGTAGGATCTACCAAAAACGGTCGTGATTCTGAGTCAAAGCGCCTTGGAGCAAAGAGAGCTGACGGACAATTCGTAAAGGCTGGAAATATTTTATACAGACAGCGCGGCACACATATTCATCCCGGTGTAAACGTTGGTATCGGTAAGGATGATACTCTTTTTGCACTTGTTGATGGTGTACTTCGTTTTGAGCGCAAGGGCCGTGATAAGAAGCAGGCTAGCGTTTACGCTGTAGAGAAGTAATCAGTTTCGATTTATTTGGCTCCAAACATTTTATGTTTGGAGCTATTTTTTACTTTATTGATGCGCATTGGCGCTTTGTCTCAAATATTGAGATTAACATTTTATTTAGGAGAGAATATGCCTGCATTTGTAGATAGAGCAAGAATATTTGTCAGAAGCGGTAAGGGCGGCGACGGTCATATCTCTTTCAGAAGAGAGAAGTTCGTAGCAAACGGTGGCCCCGACGGTGGTGACGGCGGTAAGGGCGGCGATGTAATCGTTGTCGTTGATCCCGGTGTGAATACACTTTCTGATTTCCATTTCGGCGGTAAATACAAGGCTGAGAATGGTGAAGACGGCGGAAAGAGAAGATGTCACGGTAAACAGGGTAAGGATATCGTTATCAAAGTACCTGAAGGCACTGTTATTAAGGATGCTGCCAGCGGAAAAGTAATTGTAGACATGTCAAAGGATACCAAGGAGTTTGTGCTTCTTAAGGGCGGCAAAGGCGGTAACGGTAACATGCATTATGCTACCAGCACTATGCAGGCTCCTCGTTATGCACAGCCAGGTCAGCCTGCTAAAGAGCTTGAGATTTTACTTGAGCTTAAGATGATTGCTGATGTAGGACTTGTTGGATTTCCTAATGTTGGTAAATCAACTTTCCTTACAAAGGTATCTAATGCAAGACCTAAAGTTGCGAACTATCATTTCACAACTCTTACTCCTATGCTTGGTGTAGTCAGCCTTAATGATGCTAAGGGATTCGTAGTTGCTGATATCCCCGGACTTATCGAAGGCGCTGCAGAAGGTGCAGGACTTGGTCATGAGTTCCTTCGCCACATTGAGAGAACAAGGATGATGATCCATGTTGTAGATGTAGCCGGAACAGAGGGCAGAGATCCTTTTGAAGACATTGAAGCAATTAATAATGAGCTTTCCAAATATAACGCCGATATCACAAAGAAGGTGCAGGTCATTGCAGCAAATAAGATTGATATGCTCCCTGATGGAGAAGACAGTGAGATCATAGGGAAGCTTAGAGATAAATATGAACCTTTGGGAGTAAAGGTATTCGCTACATCAACCCTTACAGGGAAGGGCATTAATGAGCTTTTGTATTATATAAGTACTGAGCTTGATAAGATTGGCGATACAACAGTTGTATTCGAAAGCGAATACGATCCTGAAGTAGAACTTAAAGAGGAGGCTGAAGCATTCTCTGTTACTTACGATTCAGATGAGAAGGAATATGTCATCGAAGGTCCTAAGATTGAGAAGATGCTTGGTTATACCAACCTTGATTCTGAGAAGGGCTTTGCTTTCTTCCAGAATTTCCTCGTAGAAACAGGAATATTAGATCAGCTTGAAGCTCTTGGAATACAGGAAGGCGATACAGTCAGAATGTATGGTTATAGCTTCGACTATTACAAGAATGCTGATACAAATACCGAAACGGAGGTAGATGATGAATTTAACGAGTAAACAGCGCGCATATTTAAAAGGACTTGCTCAGAATATCGAGCCTGTTTTTTCTATAGGCAAGGCTTCAATTACACCTGAAGTTACTGATTCTGTAGCTGAGTGCTTCAACACAAAGGAGCTCATTAAAGGCACAGTTCAGAAAAACTGCCTTGATGATGTAAATGAAGTTGCAAGAACAGTTGCTGACAGAACAAGATCAACTCTTGTTCAGGTTATCGGTCGTAAGATCGTGCTTTACAAACCTTTTAAGGACGAGCCTGAAATCAAACTTCCTAAGTAACTTGGCTGATATTTTGGTCCGCTTTTGTGATAGAATAATATAAATAGACTTTTATTTTTTAACTACACGAGGTATATATTATGGCACCCAGAAAAATTGGAATTGTAGGCGGAACATTTAACCCTATTCACAATGTACATTTACTTCTTGGTGAAGCAGCAAGAGAGCAGTTTGGACTTGATAGAATCATTTATATTCCTACAGGAAGATCTTATTTAAAACAGGATGAAGAGATTCCTGCAGGTGAGATGCGCTATCAGATGGTGAAGCTTGCCATAGATAATAATCCTTACTTTACCTGCTCAAGACTAGAGATAGACAGGGAAGGCAACACTTATACCATAGATACAATTAATGAGCTTAAGAAGATGTATCCCGGTGATGAGCTTTATCTTATCCTTGGAGGTGATACCTTTAAGCAGATTGAGAACTGGTATCAGAGTGAAGAAATTTTCAAGAATTGTATAATTCTTGCAGCTGTAAGAGATAATATGTCCATTGAAGATATGGATAAACAGCGCAGTTATCTTCACGATAAATATGGTGCCGATGTTCGAATCCTTCAGTTCAGGAACATCGACCTTTCTTCCAGCGATATCAGAAAGAGACTTCTATCAGGAAGATCAGTTAGATACATGGTTCCTGATGCAGTTATCGAATTTGCTATTCTTAAGAATATCTATTCCGGTGTTACCGTTTCTGATGAAGATGATATGAAGGTTTACGTGAAATGAAAACCCTTGAATTATCCAAAAAGTTCCGTAAGGAAATGCAGGATGCGTTAAAATCCGAGAGGTTTGATCATACTCTTGGAGTTGCATATACTGCTGCTAATATGGCTGCAATTTTTGACGCAGATAATCAGAAAGCTCTTATTGCCGGATATCTGCATGATTGTGCCAAGAACTTAGATCACGAAGAGCAGATTAAGATTTGTAAAAAGAACGGTGTCGAAATAACGGATGTGGAGAGACGAAATCCATCACTTATTCATGCAAAAGCCGGAATGTGTCTTGCAAGGACCAAGTACGGAATAGAAGATGAAGAGATTTTAAATGCGATCAGATGGCATACCACAGGACATCCCGGTATGACAACTCTGGAGAAAATTGTATTTATTGCTGATTTCATCGAACCTAACAGGAAGCCATTAGAACACATGGATATAATTCGTAAGGAAGCTTTCCGCGATCTTGATTCATGTATGCTTCTAATTCTCAGGGATACTCTTAATTATCTTAAAAACATCGATAAAGAATGCGATTCAATGACTCAGGACACTTATGAATACTATTTGAGAAAGGCAGAACAGAAATGAGTAATTCACATAGCTTAGAAGAATCAAAGAAAATGGTAAAAATCGCTGTTGAAGCTCTTGAGAATACCAAGGGCGAAGACATCGAGATTCTTGATATCAGTGAAGTATCATCACTTGGTGATTATTTCATTATTGCAAACGGAACAAACAGATCTCAGATCCAGGCCATGGCAGACAGAGTAGAAGAAGAACTCTACAAGGCAGGCTATAAAAAGAAGGATATTGAAGGATACGAAAGTGCCTTCTGGATTCTTCAGGATTTTGAAGATATCATCGTTCACATATTCGACAAAGAGAACAGAGTATTCTACGACCTTGAGAGAATATGGCGCGATGGTAAAAAGGTCACAAAAGAAGAGATTTAATTTATAAATTATTGGAAGCAAAAGTATAAGAGTTATCATAAAAGCTTTTGCTTCTTTTTTTGTAAAAAAAGAAAGGAGGCTCAATCAAGCCTCCTTAATCTTTAATATAATCTAAGTACTCCGAATACCTTACCCAATATCTCACAGTTATCAACAATAATAGGATCCATTGAATCATTCTCCGGCTGCAGTCTGATGTGACCGCTTTCCTTATAAAAGGTCTTAACAGTAGCAGAATCATCGATAAGTGCTACAACCTGATCTCCATTCTTAGCAGTATTACAGCTCTGAACAAAAATCTTATCCCCGTTATAAATTCCTGCATTTATCATTGAATCGCCCTTTACATTAAGAATAAAGGTATCAGCTCCCTTAGGACACATGGATGCGGGAATAGGGAAGTATGTATCAATATTCTCCTCAGCAAGAATCGGAAGTCCTGCTGCAACCTGACCAACTACAGGTATGCTTACCATCTCTGTTCTGATCATATTAAAGCTGTCATCGCAGATCTCGATTGCTCTGGGCTTAGTAGGATCGCGCTTGATATATCCGTTCTTCTCAAGAGATGCGAGATGAGAGTGGACAGAAGATGTGGACTTAAGCTTAACGGTCTCGCAAATCTCTCTGACTGTGGGCGGATAGCCCTTATCCAGAATAACTTTCTTCATATATTCAAGTATTTCTTGTTGTTTAGCTGAAATTTTCCCTTTTGACATAATTCTCCCTCCAACAATTAGTATGAACCTACGTTCAGTTTATCATATCTTATAAACTAATGCAAACATATATTCGCCTATTCGATATGCGCTATTTGGTTAATTTATTTACGGATATTAAAGTGTGACATTTATGGGACAGTTCGTGATTTATTATAAAGACAGTTCAAGAAACCGCGGTGAAATTTATAAAGGAAACTATATAAAAAAACTTCATAAGGAAAAAGTTTCATAAAATCACAAAACACCCACATAGATGTGAGTGTCCTGCGATTTTCTTATGAGGGGGAGATAGTGATTTCGTTCATCAACTATCTTGATACATATATTACTTTATAAATATGAACAAAATATGAACTGAAACGAATGATTTCTTTAAGATTTCAAAAAGAACAAATGTGCGAATTTCCTGTTGACAAATGAATATATGTTCGATATATTATTTTAAAGAACAGTTGTTCGCAACATTTGTTCGAATAATGGAGGGTATGAAATGAGCAGTGCAGTCGGTACAGTAAACGGAACAAACAGAACATACAGCAATTACGACATCATCGAACAGAGCCGTATCAGATCTCTCAATAACAGGAAGAGACGAGAGAGACAGCTTCGCCGTAGAATCATTATATTTGTAGTAATGACAGCAATCATTATCTTCCTTGGAATGTTCTTATCATTTTCATTCTTCTCTGATGCAAGTGCTGATGAGTCACATACACAGCACATTTATTATAAGACTGTATCAGTAACAGCCGGAGATTCTGTATGGAGTATTGCCAATGACAATCTTGATTCTATTCACTACAGAAAAGCACAGACTCTGGTTAATGATATTGCTAAGATCAACAAAATATCTACTGATGCCAAGCTTACAGCCGGCACTAATATAATAGTTCCTTACTATTCGGATGAAGTGAAGTGAAATTTAACTAGTATTACTACAATTTAAAATAATTGTTGCTATATAGCATAAAAATATCCATTTTGTAAACTCAAATATGTTATAATTGTATTATTAAAAGACCATTCGAAGTGGAGGTTCTGTTATGAATACAATTATTACAATAGGCAGACAATTTGGTTCAGGCGGAAGAGAAATTGGCGTGAAGGTTGCTGAGTATTTTGGCATTAAGTTTTATGACAAAGAACTTCTTACCAGAGCCGCAAAAGAAAGTGGATTTGCTCAGGAGATGATTCAGGATCATGATGAGCGTCCCACAACTTCTTTCCTTTATAATCTCGTAATGGATACCTATTCATTTGGTTATAATTCATCAAGCTTTGTTGACATGCCTATCAGTCACAAGATTTTTCTTGCTCAGTTTGATACTATCAAGAAAATTGCTGATGAAGGTCCATGCGTAATTGTTGGTCGATGTGCTGATTATGCATTGGCTGATTATAAAAATGTAGTAAATATATTTATCCATGCTGATGAAGAAGATAAGATAGAGCGTGTTATGAGCAGATATCCTGATATCACTACCAGGGACAAGGCCTTAGAGATGATTCTTAAGAAGGATAAGCAGAGACAGAGCTACTATAATTACTATTCATCAAAGAAATGGGGCAGATCTGATACTTATGATCTTACAATTAACAGCAGTTGCCTTGGAATAGATGGCACTGTTAAGCTTATCACACAATTTGTAGAGGATTTCGAGAATAAAGACTAAACATCATGGCTTATAATTTCTTTGCAACTATATCAAGAATGAAATATATAGAGCGCTGGGCACTTATGCGTAACTCCAGACAGGAGAATCTCTGTGAGCATTCTCTTGAGGTTGCGATGATTGCTCATGCGCTTTGTATTATTGGCAATGTCAGATACGGAAAGAATCTTAATGCAGAAAAAGCTGCCCTTATAGGGCTTTATCATGATGCATCTGAGATAATTACAGGTGACATGCCGACTCCTGTGAAGTATTATAATGAAGAGATAAAGCGTGCCTACAAACAAGTTGAGGCTATCGCTGATATTTCGCTTTTGCACAAGCTTCCGGAAGACTTACAGCCTGCATTCGAAGAGATTTTCAAAGCTCAGGACGGTGAGGACGAAGAGTACATGCGAAGGCTTGTGAAGGCTGCTGATAAACTTTCAGCACTCATAAAATGTATAGAGGAGAAGAATGCCGGCAACAGTGAGTTCAGAACGGCAGAGAAGAGTACGTTAAAGTCTATAAATAAACTCAAAAAGGATTTACCGGAGGTTGAAGACTTCATGAATGATTTCCTTGAGCCATACGGTAAGACTCTTGACGAACTCTCATAGTTATTTGTTATGCAGAATGAATTATTTGAAAAAGCACCTATTCCAAAAGCATATATGAAAATGGCGATGCCTGTAGTTATGGGTATGATCGTTACGCTTGTATATAATCTTGTAGATACATATTTTATAGCGTTAACGGGAAATACGGACCTAATTGCAGGTATTTCTATTTGTGCACCTTTATTTACACTTCTTTTGGCTATTGGTGATATATTTGGAATCGGTGGAAGCTCTGTTATCTCAAGACTTCTCGGTGCAAGAAAAGAAGATGAAGCTAAGAAAAAGAGTACCTTCTGTTTTTATACAGCTATCATTACTGGAATTATATTTACTGTTATTATGCTTGTATTCAGAAGTCCTATATTAAATATCCTTGGAGCGACACAGCAGACATACGTATATGCAGAGCAGTACTACAGATGGCTTATTCTTGGTTCCACTTTTGTTATTTTCTCGCTTGTACCCACTAACCTTCTAAGGGCAGAGGGTGCATCAATGGCATCAATGATAGGTTCTATCATCGGAACCGTTATAAACATTATACTGGACCCCATATTCATCTTTACCTTAGGCTTTGGAGCTGCCGGAGCTGCCATGGCTACAGTAATCGGATATATATCTACATGTACGTTCTTTGTTATTTATATTCTTAAAAAGAGTAAAATATTGTCCTTATCACTTAAGGGATTTGTTCCTGAATTCGCATCATTATCTGAAATACTTGTTATAGGTCTACCTTCAAGTATATCAAACCTTATGCAGACGATTGGAATTACGCTTACCAACAGATTCCTTATGCCCTATGGTAATGAGAATATAGCTGTAATGGGTATCGTACTTAAAATTGTGAATATCGCACTTCTTGTTCTTGTAGGACTTGCCTTTGGCGGACAGCCTATTATTGGATACAATTATGGTGCTAAGAATATGGACAGGCTGAAAAAAACTTTACGTTTCGGTATTGCTGTTACAGGCGGATCGGGACTATTCTTTACAATAGTTCTTTCCTTGTTGGCGAACCCTATTGTATCAAGGTTCTTAAGTGATTCTGAACTAATTTCACTTGGCGCTAAAATGCTAAGATTACAGCTTCTGGGAATGCCGCTTGTTGGTGTATGCCTCATATTTATTTGTGCATTCCAGTCCACAGGAAAGGCTCTTAGTGCATTTATTTTATCTGCATGCAGACAAGGTATTGTTTACCTGCCTGTAATATTAATCGCATCGAAGCTTATGGGAGTTAATGGTGTAATTTCAGCACAGGTAATATCCGATATACTTACTACAGTAGTTGCCTTTTTCATCTTTAGTAACAGCCTGCTGAAGGATATCAGAACTTATGGAAAATGAACATAAAAAGCATGAGCGCATAAAATTAACTGAGCTACACAAGATTAAAGATGATACTTCAGATCCCGTTGCATACGCAAAAAAAATGGAGCAGAAGTTTCATGATTCTTCTTCCATGCTTGCTATTTTAATGGTCGGAATTGGTGCATGGGTACTATTTTATGCCTTTTGGGATTCTACCGGCAGGCCCTTTTCAATTGCTTTTATGGTTCAGGCAGAAGATGCTCTTGGATTATTCTTATTTTTCCTTGCACTTAGGCATACAAGCTTTACATGGAGCGATATAGGTCTGTGGACTGATAATCCTAAGAAGATAATAAAGTCTGCGCTTATAATCAGTGCATTATCATTTGGTTTATTATGTATTGTCAAATATGTTGCACAGCTATATGATCCAAATCTGTTTCAGACAGAACATGGTTTTTTTTGATATTCGAAGATTTAATTTATATCAGGTCTTTTATTTATTTACTGCATTTATTCAGGAATTCATCGCCAGAAGTGTTCTTCAATCAAATCTCAAACGAATTGCAATAAGGAACAAATCTGCCTATTCAATAATACATGCATCCATTATTTTTGCTATTTTTCATATAGAATATGGCTTCTGGTTTATGATAGGAGCCGCTGTTCTTGGCGGTTTATTGGGAGTTCTATACGATAAGCAAAAAACCATTCTTGGAGTTTGGATAGTTCATTGGATTCTTGGAGTAGCTGCGTTTCTTCTGGGGATAATCGATCAATAAATAGTTTATTATTGTATGTATTCTTATTTATTCAAGTTCTGAATAACGCTCAAACACTGCATTTCACAAAAATATATTCTTGTCAAGTACGAATTATGAATGAAACTTTTCATTTTCCGTAATTTTTTTCTTGTGTTTTTTCTATATAATTATCATTGCACGGATTAAATAGTTTTATATTCAATTTGGATATTTACATTAGTCCAGATAGATGGGAGGGTGAGATATGAATGAAAATACTTTTTACTTACGTCGTACAGTCATAATAGTGGTTCTGACTATTTCTCTTACAATATTGCCACTTTTGACATTCTTTACTAAACCCAGTAGCCCTTCAGAATCATATCTTGCCAGCAATACAAATGATGAAACTGTTACCATTTCGGATGGTGGATTCATTTCCGATGATTTGAATTTATCCAATTTTATAGCAATGATAGTAGAGTAACACTCTTATTTATATATGTTCTTTTATTCTAATTCAGTAACTTTTGTTCCTTTATTATGAGGGAGGGCTGTTTTATGAATCAAAAACGTCATTCAAGACAAATTCCAACTTTTGTACTGTCACTATTTCTGCTGTTCATTTTATTTCAATCAAGTATAATCCATGCTCGAGCTGATGATATTGTATATCCTTATGAAGAAAAGGGGATCCTTTACATGCAGCTTCATCATCCTTCTGCTTTTAAGGAAGTTGGGAAAGTCGGCTTTTGTGGAGAACATTATTTTAAAACTGAAAATGGTTATGATTTGATAGTGGAAGCGAACTGGTACATAGTAGGCAACAGTAGTAGCCTGGCAATTAATGATGTTTTTCAACCGAATACAAAATATATTTTTTCTGTTAATGTAAGAGCATTAAATAATAATTCTCAAGTACCTCTTAATATTCGTTTTTTAGATTGTGATAATAAAATTAAATGGGATACTAAATCCGAGAAGCTAGAGCGAAGTTATAATAATAAAGGACTTTTATTTACAGCAACAGTAACACTTCCGAACTTAGTTCCTGATATAAAAAAATACAATTTAGGAGATGTTACTATTGATTTTACATCAGGAGAGACTTCTATTGTTGGAGAAGACAAGTATAATGGATTTTTAAATTTTTTATATTTGATCAGCGTATATGATGAGTCAATAGTTTTTAATTATTCCGAAGAAGAACCGCCAACAATGGATATTGATAAAGATTCAAATCTTGATTTTATGTTACTTCCGGTTTATAAGGATGGAGATGTTAACGGCGTTTCAGTTATTCTTTTGGGAACAAGCAGAACATCGGGAACATATACATTAGAGCTGGGTGAAAAGTCATTAAAAGCTTTGCCTGACGAAATGCGCTCACATCCGGAATACTTTTATTCAAAAGCTACATTTGTTATTTCAAAATCTACAAATGATAAACCAATTGATCCTAAAGACGATAAAACTGTAACTGAGCCTACCAAAGAAAATACACCTCAGGTTAACACCGAGGCAGTACCTGCACAGCAGAATAAAGAAACTCTTGATAAAAAGCAGAAGAATGCCAAGATTTCTAAGGTTACTGCAGGCAAAAAGTCCTTCACATTAAAGTGGAAGAGGGTTAATAAAGGAATCAATGGCTACGAGATTCAGTACGCAACTGATAAGAAGTTCAAAAAGAATGCAAAGATAGTAAATATCGGTAAATCAAAGACCACATCCAAAAAAGTAAAAGGTCTTAAATCCGGAAAAAGCTACTTTGTTCGTATTCGTACTTATAAGCTTGTTGATGGAAATAAGGTAATATCTAACTGGAGCACATATAAAAAGATCAAGGTAAAATGATTAAAAATTGCACTTTAAATCTATCAGTAAATGCACTATAGTAATATCTATAAAATAGTTTTAATTCAGTAAATTAAATAATATTGCAGACGCAATATAAAGAAATCGCTTAGATGCTTCCACTCTCATCTAAGCGATTTTTATTGTCTTTTTCAAATTAAAAGATAAACGAAATATATTTCATTTTTTCAGATCTGCAAACATTGGGTTCGCAGGAAGCGGGTGCTTAGCTTCATTTAGCATCCTGAACTGTGATGGAGGATATCCGGTACTTTTTCTGAATGCTCTTGTAAATGCTGTACTGCTTGCAAAGCCTGACTGATAGGAGATATCCGTAATTGACAGCTCCGGATTGGATAGCAGCGTTTGAGCATAGTTTATGCGCATCTGCTGTAAATATTGATAAAAAGTGGTTCCTGCATAATCAGTGAAAATCCTCTCAAAATGATATTTGCTGAATCCTGCGAAGGCTGCCACATCCTCCAAAGATATATCCTCAGTAAAATGCTCTGAAAGATAAGCACAGACATTACTTAAGGACAAAGTGTTTTTATATGCAGCAGCTGACGAAGCAGCCTCAGGAGCCTGGAAAAGCGCAATGTTTTTGCCACAAAGAACAATAAAATGCATAAGTATGGAATAGATCTCAAGCTCGCCATATGGATCGAGCTCTGTAAATGACATGAGGCTATGACCGAGGCGGCCTTCACTCATTTGAACAGGCGGAGCAGAGCCAAAATACAGTTCTTTTATTTCATCCAAATGATCGCAAAGCTGAGCATATAAATTCTCAGGACAATTCTTTTTCCTTATATGCAGGGCAGGCGACATAAGTCTGAATGCCTTGTCTATTTCTTTTAATACCGAAAGCCTGGAAAAATCAGCCTGAATATAGACTCTTGTTCCAAAGGAAAGAGAGAAGATTTCATGCAAAACAGCAGGGCAGACCACAAGAATGTCGCCCTCCTCAAGATCATAGGTCTGGGTTCCGCATACAACCTTGTAGGGAGCCTCCTTGATCCAGATTATCTCAATATCAGTATGCCAATGAGGCGGATAATCAGTATGTTCCTGATTAATATACATTCTAAGGCTGGTATTTATCTTATGTTTTACGCTTTCCTTTGTTCCATCAAATTTAACTCTCATATTCCAAGTCCCCACATTTGGAAAAAATAGCATTTTTTGACAGGTTACATAGAAGTCCATAATTGCCATTATTTTCGAAAGATTTCGAGAAATAATAAACAAAAACTTTATATTTGATAGCAATTATAACATACATAGCAACAGATAAAAGTATAAAATATGGCATTTTGTACACCTTTTATTAAGAATAAATTAAATATGGTTGTCGTTTTGTATAATAAGAAAGCAATATTTGTATATTAGATAGCAATTTTTCACAAGCAATAATTAACAGTATAATTTATTGTTTATTCATAAAGAAACAGATAAATGTTTTATAGAAATGATATTTTCTGACTAATTGTCAGAAAATATCGGCGCAAAACATAAGGAGGGTTATGTATGAGCAAAAAGTTATTAGCTACTTTGTTTGCAACAGTTTTCGCTGTTACAACAATTGCCGGCTGTGGCGGTGGATCATCAGCACCTGCTACAACAGAATCTGAGCCTGCAGCTACTGAAAGTACCGAAAGTGCAGATACTACTGAAGCCACTGAGACTACTGAAGCAGCTGAGACTACAGACGCAGCAGAAACAACCGAGTCTACAGATGCAGCATCCGGCAAACAGACTGATGGTAAGAATCTGCCTACACTGACAACAGAGCCTATGACGATCACGCTTTGGGATATCGCTACAGAAGATCCCGGAAAGAGCACTCAGGAAGCAGCTGTTCAGAGATTCATGGCTGATTATCCCAACATCACAGTTAACCAGGTTCATCAGCAGAACGATAACTACAAGCAGCAGCTGGTTGTAGCAATGAGTTCAGGACAGGCTCCTAACATGTACATTCACTGGGGTGGCGGCCCTATGGCTGAGTACTACAAGTCAGGTTTCGTAAACGATATCACTGATATGTATGCTAAATACGATCATCCGGATTTCATCGACGCAGCTGTAGCACAGTCAACCTATGATGGCAAGATGTTGGCTATTCCTTTCGGCGGACTTTCAGGATGTGACGTATTCTACAACAAGACAATCTTTGCTGACCTTGGTCTTGAAGTTCCCACAACCATCGATGAACTTGAAGAAGTTTGCGCAAAGCTTAAAGAAAACGGCATTACTCCTTTCGCTCTTGCAAACGCTTCCAAATGGACAGGCTCCATGTACTACATGTACCTTGTAGCCCGTCACTCAGGAAATGCTGAATTCGATGCAGCTTATACACAGGAAAATGGCGGCTCTTTCACAAGTGAAGCATTTATCTATGCAGCTGAGAAGATTCAGGATTGGGTAAAGAAGGGGTACTTCCCGGATGGTGTGAACTCTCTTACAGCTGATGATAACCAGGATAGAGCGCTCCTTTATGATGGCTCTGCAGCAATGATGCTTCACGGCTCATGGCAGGTTTCCGGTATCAGAGCAGACAGTGAAGAGTGGTACAACGAGAACGTTGGCGTATTCCGTTTCCCTGAAGATGCAGAAGCTAAGGCTAAGGGTGTTCCTCAGAACGTTGAAATCGGAACAGCTATCGGTAACGGATTCTCCTTCAACTGCTTCAAGGAAGATGGTTCTGTAGACCAGGATATGCTTGATGCTTGCTATGTACTTGCAACTCAGTACTACAACGATGACACTTATAACCAGACACAGGTTGCAAACGGAACAATTCCTTCAATCAAGGGCTTTGAGCAGGGTATCGACGATCCTTGTAACAAGGTTGTTGTAGACGTATTCTTCAACGCTTCAAACGTACAGCTTTGGTATGACCAGTATCTGCCCGCATCTGTAACAGAAGTTCATAAGAACTGCATGACCGAGCTCTTTGGTCTTGAGAAGACTCCTGAGGAGATCGGACAGGAACAGGATGAAGCAATGCAGAAGGCATTAGCAGAAGAGTAATAGAATAAGATTTTTAATTACTTAGCTGCGGCTGGATATTAAAACCGCTGCCCGCAGGATAACTATTTTCCTGCGGGCAGTTTTGCTTATTTATTCGCCTAAGGGCGACAGGAAGGAGATAACGTGGATAAAAGTAACAATATGGGGCTTGCTCAGGCAAAAGCAAAGAGTACAGCCAAAGCAGCAACAGTGTTCCTGCTTCCGGCGCTCTTACTGATTGCAATTTTCATAGTATATCCCGTAATTGATACATTCGCTATCAGCGGATATAAATGGAACGGCATCTCGGCAGGAAGAGTATTTATCGGTCTTGATAACTGGAAAGCTCTTTTAAAGGATGCAATGTTCTGGAAATCATTTCAGCACAATCTGATAGTAATGGTATTTTCCATACTTATTCAGATTCCTCTCGGTATGCTGCTCGCAACATTCCTTGATGCCGGAGGCAAGAAATTCAATATTTTCAAAGTAATATGGTTTTTACCTTATCTTATGAGTTCAGTTGCTATAGCATTCCTTTTTAACTATGCTTTGGCAACAAACGGAGGAATCATTTCTTCTCTGGCAACACTTATAAATGGTAAAAGAACCACAATCGATTTACTTGGTACAGCACCTAATGCACTTTACACAGTTATCGGTGTTATGGCATGGCAGTTCACACCTTTTTATATGGTTTACTTCATCGCCGGATATGGAAACATCGATACCACGATCTATGAAGCTGCTGTAATCGACGGTGCTACCAGAGGGCAGTACATTCGCATGATTGCCATACCTCTTCTTGGACCTATTTTCAAGACAGCCTGCACAATGTCTCTTATCGGATCACTTAAGTACTTCGATATGATCTGGAACATGACACAGGGCGGACCGTCAGGTTCTACAGAACTCATGGCGACATACATGTACAAACTTTCATTCCAGCAATTTAACATGGGCTACGGTTCCTGCGTGGCAGCCGGAATGTTCATTTTGATAACGGCAATCGCATTACTCTTTAACAAGGTATTTAAGGTTAAGGAGGAATATTAAATATGACAGATAACAATTTGAATGGTGGTACTATGGCAGTAGATATAAACAGTCTCGGAAAATCGAATGATACTGATTATCGCATGTCCAAGATAAAATCCAGGATCGCATGGACGATAGCAATTATCTTTGCACTGATTCAGCTTGTCCTTACGCTTACACCGTTTTTCTTCATGATAATGAACTCCTTCCGTAAGCAGTTCGATATGCTGCAGCAGGGTGTTTTCCATCTTCCGGATCCCTGGTATTTCAACAACTATGTAGAGGTTGTTACCCATGGCTTCTTTGGATATTTCTTCCGAAGCGTGCTTGTTGTTGCAATTTCACTTGTACTTATGCTGATCATCTCATCGTTTGCTGCATATCCTCTTGCAAGAATGAGTTTTAAATTAAACCCTTTTATCTATGCAACCATTGTAGCAATGATGTCTGTTCCCATGCACGTAACACTTATTCCTATCTTCAAGCTGACAACAACAGTCGGATTCTATGATTCACTTAAAGCTCTGATAGGTCCCTATGTTGCATTTGCACTTCCTATGTCAGTTTTCATTCTTACAGCATTTATGAAAACTATTCCGAGAGAGATAGAAGAGTCGGCAGAAATCGATGGCTGCAACCGCTATCAGAATTTCTTTATGATGATCCTTCCTTTATCAAAATCAGGATTGTCAACACTTGCAATCTATAACGGCGTTTCAATGTGGAATGAGTTCGCATTTGCCAATACCTTGCTTATCAGCCCCGAACACAAGACATTACCTCTGGCTCTTGGTCAGTTTAAGGGCGAGCATTCCCTGGATATCCCGATTATCATGGCAGTTCTTACCTTATCAGTACTTCCCATGATCACACTCTTCATCGTGTTCCAGGATAAGCTCGTTAAAGGTATGATGGCAGGTGCTGTTAAAGGCTAACAGAACTTCCTTGTGAAAACAGAAAGGACAACTCGGTATGAAAAAAGATAAAACTTACAGAATGACTTTCGATGAAAAAGCAAGACAAATAGTTGGGGAACTTAGTCTTGAAGAGAAGGTCAGCCTCATGGCCGGCAATATTGATGCCACATCCATGAAGGAAAGCGAAATAATGGAGCTGGTTCTTGGAACCGAAGAAGGTGCCCATTATAATGTAAAACCTTATGAAGCAGGCGGACTTCCGGATAAAGGCGTACCTCCCATGAAATTCGCGGATGGTCCCAGAGGTGTTGTTTGCGGAAATAACCAGACAACCTGTTTCCCTGTTTCAATGGCAAGAGGCGCTACCTTTAATCCTGCACTTGAGGAAGAAATCGGTCACGCCATCGGACAGGAAGTAAGAGCATTTGGCGGCAATCTTTTTGCAGGCGTTTGCATAAATCTTCCTTACAATCCCGGATGGGGCAGAAGCCAGGAAACCTACGGTGAAGAGACCTATCAGATAGGAAGAATGGGTGCTGCTCTTGTAAAGGGCGTTCAGAGCGAAGATATCATGGCATGCGTAAAGCACTATGCTTTTAACGACATGGAAAATGCCAGATTCAAGGTAAGTGTTACCTGCGATCAGAGAACTGAGCAGGAGGTTTATCTTCCTCACTTTAAGGACTGCGTAGATGCAGGCTGTGCAAGCATTATGAGTTCTTACAACCGCTATAACGGCGTACAGTGCGGTCATCACAAATACCTTTTAAGTCAGGTTCTTAAAAAGGAATGGGGCTTTGATGGCTTTGTAATGTCAGATTTTTGCTGGGGCGTTCTTGATACTGTAGAAGCAGCCAACGGCGGACAGGATATGGAAATGCTCTGGACACAGTTCTTTGGTCCAAGACTCGTTCAGGCAGTAAAAGACGGCTTTGTTCCCGAGAGCAGAATCGATGATGCGGCTGTCAGAATCGTTCGTACCATTCTTGCTTTTGATAAGGACCACAAAGAATATGACATGTCAGTTGTAGGTTCAAAGGAGCACATAGAGCTTGCAAAGAGAGCTGCTGAAGAAGCTATAACACTTGTAAAAAATAAAAACGTCCTTCCTTTAGATAAAGGAATCAAGAAGATTGCAGTAGTCGGGAAGCTTGCAGATGCAAATGTAATCGGAGATCAGGGTTCAAGCTGGGTTAGACCGCCTTATGTAAAAACTCCTTTGCAGGGCATAAAGGAAGCTGTTCCTTCCGCTGAAATTTTATATTCTGATGGCGCAGACCTTGATGAAGTAAAGAAGATTGCTTCTGAAGCTGATGCAGTTATATATGTTGTCGGATATAACCATGATGATGAGGGTGAATTCATTTCATCAGATACTACAGATAACTACACAGGTTCTATCGGAGGCGACAGAAAGAAGGGACTTGGACTTCACGATGAAGATGTAAAGCTCCTTCAGGAGACAGGAAGCATCAATGAAAAATCTGTTGTTGTTCTAATCGGCGGCAACATGATCATGATGACAGACTGGATCGATAAGGTAAATTCCGTACTCATGGCATATTATCCCGGAATGGAGGGTGGAACAGCCCTTGCAGAGATAATCTTTGGTGATGTTAATCCTTCAGGAAAACTTCCTTTTGTAGTTCCTTATAAGGAAGAGGACCTTCCAAAGGTTGATTGGGAAGCCACAGATCAGTACTACGAGTATTACCACGGCTATGCAAGACTTGATAAAAATGGTGTTAAGCCCCTTGTTCCTTACGGATTCGGACTTAGCTATACCACATTTAAATTCAGCGATCCCAGCGTAGCTGTTGAGGGTGATGAGCTTGTTGCAAAGGTAGCTGTTGCAAATACCGGTGACAGAGACGGCGCTGAAGTTGTTCAGCTCTATGCAGGTTTTGAGAACTCTGCTGTAGATCGTCCGGTTAGACAGCTTCGCGGTTTTGAGAAGGTATTCTTAAAGGCAGGAGAGTCCAAGGTTGTCACAGTAAAGACACCTCTCGAGAAGCTTAAATACTATAATCCCGTTGATAGAGAATGGGTTCTTGAGAAGATGGAGTATCCTATTTACATTGGTTCCAGTGAAGCCCTTGAAGATTTAGTAAAAACACAGATCACATTGTAACCTACATAAGGTTTTTTATAGCCGGAGAAAGGGTCTTTCTTTCTCCGGCTTTTAAGAAAAGAGGATTTCCTATGAAAATTTACGTAAATGCTAATGCGACACATGATGGAAATGGAACTTTTGAGCTTCCTTTTAAGAGAATAAATCAGGCTGCAGCTATTGCTAAGCCCGGCGATGAAGTCATCGTTGCTACCGGAACCTACAGGGAATACGTTGATCCCATTAATGCCGGCACAGAAGAAAACAGAATAGTTTACAGAAGTGAAAAACCTCTTGGTGCTATTATTACAGGTGCTGAAAAGGTAACAGGTTGGAAAAAATTCGAGGGTGACGTATGGGTTACCAAAGTAAAGAATGGCATATTTGGCGAGTATAACCCCTATACAACCCTTGTTTATGGCGACTGGTATTTTGCAACTCCCAATAAACATACAGGCTGCGTATGGCTTAATGATCAGGCTCTATATGAAGCAGTAACTTTGGATGAATGCATCGAAGCAAAAGTCTATGAATGCTCCTGGGATCCCGAAAATTCAAAGAGAAAATGGTACGCCGAGCAGGATACTGAAAATGATGAAACTATAATTTATGCTAATTTTGGAGGCGCTGACCCCAATAAAGAAAATGTTGAGATAAATGTAAGACGCGAATGCTTTATGCCCGGAAAAGAAGGAATAGGCTACATCACAGTCAGCGGTTTTAATATCAACAAGGCAGCTACCACCTGGGCTCCGCCTGCAGCTTATCAGGACGGCATGATCAGCCCTCATTGGAGTAAAGGCTGGATAATAGAAGACTGCGAGATATGGGGCAGTAAGTGCGCAGGAATATGTGTCGGTCGTTACTATGATCCTGACAACAACCACTATTACACAACAAAGCATGTAAAGAGCCCCACTCAGATGGAACGAGATTCTGTATGCCGCGGTCAGTACTATGGATGGCTCAAGGAAAAAATCGGCGGTCATATCATCCGTCGTAATAACATCCATCACTGCGAACAGGGTGGTATCATCGGTCGTCAGGGCGGTGTTTTCAGCATTATTGAAGATAACCATATTCATCATATCAACAACATGATGGAGCTTGGCGGCGCAGAGATAGCAGGTATCAAGATGCATGCAGCAATCGACGTTGTAATGCGAAGAAACCACATCCATCACTGCACAATGGGCATCTGGTGCGACTGGGAAGCACAGGGAACACGCATCAGCCAGAACCTTCTTCATGACAATGAACGTCCATCCTTTGCAAAACAGCTCCAGGGCGGCATGACCTGTCAGGATATTTTCGTAGAAGTTGGTCACGGCCCTACGCTTATCGATAACAACATCCTGCTTTCAGATGTATCACTTCGCATTGCTACTCAGGGTGTTGCCATGGTTCACAACCTCTGCGCAGGCTCCTTTACTATGGTTGGTGCGGGCACAGGCTGGAGATATACACCTTACCATATTCCTCACAGAACAGAGGTTATGGGCTTCATGACCATTCTTCACGGAGATGATCGCTTCTATAACAACATTTTCATACAGAAATGGCCTTCTGAAGACTGGGTACTTGAAAACGACTCCAATCCCAATGAGAAGCAGATTGAAAACAGAAAGGTTGGCACATACTGCTGGGATGAGTATCCTACTTATGATGAATGGATAAAGCAGTTCGATATGGAAGAAGAGTATCCCAACATGAGAAAACATGAGGCTGCTCATTTCTCACATCTTCCTGTTTGGATTGATGGTAATGCTTATTTTGAAGGTGCAACACCCTGGAAAAACGAGAAAAATGCCTTTGTTGACAACTCCGGCAAGGTTACAGTAGATGTTGTAGATAAAAACGGAGACTGGTTCCTTGATACCAATATCTACGAGGTTCTTGATTCCTTCAAGGTAGACATGATCTCAACTGAGACTCTAGGCGAAGCCTTTGAGCCTGAGCAGAAGTTCGAGAATCCTGACGGAACACCTATTACTTTTGATGTTGATTTCCTTGGTAATCACAGAGGAACGGATATTATCCCCGGGCCCTTCGCATCAGCAGACAGCTCAAAAGAAGTGCTTTACGGAAAACTTGAAATAGAATAAAAAAGAGAAAAAATACAAAGAAGCGATAGTCTGAAATAACGATTATCGCTTCTTTTAGCGCAAAAAATCACTTGCTTTAATTGTTGTCAAGTACGAATTATGCATTAATTCATTCATAATTCGTAAACATTTCTGAACAATAATCGAATATACTTGTATTGTCACAAAAATATAATGTTCTACAATTCATATAAACATATTTTTCATAGTTTATTTTCAGTAATACAAATTTTTATTATTATAATCAGGAGAACTAGTTTCATGAAGCATATTCGATATATTTTTCCAGCATTATTTCTCATCTTTTTAATCATGATAACAGCCTGCGGCAAAAGATCATTAACAGGCAACACTGATATCCGTATGGGAGATCTGGAAATAACAATAGGCCAAATAAGCCATGAAGGCCTCGTTGAAGAGTATCTTTGGGATGGATCAGAGGAAGGATTGACTATAGACATTCCGGATGTCACCGATGAAGGCGAGAAAATAACAGAACTTGGCGGCTTCAAGAATATTGGAGTTCCTGATTTTTTCGGAATTAAACTAAAGCCATTCGATGAAGGCTTCGAAGAGTGGACAGGCCCTTATGGAAAACCTCTTCAGGAAGGTACCCCGGAATGGGAGGAAGCGAATAATGCAAGGTTAGAATACATGAAGCAAAATCCTTTATATGAAAAAATAGTAGACTATAAAGGTGAAGATGAGTCCTTATATGATGCGCCAATTTCCTTCGAAAAACTCACCTTCACAATAAATCTTGGAAAAAATATCAATAGTGTAGATATTTACGGTGGTTTCGTCAATAATCCATACGTTGGTTTTAGGCAGGATGATGGTAGCATTATCTTTTATGAGCCAGCTGTATACTTTAATTGTGATGAGCAAAACGAAACCTTTTATTCCAAGGATGGAATCCTGTACTCCAGAAAAGATGATGAGAAGCAGGTGTTTCAGATGCCTTATCCTGACTGATTAAGCAAAAACAGGAGACTATGAAACTCAGAATGATGTTGTGCAAAAGAGCTGATTTAAACGTCAGCTCTTTTGTATTCGAAATTATCAAAATCCTTCCTATATACCAGCTAAAATTTCTATTAAATAAACATGAAAATGGCCTTTTATCTAATGAAATTAGGTATCATTATATTAGAGCATAAGCAGTTTTAACTTAAATTTCAGGGGAATGGAGGGAGCATTATGAATAATACTAATCGAGCACATAGAATCATTTGTTATCTTCTTTCAGTTGCATTAATCTTTGGCATAGTTTCCATTTATTCTATAAATACAAAAGCTGTGTCCAGTAAAGTAATAAATCTCTCGGATGGTACCGAATCAGTAAGCGGGTCTAATTGGAGCTATGATAAAAACAATCATACTCTAACTTTGAATGGCTTTATAAATGATGATAGCACCAAAGAAGACGGAGTATACTACGGCGGAGATACAGACTTAACTATAAACTTAATTGGATATAACAAACTAACGACAGCTTGTAGTGGTATTTTTACTAACTCTGCAGGCATTATTATTTCCGGTACCGGTACTTTGGTAATTAATACAAAAATCTTTGGATTATACGCAGTCAAGGACGTTGTAATCGATAACGCAACTTTGGACATCACTACTACCGATAATTACTATTATGGAGATGTCTCTAACAGTGGGGCGATTCATGCGAAAAATATTACTATAAAATCCAATGCAAAGATTACAGCAAAAGGAATCGACAGAGCATTTTATTTACAAGATGGTATTGTTAATAGCGAACTTACTGCAATTGCCTATACTAATTATGACGGCACCGGAACATCTAAAATACTTGATGGATCCAGCTCAGGATGGATGCAATACAAGAAAATTGTCATGCCGGCTCCTCAGGCCAAGACCACGTCTGCACCTATAATAATTACAAACATTGTTTCTGATGGTACTATGAAAAACCTTGTAACACCAGGTTCCGGCACAGGTGGTACGATGTATTATGCTGTTAACTCAAGCAAAACAACAGCTCCTACAGTTGGATGGAGTTCTTCAATTCCTCAGGCTAAAAATCCGGGAACATATTATGTGTGGTATAAAATTGTTGGCGACAGTAACCATGCAGATTCTACACCTGAATGCGTAGAAGTAACTATTTATGCTACAGATTCCAATAGTGAAACCAATGCAACGACATCGCAAAAATCATATACAGAGATTCAGGTCGAAGCGCAAATAGATAAAAAGCAGAAGACAACAAAATTCACAAAAATTAGTGCAGCTAAAAAGTCTATTACATTAAATTGGAAAAAGATTACAGACAAGGGCATTAATGGCTATGAGATTCAGTACAGCACCGATAAGAACTTCAAAAAGGATGTCACAAAGACAGTTACCATAAAGAAGGTAAAGACCACAAAAACTACTATCAAAAAGCTTAAATCCAAAACAAAATACTACGTAAGAATCCGTACCTATTCAATGAAGAATGGTCAAAAGGTCTACTCAAATTGGAGCAAGAAAAAGAGCGTGAAGGTAAATTAGTCTGTTAGCAAATTTCACTTCTAAATATTTACGAATTAAGACTTATTCTTCAAAAAATAAACACATTTTCCTGCTATTCTTGACTCATTGATAAAAAACTTTTTGGGAGGCAAAAATAATGAGTCAGGAAAAAGTAGATGCGTACAAAAAAGAGAAAAAGGGTAGAAAGGCAAGACTTGCCAAGCAGAAACGCAATGCTAAGATTGCGAAGATCTGTAGTTTAGTACTTCTTTTAGCTTTATGTTCATTTGCAGGATGGCGTGTATACGCTGCTAAGCATCCTTCAGAAGCGGTAAGCACTGAATCTACAGAAGAAGCTACAGCAGTAGAGGATACAATTGATACAGAATCTACCACAGAAGAAGCAGACGATGAGAATACATCCACTGATGAAGCTGCTGATTCTGGTGCAGAAGTAGAAGATTCTTCTGAAAATGCAGATTAATACAAGAAAACTTTAAATAAGAATTTTTAAAAAGACAGTCTCAATGTAAAGAAGTATTGGGACTGTTTTTTTATGAAAATGTGAAATGTAAATTTTCACCTTGCTGAATAAACGAACAGAATTTAAAATCTTATACGGATACATCCTGACGTTATTCCTGACTCAGTGTTATATCTGACATATATTTATAATTTTGATTAAGTAAGGAAATTTCAGTTATATGAGTGAAATCACAAACGATATAGAAGAAAGAATAAAGCGAGCTGAAAAAAGCATTCAGAAGAAATATCATAAACAGCTTTTTGCGCCATTTGCCAAGGCTTGTAAAATCTATAAGCTAATAGAAGAAGGCGATCATATAGCTGTCTGTATTTCAGGTGGCAAGGATTCTATGTTAATGGCAAAGCTTTTTCAGGAAATTCAGCGTCACAGGCATGTAAACTTTGATCTGACTTTTCTTGTCATGGACCCGGGTTATGTTGCAGAAAACAGAGCGCTTATTGAGAGTAACGCCAAGGTACTTGGAATACCGATCACAATATTTGAAAGTACAATATTTGATACGGTTGATACAATAGAGAAAAATCCCTGTTACCTGTGTGCAAGGATGAGAAGAGGATATCTTTACAGTAAAGCAAAGGAGCTGGGCTGTAACAAAATAGCCCTGGGTCACCATTTTGATGATGTTATAGAGACAATACTTATGAGTATGCTCTATGGCGGACAAATTCAGTCTATGATGCCCAAGCTTCACAGTACAAACTTTGAGGGAATGGAGCTTATAAGACCGATGTATCTTGTAAGAGAAGAGGATATCTGTGCCTGGAGAGATTATAATGAGCTTCGTTTCCTCCAGTGCGCATGCCACTTTACAGAAACCTGCAGTACCATAAACGACGATGGTTCATCAACCAGTAAACGTCTTGAGACAAAGAAGCTTATAGCAGAGCTAAAAAAGACCAATCCTTTTGTAGAAACCAATATTTTCAGAAGCGTTGAAAATGTTCATGTTGACACTATAATTGAATATAAAAAGAATGGCGTAAGGCATAATTTCCTTGATGAGTATTGATCAATGATTCTTCCAAACTTAGAATCTGAAAGTGAGTCGAAAAATGAAACTCAAAATAGCATTTTTACAAATACTTCCAACAAAGAATACAGATGAAAATTTAAAGAACGGCATTGAAGCCTGCAAGGAAGCCAAAAACAAAGGCGCCGATATAGCTTTATTTCCTGAAATGTGGAGCATTGGATATCAGTTTTCCCATAACGAGGCTGAGCTTAAAACACAGGCACTTTCTCTGGACAGCGATTATTTAAAACAATTTTCAGAGCTTTCAAAAGAGCTTGATATGGCTATCGCAATAACTTTGCTTGAAGCTCATGAACCCAAACCGAGAAATACTATATGTCTCTTTGATCGGCACGGCAAGCTTGTGTACAGGTATTCCAAAGTTCATATCTGTGATTTCGGAGAAGAAGATGACGAGGGCGTTCTTGGCGCAGGAGATGAATTTTTTGTAGAGACTCTTGATACAAAAGAGGGCAGTATTCAGGTAGGTTCAATGATCTGCTATGACAGAGAATTCCCTGAGAGTGCCAGAGTACTGATGCTTAAAGGCGCAGAGCTTATTCTTGTTCCTAACGCATGTCCCATGGAAATCAACCGTTTATCTCAGCTACGCGGCAGAGCATACGAAAATATGTGTGCAATCGCTACATGTAACTATCCCGCTAATCATCCTGACTGCAATGGACATTCAACATTGTTTGACGGAGTAATTTATATTCCTGAGCTTGCCGGTCCAAGAGACTGTTGCGTTTTTGAAGCAGGCGAAGAAGCAGGAATTTATATCGTAGAACTTGATGTAGATCAGCTCCGAAGCTACAGACAGCGCGAAGTTTGGGGGATGAAAAACAGAAGACCTGAATTATATACTGTTATTAGTTCTAAGAATTAATATGTTACAGGAGGAATTGAACATGACCAGAAAACATGCTATTTTAGATCATCCAATAATCGGATACTTTGTTCTTCTTATCTTTGTTATGCTTTTTTCATCTATTGGCGCATCCCTGATAGACAATCCACTTTCAAATTTTATACCGGGTTATGCAAAAGAGATGATCGGATTCGGTACAACTGTGAAAAATGCGTCCGGTATCGGAGCCGCTATAGGTGTCATTATAGCAGCAATTATATTTGCACTTTGGTTCAGACCTGACCTCAAAAACTTTCTTAGCTGGAAAGGCTTTAGGTGGGGCATTATTGTAATGCTTCCTTTACTTATAGCCGACTATATAGGTGCCGCTATTGATCTTTACACATTTGGACTTGGCAATGTGCTAGTTGCATTTTTAACCGCCCTTTCGCCCGGATTTACCGAGGAAGTCGCATTTAGAGGTCTCGGCATAGCCAACTACATGAGAACGATCAAGTCTGAGAAGCAGATAAAACATATATTCTGGCTGTCAACATTATTGTTTGCCGGAGTACATATAACCAATATCTTAACAGGCGAAAATCCTGTGGTGGGCATTTTTCAGGTAGCATATTGTATCGGAGTTGGAGCTGTTTTTGGAGCGGTATATTTACGCACTGCTAATCTGTGGGTTGTAATGATCGCGCATTTTACACTGGATTTTGTCGGCCTTATTAACAGTTACTATACTGCAAACGGAGGCGCTTCGACACAGCTGCTTATCAGTGATTGGACTAATCTTGTGGCATCTGCTATTGGAATAGTGACTGCACTAATCCTGTTATCACCCAAGCACTACCCGGAGATTATGGAACTTTGGAAAGAGAAGTGGAGTCAGTAAGATAAAAGAAGCAACATTGTAATAAGAACTGTATCATACGAAATTCGCAGCACCCCTGAGCATTATACATGCTTAAAGGTATTATTTAATCATTACAAATCAACAGCCCTGGGAACTTAATATATAAGTTCTCAGGGCTGTTTTCGTGAAACATATAGATTTTTAGAGTAGCATATAATTCTCTCTTTTTACAAAAGTGTTCCTAAAATATTTATAACGCGCCATTTTGCATAACATATATAAGAAAAGCTCTTACGTCAAATTTATATACCTATTTCTCCCGTAACTGGTCAAGTCCTTTATTGTGTGTAAATTACCTTTAGGTATCCAATTGTCAGGCCGCTAAAAGTCGTTGCTGTTCCTTTGCAATCTCTATCAGTTTCGCTGACGAGTTGTTCAGCTCATCAAAGTCTTTTCTGGTGAGTGATATCTTATTCTGAGCCATATACATGTCATTTTGCTCAAGTAAGACACTTCCCATGATTCTGATAATGGATTGTACATTTGGAAATACACCGATCACATTTGACCTGCGTTTTATTTCCTTGTTGAGCCGTTCCAGATAGTTTGTAGTTCTATAGAAACGTCTCATACGCTCAGGGAGTGCCATTACTGTCATTACGCT
>NZ_AUJJ01000010.1:0-213844 GCF_000424165.1 Butyrivibrio sp. AE3006 | reverse complement strand
CCCAAATCCAGCCATGTTCAGGTACGAGTGCCAGTGCAGGAATCGCCAGAGCCTGTATTACATAGCCTGTGATAACAAATGTCCAGTATTTCTTCGTTTTATCTGCTATAAATCCGGATATGAGCCTTAGTGAATACCCGCACAATTCTCCTATACCGGACACAAATCCGATGGTTGCAGCGGATGCCCCTGCGAGGTTCAGATATTCGCCCAATATGCTTCTGGCGCCTTCATGAGTCATGTCCGAAAACAGACTTACGATTCCCATTAGGGTTATAAATGTTATGGCGCCAGACAAAGCCCTTTTTTTATCCATGTTCTACTCCACTAATCCCGATTTGCTTATTTCATTATCTAGAAAGTTATAAATCCAATCCAGCTTTATGAGCCTGGATATGCTGTAGCTTTCTTGGGATGTTATAAAGCTTCCCATTCCAAGTCCTGTAAGTAGTGCACTGACAGGAACCATTACTACAAGCCAAATGATAAATGCCCCCATACACACCTCTCCATGCATTTACTTAAAACTCCCTCTTATACAAATATGCATCAAAGGTTGCGCTCCCATCAAACTTGGAATACTGGCAATCTTTCCAATAAGTCATTCCAAGTTTTTCCATAACCCGCCTGCTCTTTGAATTATCTTTTGCAAACTCGCCAACTATAGCGCGAATGCCTTTCTCCTTGTCAACATAATCAATTATGACTTTCATAGCCTCAGGTACGAGCCCCTGTCCCCAATATTCTTTTCTAAGGTTATAACCAATAGCCCAGGCATCCAGGTCTTCCTTATAGAAAATCCCACCCTGTCCTATCAATTCTCCTGTTTCTTTCAATACAAATCCAAGGTCAAATTCATCGTTACCATCAATATCACGCGACCTAAGCCATTCTTTTGTAACCTCGATATCCTTGTGAAGAGGATAGATCATAAACTTGTTCACATCCGGATCAGATGCCCATTTAAATATATCTTCTGCATCATCTACTGTAACTGTTCTTAAAATAAGTCTATCAGTTTCAATTCTACGTACCATTACTCCTCCACTGTTCTGTCCCTATTTATCAGTCGCTTTTATGTATTTATCAGCCTGTAACAATAACTCTTTTTTATTATCATGTTCTATAACAGCCAGTGCATCCTCAAGACTTAAGCTCTGAAGTGCTCTTACCTCTTGTGGCCTTACAACACGCGGATTATCATCTATGTATTTAGCCAGATAGTAAACAACCTGCTTTGTCACACCCGGTTTCTCCGATAACTGATATTGCTCACTTACTCTGAAATCACTTATCAGCGTGGCATCAAGATCTGTCTCTTCTTTTATCTCGCGGATAGCTGTCTCTTTTTCAGTCTCCCCATTTTCCATATGGCCCTTAGGGAAACTATGAAATCCGCTCGCTTCCTCAACAAGAAGATACTTGATTATGCCATCTTCAATTGTGTAAACAATAGCACCACAGGATTTCTCGAATGCCTCGCTAAGACCATCTTTAGCCATGCGTATTCTACTGCCATCATTTAGGTCATTCTTGTAACCAAGCCTTTTGTATAAGGCATGTGCTCTTTCATTAGAAGTCTCTACATGGAAAACAATTGCACTGATACCAATTACTTTTGCATAGTCCTCCGCGCTCTTGATTAGACAACTCCCAATCCCATGATCTCTGTATCTTGCCGTAACAGACAGATCGTCAAGATAAATATAGTTATCTCCGCGGAAAACCTGAACTGATAGAAAAGCTACTACCTGCCCATTATCCACTGCGACTATGACCTCATCTTCATGATCAGAGAAGTATCTGTTGAGATACCCTTCCTCATAACCCTCTACGTCATCCGTATGATAAATTGTCTGCAACATCTCTATGAAAAGAGCTTCAATACTTGCTCTGTCGTTCTCTACTGCCTTTCGATACTCTATCATTAATTCAATACCTCATAGATATTTATTCACATGTATATCCTGGTCTTTTATATAAATACTGAACATCCGGAACAATGCTCTTATCCCATACTTGCTCTTTCCAGTTTTCCTCCGGAATATCTTTAATTGCAACAGAAACGCTCGTGGTCTTGCATCCAAGTGTTTCAGCGATTATTTCCGCAACTCTTTCAGCACATTCTTTTTTCTGCTCTTCAGTTCTTCCTGTAAAACACTTTATTTCAACGTGTGGCATTATCCCTCCAACAATTCACTCAAATCTATAGTTTTAATACCATTTTCAGCCAAGAGTTCTGCAAAGATACCCTTGCCTTCAATAAGTTTACCGCTAAAACTACCATCATATACCTGCTTCACCCCACAGGAAGGGCTCCTTGACTGGAGAATCACCAGATCTACTTTTTCTGTAATGGCTTTTTGAAGACATTTCTCAGCACCAGATCTGAATTCTTTATCTTTGCTTTCTCCCTGCTTATTAGTTACTATGCCATTTACTATTTCGCATGGGATCCTTGGTACCGGAAGGCCACCTTCCACTTCAGGGCATACAGGGATGACCTCATGCCCTTTTATGTACTCCGCAACTTTTTCACTGTAATTGTTGCCACCATTATATTTGCAATTCTGCCCCAACAAGCAGGCACTGACCATTATTTTCATCTGTTAGCTCCAAGACTCATATTGTCTGACTCTAGTCCAAAATTGGCTCTTTTTTCAAAATACTTATCTTCTACTATATCTGTTTTTATAAAAGAAAAAAAGCCACCTGACGGTATTTTATCCGCCAGATGGCTCTCGAATTCATTTATGTTTAGACCAATTCAAGTCTGTCTCTCACAAAGCATCCTATGGCAGTCAAGGCCATTACCACCATAACTACTACCATACCAACTTTATCATATGAAGCATAGAAATCTCCTGAGAAGCGGAGCTTTATGTATTGGCCCCAGATTGCACTGAGGATTACTAAAAGTGTGAATCCCAAAGATGCAGCATACAAAAAGCAGCTACAGATTTCTCTGTAACTGCTATAAACTCTTCATTTATTATTCTATATTTGCCTCTTCCATCTGCTTCAACATAAATGCTCGCAGCTGTTCTTTATCCGGAAGGTGTAGCATATAAGTGGATACAAACAGGTTGTTGTCCATTCCTGAAAGAGCATACTCGACCATCTGCGGTCCTTTATCCGTGCACAGGAGCACACCGATTGGAGGATTATCTCCTTCAGCCATTTCATTTTTCTTGTAGTAGGCCACATATGCATTGAGTTGTCCCAGATCCTCATGTCTGAAATCGTGATCCTTAAGTTCAAATATCACATTACAATGCAGGTACCTGTGATAAAAAATCAGGTCGGGATAAAAGTACTCTCCGTCGATCAGGATGCGCTTCTGTCTCGCTTCGAAACAAAAGCCTTTTCCAAGCTCAAGCAGAAAAGTCTGAAGATGTGTGATCATGGCCTCTTCAATATCTGATTCTGTAACTGCAAGCCTGTCATCTATTCCAAGAAACTCAAATGTAAACGTATCTTTTATAGTCAGCGCCGGAGAAAAGTCATTATTTCTCTGATATGTGAAAATGAGAGCTTTGAAATAAGTTCTTCTGCCGGTGTTTCGAAATCGTGAGACACTGACACACGATTTTTTTCAATTCCTATGTCATTCTTTTTAATGAGCTCCATATTCAAAGAAAAATCAGGCATCTGTTTTATTTCAGAAATCCCCTTTAATTTGTGAGACACTGTCTCACAAATCTGAGGATACTTTACATAAAACTGGCGGCACAAACTCAGAACAGTCCTATCAAGGCCTTTAATACCCAGTTCTTTCGCCATATCCTCCAACAAATTTGAACCATACTCTGCTCTGTTTTTCCCATTCTGCTCAAACTCAACTATATAATATCCTATTGCCCAGTTCCTTATAGTAAGCAGCTGATTTACAGCGCTTTTAGCTCTATTGCTCGTGGCTTGCCTAGGTTTTCATACTCTCCTTTTCTTCTGGATCATCACCGGCAAGTGTCTCGAGCATTTCACAAAAACCACCTATTCCACCGACATCATCAACTACGGACAGCCCATCTGCAGCAACACATTTCTTTGATTTTATCAGCAAAATCAGCAAATGATGGCATATCCTTTTCATCAATTATTGCAGCGTCACATTGAAGAAGATTTGTGCTCATATCTTGTTCGTCCTGAAACTGTTCCATGTATTCAAATATTTTATATCCCTGCATTAACCACACTCCCAATTTTTTTCATACTCATCGCGTGTCATGGAATAAACTAAAACGTTTTCTCTATTATTACTTTTGCGATTATAAAAACGGTTTCTTAATTTTGTCTCTTTAGAAAAACCTATCTTTTCCAATATCCCTCTTGATGCTTCGTTTGTTTCAGCAACTTTTGCCTCTTTAATCATAGAACAGCATATAATAGCTATCGAGATGCAATGCGCAAACACCGTTTGCATTATGCGAACATGAAAAAAGCCCCAACCGGGGCGAGAAATATCTATATAACGAAAAACAGAGCTAACATCACACAATGTGCAATGCCGCTCTGCAAAAGTCAAACTTTTTCTTTGTGACTATATTTTACTCATGGGCAAACCAACTGTCAACCACCATTTTCAGAAAATCAAACGTGCTCTTTAGCATAGGATTATTCTTATAATAATCCTTATTCTTGTAGGCTCTGTCCATAACTTCATGAAGTCCTTTAGCTTCCTTAGTGTGAACACCTCTGCTTGAGACAATCTCCTTATGCATATATAGGAGCGTTACAATCTGTTGAATCCTAGCATTACTCATGCGGTTCTTTCTAAAATTGGTATTCATACCTTTAATATTCATCAATGCCTTAGTTACTCCAGCATTAGTGTCATGACTTGCTGTTCTGGCTTTTAAATCATTGAGAATACAGTTACTATGAGCTGAAGCATTTCTGATTTCCTTGCAGGTCAAAAGCCGGTAGAAATTGTTCTTCATTTCTTTATCAGCAAACCTATCTGCGCAAAAACTGTATAAAGAAACAAGCCGTCCGAACGGTATTATTTCAAGGAATGCCCATATTGGATAGTTGCCATCATATTTACTGATGATATCTCCACAATATATATTGCCTCTGTTACGATTGATTTCACCTTCATATACTAATTTTTGCTGCTCGCTAAGAGAATCTATATAGTCCTGAACAATCTGATATCCATCCTCAGAAGCCTCTTCTACCTTTCTAAGAATCTGCAACTTGGTATGATGTTCTATATCCAATGCCATAGGAACAATCATGTATCTCAATAGCATATCTATTACAGCAATATCTACAAGATACGCAAAATCAAGATCTATGTACTTACCTTTATTTTCACCATCTGGGTGTTTTACATAGTTTTTTCGATATGATGTAAGTTTAAAATAATTATTGTGCTTGATTAGATAATCCTTGGCACTATCTTCATCCATTATTTCAAATCTAACACCCTTATCCTTCAAATGCTGAATCTGCTCATCAACAGTCAGTATTGGTTTTACATTATCCATACGTATTCAATCCTTGCTATAACTTTCTGCTTTGTTTTATAGGATAACACAGATAAAGGCACTTTTAAATCCAGAACATAGCTTAGATTTTTGTAAGTAATTCCAATTGCCTGAGTGCTATCTCCCTTTACTGTAGTTGCGTTTACTTCCACAACCATCTTCTCAAGAGAGTCCTTATTGAACTGACCATTGTCCTTCACGAGCAATATTTCATGCACAGAAGAAGGGAGAATATAAAAAGAGCCGCCAAGCCTGTCAGCAGCCTGATCCATGAAATCCTGATATGCAAGGATTCCAGCACCTCTGATATTGTCCTCAACAGATGCTACAAAGATTGGTTCATCAGCCACAGGTCCGATACCAAGCATTTCTGCCTGCTCCACGCCCAGGGATTCAGCCAGGACTTCCGACATTCCCTTGATGACAGCCGGTCTGATCTCAGGTGCAACCTCCATCGCATCAGCATGGAGCTGTTCGGGAGTGACGTTATAATTCTCAAGCATCTGGTTTGTCACAAGAACACTGCCCTTGACATCATCAAGAACAAATCTGTAAACAACAGCCATGTCCTCAATGTTCTTATGAGGCACTTTCTCAAGGAGCTCTGCATTTCTCTCAGATGAAACAACATCCATGGAAAGCTTGTCCTTCATCTGGCTGTAATCCTTAAGAGCATCAATGTTGAAATCGGGCTTATCATTAAGGTAGTGCTCAGCACTCTCTGTAGCACCGGCAACAATCTTCTCATAAGAAGTACCATTCTGATATGCTTCATAAAGATTGTTCACATCAATGCTCACTCCCACATCACTGCCTTCAGGCTTAACTACCATAGCCTCGTAGGAATAGTTCATCTTATCGACCTTGTGGGTCTCAACGCTGCTATCGGCACCTGTCCTGTCATCGAAGCAGGCTTTCACATCCTTTGTAAGATTCTCTTTGAACTGTTCAAAATCCATCATCTTTCCTCTTTTCTTTTATTTGAGCCTTCTGTTCATGGCATGAAAAAAGCGTCATACTCATGACCACGTTCCAAAATCATGAGCTGACGCTCTTCATAACCAATATTCATATGTGCACATAAAAGAAGAGAAGCGATTGGCTCTTGCCCGCTCCTCTTTCCACTATAATATTATCACGCCCCAAAACGGCTCACAAGGGACAGGAGGGGGACAAAAGGGGGACAAAGGGGAGACAAAAGGGGGACAAGCTGTCCAATTCAGCCTGCTTTTACATAACTGCGACAGTTATCCTACTCTCTTGGACAGTAATGCGACAGTTATCCTGTTCCCTTGGACAAGAGTGCGACAGTTGAATAGTCCCGTAAACAAAAATGCGACAGCTATCCATAACCCTGGATACTGCCGCTCCTATCTGATCCCTAAATATCTTCTGAATTCTTCAAATGTTTTTCTGGACTTATTATCTCGCCACTCAGGAGTCATCCATTCTTCCTGCTGCTTTGTGATGTTAAGCACCTCTCTTATCTCTTTTGCTTTACCCTGCATAGCTCCGGATGAAACTCCAAAAGCCGCAGCTACCTGGGCAGCTGAGATTTCATACTTGGGACGCCACCTGAGAAGATCCCTCTGATTACCTACAAGTTCCGTAACCTGGGCTATTGCATATACTATCCCAGCAGCCCACATGTTATCACGTCCTTTATACATGGGAGAATCCTTTTTCCTGCAGAGCTTCTGAAGAGCATGTATGCAGAGGTACTGATAGTCTCCGTCCAGATGTTCTTCACAAAAGGCATCTATCATGCCTGCTATGTTTTCGTATTTTCCTTTAAGCGGTTCCGGAATGCCGGTTGCTTTCTTATTCTCTGCCATCGTATCTCCAATACCCTTAGTCAAAGGGCAAATCCCAGTCGTCATGATCTCTTTCATCAGGCGGATCTAGCAAGCCATCCTCCCTGGCCTGTTCCCATGTGATTCCATATGGAGCACCGCCGGATGTATACCCTGCTATAAAATAGAAATACTCATCCTGATCAAAGGGCTGGAACTCGACTTGCTGTTTTCTTCTCTGTCTTTTTTCTTTCTTGGCTTTCAGCTGCGCTTCATAAGAAGCCTGTTTCTCCGGACTCAGTACATGTAACAGGCATAACTCCTTCATGGCACATGTCCTGTCTACATTAAACTTCTTTCGATATGCTTTTACGATATGGGAGTCCTCTGTGAATCCCTGCTCAGGAAACCACTTCCTTGCTTCCTTCAGCCTTTGCTGGCGTGCTTTTGACATGTATTATCTTATCCCTTCAATCAATCCACCATTCCGGTGTTAACTCTCCCAGCTTCATAACACGCCCCTGAGAGTAATCGATCATGATATCTATGTCCTTATATTTGCCTGGCATAAGCTGTACCATGAGCTCCCTACAAGCGCCGCATGGAGCACCTTTTCCTTCATTTGGAGGTATGCAGAGAACTCTGTCTATCTCATGTTCGCCATTTGTGATCATATTGAAGATAGCATTTCTTTCTGCACAGATGCCAAGTGTAGAGCAGGTATCTATGCATACACCCACATATATCTTCCCTGATTTTGAACGAACCGCAGCGGATACCTCTCCGGCAGTAACGTAATTAGAGATCCGTCTTTCACCAAGCACAGCCTTTGCAGCGTTGTACATATCTACCCAGATCTGATCCATCTTATAATCATCCTTTCCAACCGCAGTATATATATCCATTCCCATTCTTGCTTCGAAGTATGCTTTTAAGTCAAGATTTGTCTGCCATTTTTCAGGATCATATGAGCCGTAGCGCCTCTTAACATCATTCATCCTGTCAATGATATCCATTATCCCCTCGGCACCGGCAATTGAGTCACATAACTGTATCAGCTTATCATAATCGTCCTGAACAGCCTCTTTAAGCTTTTCCCTTATCAGTTCTGTATCTTCTTCTGATGCATCAAAGTTTCCGACATATGCCTCTATCTTGTCCTTGTTAAAAGAGTGGGTAAGACAGATCCGGGCTACTTCATCATATCCCATCGACATCATGTATTTATAGCCATCAGAAACATGCCTTAAATGACCCACACCGAACTTGCGACCTATATCATGCAGAAGTCCAATAATATATGATTTTTCAAAATCCATCCCAGAACGTTCAGCTATCTTTTCTGCACAATATGCAGTTATCCTGCTATGACTTTCCCACTGCCCGGGATTACATTTTCCTGCTTCCAACAATAAATCTTCTGCTTCTTGTCTGCCTGGATACATGATGCCTCCTGTTGTTTCGTTTTTCACCAGCTTTTATTATATCCAACAGAAAAGCGACATACAATTCATTTCAGCATGATTCCGTTTAATCCTCCATCATCCAGAACACAGCATTCATGGCAGCTGCAATGCCCATGCCAATCCCTGCAGCCATGAGTCTGGCATTATATGGGCTGCTGTCCCTGAAGAGATAGCAAAGGATCCCCACAGCTATACAGCCCCATATTCCTAGGACAATCTTCCCAATCCTGAACATATGCTGCAGCACAAATGCCAGAAGCGCAGTCACACCAAATATGATCCATGTGGTCCTGGCATCAAGTCCCATGTTTCGCACCATGAACACCGGCGCCGCTCCTGCCATTATGGAGTTGAGCAGATCAAGCCTTGTTACAAGTACCTTTGCAATTCCAAGAAGTATTCCAAGTGGCATAAGTATTACTGCTACTTTTATTTCCGTTCTATTACCCTCAGTGGTGCAGTTTCTGCACTACCCTATGAGTTGAAACTTATGTCTTTTGTTGAAATTCTTAACGTAGATCCTGCTGGGTTTTCCTTTTGTCTGAAGCTTATATATGAGCCCCATCTCTTCCAGTTCGTTCATGCAGTCTATAATGGTATGCTTGGAAAAACTGATATCTTCCTCAATTTTTCTTAGCGGATAAATGATATAAACCCTGTTCTCTTCATCAAACCAGTTATTCTTCCTTGCTTCATGCATCTTATCCAACAATACTGCGTACAGTACTTTTGAGGATGATGACAGGGAAGAGAAGTCCTTCCCCGTCAGAAGTTCCTTTGGTATCTCCACCGAGGCATACTGCCTTGCCTGTGCTCCGTAAAAATATTCAAGCATTACTCTGTTCCTCACTTTCATGTTCCTGTTTCCACTGTTCCAAAAGTCCTACTATAATCCGCTCTATCTCCGGCTGTGTGTAATATGCCAGGAAGAACTTGTTAAGTTTGCGTTCTGTAATGGTTATCTTCTTTCTTGTCTGTGGTGTAGCTCTGCCCTGGATAAGAATGTCTATCATCTGTTCCTGAGTGAGAGAATCATCGCCACGATATTGTCTAAGATACAATCGATCCTGATCATAATCAGTCTGTTTGATGATGATATCAAAAGTCTTTTTCTTGATCTCATACTTGTTAGAGACCAGCTTATCCTGCTTTCTGATAAAATCAAGAAGATTACCATATGATTTGTTACCGGAATTAAGGAACTCATAAACGTCCTCATTGCTTTTAAAAGCTGCTATATCCTTAAATTTCCAGACGTTAACTATGAAATTCTTCGTGTCCTGTCCTTTATATTCGATATCATGCAGGCATGCAGCATACTCGAAATCCGGATTATCTGCAATAAGAAAATGTGGTGTATTTCCCTTATCATTCTGCAGCTTGCAGTATTCCAGGAGCTTTATGAAATTCTCCTGCTCACCTGGAATGGTCTTGATTCTGTCAGCATCCACAATGATAAATTTAGCCAGATAGTTGGACTGAGCCTCTTTCTTGATCTGTCTCAGAAAATTGGAATATCCTCCGCCATGCATGTTTATTGGCTTAAGTACAAGTTCAACTCCCTGATTCTTGCGCATTTTATCGATATAGTTATACTCGGTATCGCCCTCGCAGAAAATGGCGTACCTTTTCTTAAGTACCCTCTCTTTTCTACTCAAAAGCTGTACCTCCCAAAATGCCCTTCATGTAAAACTCATAGACCTTGGCCGTCTCGTATCTTACCTCAGGGAAATCTGCAAGTGAATACAGTTCAGAAGTAAGACTATCCTTACTCTTTGTCACAAAATAGATCTGTTCCTTCATGTAGGTCTTCAGGTTCAGATGAAGCACGTTGTGAGTGGAGAAGATGAACTGTCCCTTATGTTCCTCACCATTAACAAACGCCACAACTCTGTCTGAAAGAATTGGATTGAGTACTCTGTCCATCTCATCTGCAAATACAACCCTGTTCTCATATACTACCCTGAATATTTGCACAGCCCAAGCAAAGAACTCCCTTACACCGGTTGAATCCTGCTGAAGTTCTCTTCGGATTTCATTGCCCTCAGCGTCTCTTCTAATTATCAATGACTTCCCATAAGGCTTGTCATTATCCACTTCTATGCTGCATATACTGTAGTCAACCATGCGGAATATATCTACAAATCGGGGATCCTTCATGATCTTGATGTCCTCATCCCTTCCAGCAGGATTTCCATCCTGATCTTCCGGAACCGTACCCGGGAGAAGAATATTTTTGAACCAGCCTGTAGTCTCTATAGCATCCGCATTACCAAGGAGTGCAAGCTTGCTTATAAAAAGGCCATAGCTGTTGTTACTGTTCTTTAATGCAGTTCCAAGCTCAGAAGCCTTTCCTTCCTTTTTTTCATATTTTCCGGACTTATCCCTTATAACAGAAAAGAGACATGAGAAGGTTCCTTTCCTCTTACTCTGCTTATAAAGTCCTTCACTTGTTATTCCATAAGAGTCTATTCCCAAACAATACTTGTAGATATGCTTCTTTTCTGAAATGAAGCATATCTCAAATCTCTGTTCAGGATCTTTTTCCGTAAGAAAACTGGATGCATTAACATATGCACCAACAGACTGTACCTGGGAATTGAAGTCTACAAGAGATTTCAAAAACTTAAGACTCCCAATAAAATTGGATTTACCACCTGCATTCTCACCGACAATAACTGCAGTCTTTAGAAGATCGTAATCCACATCTGTAGAAGTATAGTTGTCAGGATATCTCGTCTTAACCTTGCTATTAGATGCCTCCATACTAAATTCGCTCTCAACATTGAACGAGCAAAAGTTATTGAATTTAAAGCTAATCAGCATCTGGCAACCTCCTTTTGAACTGTTTCATAGCTATATTATAACACAAAATCTTTCACCTAAACCAGATTTATGGTTTAAGTGAAAGATTTTCAGTCTTTTTAAATGAAAAAGATATAAAAAAACCACAAAATAATACTCAGGTGCAAAAAAACGAAATTTCTATCTAGATAATTAGGGAAATTCAATATTTCAATTGCTTATTTAGAGATTTTATCTCTAAATAGCCATCTCAAACAGTTGACTTTATCATTTCACACTCACATTTACCTCTCCAGATGATTAAAATCTGGCAACAGCCCTCATCTGTACCAACATGATCTGCCTGATCTTCTCGTCCATAGCCTCAAACAGCTTAAGAAGCTCAACAGAATCGGCATCCAGCTCAGGTGCCTTGATGACTCCACAGACAAGATATTCAACAGTCGTTCCAAGGATATCTGCAAGCCTCATACATCCAGCCTGCAATCTTGTCCTTCTGGCGGTTCTTCAGATCCTTATAGCGTTTATTCATCTGAAGGAGCTTGCCATCAACCATCTTATGTTTACTCATTTGCTCTTAAATCCTTTACGTTCCTTAGCTTTTTCAATGAGCTCAGATGCCTCGTTTAAAGCACCTTCAAGGTAATCTGCTTCCCACTCTCTGCCTTTTTTCTCTTCCTTCTTTATCGCAGCCCAGGCTTCATGAAGTTCTTCTTCGGAAGCATATTTCACACCTTCAAAAACATGTGGATGTCTCCTGACCATTTTATCCGAAATGGTCTTTGCAACATCTTCAAAAGTAAACAAGCCCTCTTCTTCCGCTATCACGGAGTGAAACATTACCTGCAACAGCAGATCCCCAAGTTCTTCCCTTAGGTTTGCCGCATCCCCTGTCTTTTCGAAAATGTTGATTCCCCCAACTACTTCAGCTGCTTCCTCTATGCACGCTGCTTTCAAGCTGGAATGTGTCTGCACCTTATCCCAGGAGCAGCCGTTTTCACTTCGAAGCGTCTCTACTATACTTTTCAGCCTGCTTATCTCTGCCATTTCATTGCTTACAGCTCTCTTAGGCACCGTGAGTTTCATATACAGCCCATTACTATCCATCTGAGGTTTTTCCGGAATCGTTTCACAAACGCCCTCTGATTTCAACTTTGCTGTCACTGCAAGGCAGATAGCATCTGCTATATCATCAACATTACATCTTAAGTTTTTTGCCTTAATATAAAGATCCGGTATATAAATCCCCGGTATAAACTTCTTTATTACCTTTAGTCTCTCTTCAATACCAGCAGCGTCCTTCTTACGAGTAAGTAAAACAGAGCCATTCAGTCTTGCAAAATCAAGTTCCGGATGGCTCTCATCTATTCGGTTCTTATACTCAGGATGCGCTGTCATAAACTCATCGACTTCCCGGATCTTAGGTATGATAGCTGAAGCTTGTTTTGGCAAACTCTTTCCTAATGTTTTGATATTTGCCTTCTTCTGCTCTTCATAAGTTTCTTTATATACTGCTTCTCTGGAAGGCACAGGAAAAAGTGTAGCCCCTCTGGGCTTTAACTCTTTTCTTGCAATATCATCAGGCCTTAGTTGCTTCGCAGAATCACGCAGCCCAATGACCATATCTATCAAAAACGCACTGTAATCCGGATATGCTTTCAGAATCTCACCAATCGAAGAAAATCTTTCTATTCTGAGATCAATACCAAGGACAGCAACGATCCATCCTCCATTACAACCATCTGCTCCTAAGGAAAAAATATTATTGGAACTATTCATATTCGTTACAATTCCTTTATTTATCGAGGCTGTTTGCAATAACAACATTTATTGGCTCTATCTTCTCCCAGACCTCTTCAACAACATAAGGTTCGTTAGCAATATAATCATCAAGCTCCTTCCGGCTCTCGAAGTCCATGATAAGGGCAGATCCTTTCATCTTTCCATTATCATCCAGCAGCCCACCGGCACTGATGATATGCTCGCTCAGCTTTTTCATTCCTTCCAGATGACGAGGACGTACCTCCATACGCTTATCAAGTTTTCCTTCGCCATCATATGCTCTTATAAGAAATTGCATGATTGTCTCCTTTTTACCTGTTCATCTACATCTATCCAACAATTCGTCAACCAATACTGCCATATGTCCATCTGCCACAGAATCAGCAATCCAGCTGCCTTCACTGAAATGATCTCTCCTGAAGTGCCATGCAATAACCGCAAGGATCTGTTTCGCTGTGAGTGTATACAACCACTCCTTCGTTGGCTGAGCTAAATCCCGATCCAACAGTTTTCCGTCCTCAATCACCTGTCCATAATCCGTGATCACCACATTACTGTCATAAGCCTCATGGAAACAGGTTTCTAAAATATCATAAAGACCGTGATGGCCCTTGTTCGGCTGATAAACACTGTGTTTCTCAAAAAAAGTCCTCAATTCATCATCTTCAGATATCGAGTGAAAAAGAACAGAGTACTTCTGGCACCACCGAATCACACTCTCTTCTATCTTTTCGTCTCCAATAATATCCTTAAGCGTTTCCTCACCGGTTGCAAGGATCTTGTCATCCAATACTGCAAAGATGATCTTGATATCATACTCAGGATTTTTCTGAATAAAGTCATTGCATGCCCGGATAGCTTTTCGCCACGCTTTATCAACCGGATATCCAAATATTCCTGCAGATATCAACGGAAATCCTATAGAATGCAGATTATTTTCTTTTGCAAGAAGAAGTGATTGCTTATATGCACTGTACAAGAGCTTAGGCTCATTATGCTCTCCACCAGCCCACCTCGGGCCCACAGCATGTATCACATATTTCGCAGGAAGATTGAACCCAGGCGTAATGACAGCAGAACCTTCATCACAATGGCCAATCTTTTGACAAGCAGCCGTCATTTCCTTTGAACCGGCATCGCGAAAAATAAAGCCACATACTCCACCGCCTTCCCAAAGTCCTGTGTTAGCCGCATTTACAACTGCTTCTGTATCTAACTTTGTTATTCCTATCTTCTTGATTTCTATGGAGCTCATACTATATATGCCTCCTCTTTCAGGTATTATCTACGTCCCATCCATTCATCTTCTTAAACATATTAGTAAACTCATTTGGCAACTGAGATCTCATACTATCTTGCAGATTCATCATTCTTTTCTGTTGTCTTAATGGCACCGGGCCATTCTCAGGTTTTGCTACGATTATATCCACGACCTCAACATTATAGGAGCGCTGACCATTTCTGAAAGGAGCCAGGAACTGATCTCCGATATTTATATTATTGCCATCATAGAAATACCAGTATGGCTCTTCATTCGGATCTATTATGGACTTTACTGCAACAAATATCTTCTCTTCAGGTCTTGCTATTATAGCAAATCTTGCCTCTCCATCAAATGCATGGATAGTATCTGTGACCAACATATTTCTAATCCAATCAGACATATCGCGTAATACCTTATCTGTCGTCGGCAACAAACCTCTATACTTGTAGGTATCACCTTTTTCATTAGAAAGTTCAAGATCCCAGTATGAGTCCTTCGGACCAGGCCAGTCTACTTCAGCCTGTGATAATTCATATCCTATGCAGGCAAGGAAATAGTTTGCCGCCTCAGGTGAAATCTTCTCCTGAAATTGACGGAGCTATTCCTGACTATTATTCTCATTCCGGTATCCTGAAAACCAGATCCTGCCATCCCTTGTTAATGTGAAATGCTGCTCTGTTTCCTCTATTGCTCTTGTTGGCTTCCCATCTATCCTGTTATAGGAAACAAGCTTCATCTTTGTAGCAAATCCCTCAAAACGGCATGTGCCTAGATTCATACAGTAAATCCTCCACCTTTTACCATTTGGCCAGATATTTATATTTCTTTTTCCAATGCAATATTGAATTTCTATTATTTCCTGTATTTAGTCAAATTAAAGCCTTCTCTGCGTGCCATTTCAAGAAGCTGCTCATTTGTAGCTTCCTCAGCATCGCACATTTCAAGAAAGCCAAAACCTCCTGAGAATGCTGCGCTCTGAGCGCCATACTCGTCCACAAGATCTCTGCGGAGTCTGTCATAATCAATATCACCAGTGCTGTTATTGTTATGAGAAAATATTCCCATTCGCTACCTCTCCATCTCTATAACTTTTAGGAAATCATCGAAATTGTCAGGAAACAAATTACTTCCCCAATAGTGTTTTTCCACACCGTCTGCACAATCAATATCCAAAGACCACTGAGTACCATCTAACACATCGGGATCATTATATTCTTCTTTCCAGTTTTCTATAAGACCAAATATGCTTTTAAGTAGTTCTGACCATGATGTAGCTTGATAAAGCAGTAAACCATCATCCGCAGCACCATTGTAGAAAAATCTCTCAACAACTATTTTGTCGCCATCATGTTTTAAGACACGTTTTTCTTCACCACCAAAGAAGCCACCATATTCAACAGTTATACTTTGAACATCTTTCTTATTCATCTACTGATCCTCCAGGTATCTCACTGGTTTATAAGCCTTTGGTAATTCAATAATCTACAGACTGCATCCAACTCTATAAACATTATTTTCTTACGGCCCAATTTTGCCAAAGAACGTAAGGTAGCCTTTAATCCCGCATCAAAATATTGTGGTGCCATCACCGCTATCAATTCTACCCTACTGTCTGAAATCCCTTGCTCTACAAACTGACGTATAATTTCTTCACCCGCTTTCGATGTGGCCTTGAGTGGTTCTATTATCATCTTTTGAGTATCTGTATTTCTTGTATTTTTAGTATTCTTTTTTATAATACATATCATTTCATATGTAATACTACCAATCTTTATTTGACCAGAAGCATCTCCATATTCACCATTTCTATGTGGCTGCGGTCTATATCCCGGAATCACATTATAAAAAAGCTTTGGAAGACACATCATACTTGAATCCCGGATGCACGTATTTATTTTACTGTAAGAGCATGTTGATCCACATTTTTCATTAAGACAAACAGCACATTTCTCAATACAAGCTTTGTCTTCAATTTCATTAGTACTAGCACTATTAAACAGATCAATATCGTCAAATCTTATTTCAGTCCCTTTATTGGAATCAACATTTCCGATTATCCAACACTCATCATCACAGAAAAATAGTTGACATCTATAATCATTCCCAAAACTTATTTTTTTCAGGTTAGTCTCAATTGCAGCTTGCAATTTCCTATTTGGATAATATATTTTTTGAATTTTACATCCTGTATGATTTTCACCACACGTTACTCTATTTTCATTCCCGCATTGGCATGTCAAACTACCATTGCTAGTTATTTTCATCACATTTCCACAGTCAGCGCATATTGGGATTTCAAAAGACTCACACTCATCACAATACACAAGTGGGATTATGGCGAATAAATCACTTTCCTCTAAGCAAACTCGAACAAAATCCGGAATACCACAGCATAATGTGTTATTTGCATGTGTAGAAGATATAGCCTTTGACAATATCCACATTAGTGAAGAATAGTACCTGCTCGGAGTATTGGGCCACTTTGCTTGTATTCCTAACTCTTGGAAGATTTTGCTAGCGTCTTCAGCGCGTAAATTATCTATCTCTTCAAATATTATTTTAATCGCTTCCTGTGTCCACAAGAACAACACACTAGATGGTAAATGTTTATGAATTCCTATACTACCTTTTTTTAAGTTATATCTTATTGTGCCATAAACTCCCTGTATGAGTTCTGTGCGTAAGCTACCTGAAATATCAATTCTATCGACTTTGATCCTAAGCATCTCTTCCATCTGATCTTGTGTTAACCCATCAGATTTAGAGATTATAGTTTTTTCTCCTGTAAATCCCTGCAATACAACTCGACTTATCAAAGCATTATTTGTACATCTTTCTATTGCCTTCTTGGGTGGCTTAATCTGCTTAATTGATAAATGCAGTTTTGATGCCAGATAAGAGATAAAGAATGATGCCATCTTTTCATGCTTACCGATACTTGCAATATAACTTATTTTTGTGCCAATCCATACACATCCTCTTGACATTTCCCAATTGGAACTATTATGCCCACTTTCATCTATATAAGCATGTTCCTTGCTATATGTATATACAATTTCAATTCTATCGTCGTACTCAGTCACGGATACAACGTTAAGTTTTCTAAAACCAGCTACCGTAATAAATTCTTCACTACTATACTCTATCTTTTTGATTATCTCATTATTTGTAAGAGGATTATCATAAGCTATACTCCACAATGTAAAGGTAACCCTATCGCCGTACACATAATCATCTATCAAGTTTTGTATTTCTGTATGATCCAACAGCTTCACCAATTTTTGAGCAAGCTGTTCTTTTGAACATTCTTTAACTTCCTTATGATCCAATCCAAGAACAAGCGCTTTATCATAAAGCGCTTGCCATGGCAATCCAAGTAACCCATCAAGTTTTTCCATATTATCCTTCCCATAAAAAAATATCAAAATCAGTTAAAGCATATTTTTGTGTACAAATAATATGTAATACCCTCTATATAGCTAATCCCTTTGCAACTTCAAGCAATTTCTTTATATTATTACATATCTCTACAGCATCAGAATCCGCCCCCCAGCTCATTCTAATAGCTGATGATAAAACGTCTTTATCTAATCCCATCGAAGACAAAACATAACTAGGACTATAATCATTTGAAGTACACGCTGAACCATTAGAAATACCGCAATATTGTTTTGATGAAATCATCAACGCTTCTGACTCAACACCAATAAAACTGACATTTAGAGTATTAGGCATGCAAAATTCCTGATTACCATTAATTACGTATTGAAGCCCTGACTCATCAATCAGCTTAGTAACTGCATTCTTTATTTCCATACAATGAGCATAATTCTTCTCATACTCCATACCAGCAATTTCACTTGCTTTACCAAGTCCCGCAACAAGTGCTACCGGAATAGTTCCTGGTCTTATACCATGCTCCTGTTGTCCTCCAAAAGTAATAGCCTTTACAGGAGGAAGCTTATATCTCTTTTTTCTCAAGATCAAAGCTCCCACTCCCTGAGGACCATTGAATTTGTGCGCACTAAGGGATAACATATCATATTTTGTATTTCTTAATTCATCAACCAGTTTGCCACAGCTTTGTGTGGCATCAACATGAAAAAGTACCCCTCTTTGAGATAACACATCGCCTATTTCAGTTATAGGTTGTATTACCCCGGTTTCATTATTTGCATGCATGATACTTACCAGTAAAGTATCGTCCCTAACTAATCCAAGAACTTTTTCTGTACTTATCCTTCCATCATGTTCTGGATCAATTATGTCTACTATAAAGCCTTCATTTTTCAAGTTTTTCACTGTTTCTAATACTGCTTTATGCTCTATGCTTGAAGTTATAACATGTTTTTTCCCTGAGGTGTTGCCATACTCTATTAATCCCCTAATTGCAATGTTACTACTTTCAGTTGAGCCACTAGTAAAAAAGACTTCTGTTCTGTCTATGCCAAGCAACTCAGCAACGCTCTGTCTGGCTGCTTCTACAACTTTTCTAGCATTGTCGCCATAATCATGTGTTCTACTATCTGCATTACCAAAGTTATTAGAATACACCTCTACCATATAATCTAAAACTCTTTTATCTATTGGTGTAGTCGCATTGTAATCGAGATATATCCCCATAGTTTACTCCTCAATAGCAAGATTCAAAAGATCATCAAGACTCTTTATAAAATTGGTTCCACAAAGATAAGCTATTCCTCTTTCTAAGTGCAACTTAAAATACTTAGCAAGCGTTTCCTCATCTGTTGAAAGATCCATTTTCTTACACCATGCAATCATAAGTGCATCATAAATATCACTGTATTCTCCCCCAAAAGTAAACCATGACATTTCTACATTACTATCTGCAATAATAGGTATATCTGTCGGAATCGTGTTTTCTGCCAAAGAAAAACACAGTGCCCATCTGCATAGAATATTCCAGTTTTTTATACCCGTCTTGCCTTTTAATCTACCCAATTTTTCTTTTGAAGCGTTCGAGAGTTTTATCTGTTTAACTATCATATTTACTACCATCCAAAATATGTTTTTGTTAATGACGTAGTTTTTTCATTATCGTCATATTCCAACGTAAATCTATCGCCAACGTTATCTTGCATAAGTTCATAATATCTTTCATCAATTTCTGAATCTGTAGAAAGAATAATTGTTTGTTCACTAGCATGCGGGAAATATGTAGTAATAAGTGATTCCCTATGTGCTGAATCCAACCTAGACAATGGAGTATCAATAATAACCGGCAATTTTTTCTTTGAACAAATAGCCAATGACCACAAAAGTGAAATAACCATTAGCTGCTTTTCACCAGCGGATAATCGCTCCTTAGAAACAACATCCCCTTCTTTGTTAAGGTATGTCAAATCCAAAGTTTCAGGATCCATCTCAATACAGTTTACCAAGTTCTTCTTGTTTGCCAATTTCTTATAGCACTCAGTCATTGTCCGAGCCAATGTACTAGTTTTTCTTGCCTGTAGGCGAATTCGATACTGTTCAATGATATCTTGAGCCATATGCGCATATTTAACTACTCTCTCATCTGAATCGACCGCCTCCAACGATGAAAGTACTCTTTCAGCCATTCTGCTAAACTCAGAAGAAAGCATCATAACGTTATTATTCAAACTGGAACGTTTTCTATGACAATCTTCTAATTCCACATCACAATTAGCAAGATCTTTCTCTGATCTCTTAATATCTTTAAACAGCTCTCCTAATTCTTTCTCATTGATATCTACGGACAAATACCCGTCAATTTCATCAATTTTAGTCTGAAACGCCTGTTCATTTTTGATGAGCTTTTTTAAATTCTTTTTTGCATCATTAAGCCCCTTGTCACACAGGAATCCCACTTTATATAGTGTGGCATCAGACAAATTATATACATTTTCTTTTTTATCCTGCTCCACAATATCCTGCATGAACGAAATAAACTTTTCAGTATTCTTATCCTTAACATAATATTTTCCGTACGCATCCTTGATTTTATTCAATGCTAAGGATGAAATTAGTCTTTCATGTTCAATATTCCCTTCCACCCTAATATCATCAAGAAGCGATGTAACCAAAGCCAACGGCAATTCACTAGCAGCAGCATCATATCTACTTTCCTGATTAGTTGCTAATGCAGTAATCTTTTCGGAACGTTCCTGCATTAATTCATGCTTTTGTTCTACAATATCTCCACCTTTAACTTGATATTCAGAATTAAGTTTTTCTAATTCAACTGTTAATCTATTCTTTTGTTGTTCAAGCTCAGCTATCTGCTCATCGAACATTCTGAGTTCTTCGATGGCTGCCTCTTTTTCATTTCTTAATTCCTCGAGCTTTCTCAAATCTTGATTGTTTGATATTTTTTTACCTATCTTCGATACTAACTTTCCTATATCTGTATCAAGGACATCAAGGACAGATATACCAAGCATTGCTTTTATCGATTCTTTCATCTGAACACTTGTATCTTCTACAGCTAATTCAGCTATCTTCTCTCCATCAAAGAAAAAGAAATTGGAAAGCGCACTTGGAAGAATACTTTCAACAAACATAGGCCAATTTTCTGTCAGAAATGCGCTATCTTCTCCATTCTTTTTAACCCATATTTTCTCATGCACTCTCTGTCCTTTAGCATCCCATTCACGATGAACCTGGTATACTTCCTCTTCGGAACTATCCATTGAAAACAGTATTTCAACAAATGACTCTAAAGTACCATCTTTTTTATTCACATAGGACTTTAAATACTGTCCATATGATTGATATTTACTCTCGGAATATGCAAAAGAATTGGAGCCATAAAGGCTGAGCAATACAGCTTCAAGTATTGTAGTCTTTCCTCGCCCATTCATTCCTCCAATAAGAACTACCGGCTTGTTTCCAGTAAATTCCATCACATTTGTATCAGCATAAACTCCAAAATTATGCATCGTAAGTTTCTTTATGATCATTCCTCTGTTTCCTCGTCCCCTTCAGTAACATATGGTTCATCATATGAATCGTCTAATGCTAATGCATTATACTTTCCTCCAAGGTCCCTCTTTCTTTCTGTCTGACTTAAGTAAAACTGTCTAGCATCTTCTTCGTTTTTATAAAAAGTACGCTTTATAGCGCCTTCCAAAGCATCCGCGATTCCCTTTCTTTGATTTAATCCGCTGGATTTATTTTCAATATCCACAAGACTGTAAACCATTTCAAAGGCAAGCTCTTCGTCCGGATAAAGCTCCTCAACAACTTCTTTTAGAATATTCCATTCTTCACTTTTAAATGCTGGAATATCAATCCATTCCGGATCATCAAACTCATTACCAGTTACTTCCTCATATATTCTAGGTAAAGAATCATCAAACTCATGCTTTTCATTGACCCATATTCTTCTAATATTTCGCAGTTCAGGCATAGTAATAAGCTTAAGGTCCGAAAACTCCTCAGGCCCATTCTCATTAATATCCTTCTGAACCTCTAATAAGTCTCGGAGGAACATCTCTCTATACTCTTTTGTATAAGGGCCATGATATAACTGTTTATAGCTTCCTTGAAGATAACCTGCCATCTTTCTGAAGCTTCTTCTTTCACGATCGTGTTCTTCATCACCAAAGCGACTTCTGAACTCCAAAAGAGCAGACATCCATGCTTTTTCTGAGTCGTTTGCTATCATAGCTTCCATGGACTTATCCTTTTCTACCATGGTGCATACCCAACATCCAAAACGACTTCTTCCGCAACTTGGTAATCCTTTATCCACCATCAAAGGGCACTCATTATCTGCTGTTGCTCCCTTGTACAGTGTAAGTAATTCCTTATTTGAATACCCCCATGGATTAGCATATTGCATTAAAAATACCCAGACATCATCATCAGTCCAATCTTCCAATGGTGAGAAAACCAGTTCATTTGCCATAGACTGATTTGGGCTTAATAGTTCTCTAACTCTCTTTTTCTCATAATAAGCCATTGTCCTAGCACGTCTGGCACTTTCAGCCTTACGGGTCCCAATTACCATTATTATCTCGCCATGCTCAGCTATCTTATCTTTTACAAAAGTATTTATTGGCTGGATTTTCAATCGATCAGTACACCATCGTAACTTTTTTCGTGGAAACGGATATCCCCTTCCTATGAAATTAACCCAAAATGTATTATCCGCTGAAGGAGTTAACTGATGCGTCACAAAAGGCATACCCTGCTCATCAGCGGCTTCATCCATACACTCTAGCGATTTCTTTACCCATTTTGAAACCACAGGAGATTCTACCAAAGTATCCGTATTAATTATGTGAACTGTCTTTTTTCTTAAACTTCTTGGCAATCCCTTAAGTGCCAACCATACGAGCTGTACTGTTGCAGTACTGTCCTTTCCTCCGGAATAACCAATTACCCACGGAATATCGTCACACAAATATAAATTTCTTACTGTATCCATTAAGCCTTCAATTGAATCTTTTGTTATTGTGGCTGTTTTCCTTGGCTCTGAATTATTAGAATTTACTTCCATAAAAAAATCACACCTCTTATCTACTAATTTCTTTTTCTGTTTCTTCTTCATCTGGAGAAAGCGGAAGGCCTATTTTTTTCTTAATGAGGTTAGCTGCCAGAATAATTGCTTTCTCGTTATTTATCATCCTGCCATTTGGCTTAATTACCCTTTGTTGCCAGTCTGAATGATTTCTTTTCCAATCAATAGATTCTAACCCAGCTAAATATTTATCAATTTCTTCCCCACTTATATTCTCAAATAGGAAGCCTCCAACCCGGCCTAAAGCCAATAAAACCACTGCTTGTGCAGCTATGTATTTCTCTCTTAATTCTGTTTTACTAATTGTCCTTTCTTGCATTTCCCTCCATGGAACCATATGCTCTGCAACAAGAGTCCAATACTTAATGCAAAAGTCTTCAAATACATCATCGCATGGATTTCTCTTCAAAATCCTTTTGTTTGCCATATACAGATTATTCAGAGTAAATAGAGATGAAGAAAACTTACCAAGAATATCCTTTTCTTTATCCACGTACTCATCAAAAAATGGCACAGCATTCACTATCGCTCTAGTGTGAACAGCAAGCTCGTCTCTTGAATCATATAACTCAGCAATTGAATTAGAGGTCTTAACAGCATGCTTATTAAGATCGGTAAACATCTGTTGACTTCGTGTTAGCCCTTGATCTTCATAAAACACCACAGAAATAGTCTCATCTCCTATTGATGGATCCTCATCAACCGCAGCTAATATAGCAGCTTTACGATGCTGTCCATCATTTATTAAGAAATGTGCATCCATAGAAACTTCAAGTATTCCTAAATCTTCCTGCTCTGATGGTACATATTTATACTTACCATCAATACTTGCTGCCAATGCAGAGAACACATAAGAATCTCTATTCTCTAACATATAGCGCTTTATTTCTGGTATTCTCGCTTCATTTAGTTTTCTCTGCGCTCTGTGTTCAGGCAATACATACTCTTCATCATTGGGAAATAATGCAGAAATCATTTTCAATGGTACCATTGCTATATAGTATTCTTTGCCAGCCTGTAAGCCTTTCACCACCGGAAATTTATAACAAAAGTTCATAGTGTCCTCCATAAAAATACCCTACTTAAGTAGTATACTTAAGTAGGGTATCCCTTGTCAATTAATATTAGATTCCAAGCTTTATTCTTTTTAACAGATTGTGATCTTTCAGCCAATTCATAGTAGACTCTTGAACATCTGCCAATGTCACCTCATTACCATTAGTAATACTTATAATGAAATTCTCAGTATCATCATCTAGAGAAAGTGATTTTATTAGGCTCTTACTCTTGTCTACATACTCAGCTATTCTACTAATATCCTTATCATTTCCCAATTCAGCCTTATCAATCTGAATCTTCAAAGCCGCAAGGTCATCTAAAACAGTGGCATCATCAATAATATTCGCCAATGCTTTTATCAGATTTGAATAAGAATTGATTTTTTCGTTTTTATAGCTTCGCCATATTTGTACTAAATACTTATTCTCATCCGATATTTTAGCATTAAGCTGAGATAAGCTGGCAAACACTTGCTCAATTTTATCGGAATCAAGATCTTTTTCTATACTCGTTATACACGACTTTATTGATTTAATATTGTCTTCTTCCAAATCTTCTATTTTTTCAAACAATCGTCTCTGAGTATGTAATTTGATAACATCCGCTATAAGCGGGGTTAATGAAAGCTGAATCCTTTCCAAATCTCCAACATAATCTTTAGCAGTTTTTGAATCCTGAAATTTTCTCCCTTGCTTTGTTGAATATGCAATATCATCTATTAACATGTCATCCCTCACATATTACTAACACTATCTAGGCTAGTCTTTATTACTTCTTTTATCTTAGTTGCCTTTTGTTCCAATGACTTATCAATATTGGACGAAAAGTAATTGTTCTTTTCTGTCAACAATTTGCCAAAAGCTTCAAACGCTTCTATATATTTTGCGAGAGCTTCTGTATCTAACTTAGCCAAGAGGAGAAAAACTTCATCAATACTGCTCGACGTAGTTACTCTATTAGAAGAATTGATCAAGTCTAATAAATGGCTAGTAAAGAGATCATCATAAAGAATCTTTAATGAAATGTCCTCATATGGCAAATTACAATCATCCTTTATAAATCTCAGATAACGAATCATCTCCATATTTGTTTTGTTAATTATTGATTCGTTAATATCCTCGCCTAGCCACGTTGTTAGTTTTTTCTTTGCATCTTTTGTGAATTGACGTTCCTCATCAATCAGCTCATCTTTAGCTTCAGAAAAAACATTCAATAGCTTAAGAGCATTTACTGCCAACGCATCATTTGGTAGAGTTCCCTTAATTTTTAAGTCAGACACTATTCCATCATCTAATACTTTTTTTACCACAGCATTTAGCCGTTCTCCATCAACAAAGAAGTATGCACCATCATTACTACTTCCAACAAGTGCCCTAAACCTTATATTGATCAAATCAAATATCTCATCACAAACATCGTCCATTCGTGATTCAACGTCCAACCACTTCTGCTCTTTTTTTATACATTCTCCACTTGTTTTTTTGAAAGCAAACAACTCTTTTATTATTGTCTTTACATCAAGCGTTGTTATTCTTCCCTTAACAAGTAAATATACTATTGCAGCTTTCACTGCAATATAATCTATATCCTGCTCACCTAACACCTCGTTTTTGATAACACCAACCAACTCACGACGATGTTTAATTAACCACGCTTTTGCTCTAATATATTGCTCGTCGCCATTCTCAAAATCCCATCCTTTATTGAATGAGTAATAATACAATGCTCTTAATAATTGGTACGTTTCTAGGCTTCTATCTATTTTTATTATTCCAGTACCAGAAACGCTCTGTCCTTCAATAAAAATATTTCTGCGTTCTCCCAAAACCTTAGATGCCAGGCTGTAGGTTAATCCCTCATGCTCCCAGGTAATATTATTAAGAACAAATGAACCGATATACTCTTTCGGCTCACGTACCAGTTTCAACGTCTCTGTCGGGTTCTCATACCATCTCTTTATAGCACTAATATCTTCTTCTAGTTTTTCTTCCTCTTTTGATTTAACCTTCTTGATTTCTGACTTTACTTCTGTTGTGGTCGAACCAGCTTCAAAGCCCTGATTACTTGTCTGGTCAGTAGTTTTATCAACTGGCTTTTTCTCTTCCTTTCTAGGTAATACAACATTGCTATCATTACCCAAGTGTAAGCCAAAAAATTCAAATACTGCTGGAGATACGTCTCCTATTTCCCCATTTTCTCCATGAGAGAATGTTCCATTTCCCCATATTTTAATAAGAGTTTCTCGCTCTTTCTGTTCGCTTATAGGCTCAAAGCTCTCATTCAGCACCTCATCTTTATCACTCATCCTTCCAAGTGTGGCGATGCTGGAATTATAGAAATACCTCTCTTCACTGATAATTTTAGGTCCAAACATTAACCATCTTAACTCAACATGCTTTATTACATCTTTCAGAAAACATCTAGGAGACTTTGAACTTTCTGGAAGAAGTTTATATAGATTTATCAGTGCATTTCTATTAAATGGGAACACGGACATTTTCTTTCCATGAACCATTACATCCGAGAAATCATATGCACATTTCCAAACAGGAATGCTTTCTCCATCATTCCTATACCATTTTTCACTATCATCTGAAGACAGATTTATGGCATTAATATACTTTGCTGCAAATTCAATAATCCAGTCCTCTTTCTTTAACAAAGATTTCTCTAGAATAACAACATTTCTAGTTAAACGCTCTTGTAAACTAGTATGAAATCTATCAAAGAAAGCATCCGTGGAACCAATTACAGATAAAATACGGCATAGTTTATCATTACCTACATCAGTATGTTTATTAATTAGGACCTCAATGATCTCGCTATCAATTCCAGTAAAAATATTAATATCTTCTATAAAAAGTGATAATTTCTGTCCGTGTTTTTTTAACTCAATTCTAATCTCATCAAAAACTTCTCTTAAATCACTTCCAGAAAACGGTAATGTCCTCTTTATCACTATTTCAACAAGCGAATTAAGGTATTGCGCAACTTTGATTCGCTCTTTTTTTTGTGTAGCAAGAATCTTCGCTAATTCCAGTGTTTCCTTATCAGCTCTATGGCTCGAAGAGAACAAATTCTTATTTATATCAGATGGTGAAAAAAAGATTTCTTCCTCTTCAAAAATCTCTTCGCCATCCTTTAATACAATCTTTCCATTTATCTTTTTGCACAGTTTATCTATTGGACCATCATCACACATAAATATTTGTTCTTCCACGACTGGATCTGACAAATAGTGATGCAACTTTACTTTGAGAATTTTATCAATATTTTCACCTTCATAGTTTTTAATAATAACCTTCAATACAGAAAAAACCGTGTCCTTAAATTCCACATCGGACATATCAGTTGTGCCTGCATCAATCTGATCCAAATAGTGTTTTTTTCTATCTTCAGGTAATATATCTGCATCTAAAATAGTCTTAATGGTAGCCTTTAAAGTATTCTTTGACCTGGGAATGAATATACTTTTCTCAACATTTTCATCATTGTTCTTTTTAAACTGATAGTACAGCCATCTGACTAAGTGAGATTTTCCACATCCATTTTTACCTTGTATCATAATAAATTGATGACTATTAGTATTAGCCATCATATCATCTAATAATTCATTTTCGCTGAATACAGTTGCATTTTCATAAACACTATCAACAATGTACAAATGCTGCGTACTACTATCTATTGGTTTTATATAGTCAACTAATGAATTAAACGGCATGTGAGTAAGCATAAAATCAGCTTCGCTACACTCCGTCGCCGTAGTATTAATTACCTCTTCAATTCTTTGCTCTGATATTTTTGCCATATCAACACACCTTTATATTTGTAAAATTATTACCCTTTACCATTACATCGGATTTGCTTAGATGCCAGACATCTCCGACATCCTTCATCGTTTCAAGCTTGATTAGCTCTGCTTGCTCCAACATCCTTATAGCCTGTGACAAGGGATAAGATACGTTATTATCATGAATGCAAAGCTTAATAAAAAAGATATCTTTCGCTAAGTAATCAAAAAACTTCTTGGCCGGAATAAAACCTTCTTGCTTTAATTCTTCATGTTTCTCGAGATATTTACTCAGTACTGAATCCAGTGAATATGCCACTCTACCACTTCGATATGAGCTAAATGAAATCAATCCCAGCATCTCACACCAAAATAAAAATCCATGGACATTATTTTGGTCTATCCCATTAATTCCCATAGCCGGAACAAAATCCTCTGCCCTTGGATATTTATCTAATTTACGATTTTCAGAGCCTATCAACCACATCAACATCTGGCTAAACTTATTTGTTTGATTGAGTTCAATTTTCTCTAAAAGTGCACTTGAGAAAGAACTATAATCAGCCAATTCATCCATGCCAAACACACAAGAGAGCTCATTAGTTTTTTTATCCTTAAATATGAATACATTCTCAGAAAACTTAAAAACTCGATTATATGCATCAGTACTAGTTTTATCATCCCTAAATGCAGTAATGTTTTCTTTTATTTCATCTTCGCTATATTTGCCAGATGCCACTGCTTTGCACAAATAATATACCATCATTGGCATGTTTTCTTGTCTCAATGAATCCGGTATTAACATACAATATCCTCCAATAGTATTGTAGAAATAGGAATAGCATATTCAACCAAATCTTTAAAATAATGCTCTTCCTTTTCATAATAAAAATCCTTTTCACAAACATAAATAATGTTTAAGTCTACACCATCGCCGTAAGTCTTTTCTGCAGCTCTGATTTGCTTGTGCTCTTTTCCAGGATCAAGAAACAACACCACAGTACCTACAATATAATCACAAGGTATTTTCACAAATTCATCGTAACTCAGCAATAGGTATTCATTTGTCATATAGTTTACTAACTTTTTCTTCAAGTTTTTTGAAAAGCGCTCACTAACTATGATATCTACGCCAGAAGCAATCATATGCTCAATAAGTTTATTCTGATCATTTTCGTTCATGCTCTGCTCAAAATAGAACATTCCCTTACTCTTAAGTTTCATATGCATAGAGCAACTATTTGAAAATGGATACTTTTTGGCGGCCTTTATCCCTCCATCGTATAAAAGATGAATTCCTCCTTCTGAAAACCAGTTTGAATACTCGTTTCTTCTACAAACAGGGCATCCGTTACATCCTCCATCGGTATATGGAAACTCAATCTGGAAATAATAGGAAAAACAATCTTCATTTTCATCTGATAACATTTGCTCTACAACTTCTCTTGCGTGCAATATTGATTGTCTTTCGTTTTCTCTTTGTTCCTCAACCGCTCGTTCAAAAGCTTCATTATCTTTAGAATAAAAAAACTGTTTTTGGCGAACCGTAATAGTATATGACTTATATCCGCTTGAATATGAACGTTTAACACTTAATATTTCTAGTATTCCGCATCTTATCAAAAACAACAAAACGTTTTGATTCCAGCCGCTATTCTTCTGTCCAGTTTTAGAATACTTCAAATGATCTGGTGCTATGCTAGAATCTATCACATAACAATCAGGCTCATCTCCAACAACAGCATGAGTCTTAATATCATTCCACCTATCAATAATATTTACAGATCTCAACAAACGTTTATCTGTAATATCCGAAGCATAGCCTTTATCCACAACCGGACAAAACAATGTAAAGCTCAATGATGAATTGCCATCTCTGCCTGTTCTTCCAACTTCTTGATAGAAGCGGCTAATGCTCTCTGGCATATAGGCCGTGATGACCGTTCGTACATCCGCTTTATCAACTCCCATTCCGAACGCAGAAGTCGCTACCATAACATCAATATCGTCGTTTCTCCATTGCTCAATTAAATTTTCACGTTCATTATCTGATGTGTCACCAGTAAACTGTTTCACACGAGTTATACCTAAACTTTTGACAAGTTCAAAGTAGTCATCACTTTGCTTTTTAGTTCCAACGTAGATAATAACCGGTTTAGGAACAGATATTACTAGACGTTTGAGTTTACTTCTTCTTTCATTCTCGTTTAAGCAATGGCTTGAAAAATATGTTATTTCTGGTCTTAACGAGTCACCACGATATTCAACAAACTTACCCGATTTAAAAATACGCTTTAACGTATCCGAATCACTTTCAGTAATTGTCGCAGACGTTAATATGGTGTAAATCTTCGATTCAAGTCTATTATACTTTTCGCAGAGCGCGGGTATAAACTGAAACTCCGGTCTAAAATTCATTCCCCAATCAACAATCAAGTGCGCTTCATCTACTACTATTGCGGACAATCTTCCATGAGCTGCAGAATAGTCTAGTGCCTTTACAATGTTATAATTGGTTAAGCTTTCTGGAGAAATATATAATATGGTCTGATTTGCCTCTTTAATGTAATTACATAATTCGGATATATATTTTTCTGAGCTTTCATTTTTTTTAGCTGAATAAGATATTGATGTTATCCACGGCAACCTACCAAAAACTTTCTTATCGCTTTTTAAATGGTCCGATATAAGTGCAACAGTGGGTACTATTACAACAGTCAAGCCCTTAAAAATGCCACTAGCCACAGCATATTGCCAAAGCAGACTTTTTCCGTTTCCAGTTGGCAAACATGCCAGTAAACAGTCTCCAGGATTCATTTTTTTTAGCGAATGAATCATCATCTTTTGCTGAAGGCTTATATATGAATCATACCCAAAGTAGTTCATCAAATCTCCATCAGGATATGATCCCTGATTATTCCTTCTATATTCAAATGAATACGAATACTTTAGGTTAGGATCATCGGCTAATGACCACGGCTTAACTGTCAACGAGCATTGTGCGTCGTCATAATAAAAATCATAATCCTCGCCAAACTTTCTTATATACTCATAAAAGTTTTGAGGCAAACTTATATGTGTATTCTCATATATCAATACCTGTCTCAAATGGCCAATAGCATCATAATTCGCCTTATTCTCAATACACTTTATAAATCTTATAGCAGGAGATATTAAAGATGTATCCTGTGAATACTTTGCATTCAGCAATCTAATACTTTGCTGCGCTGTTTCTTGTCCATTGATATACTTTTCTACTATCTCTGTAATCATCATATTATTCTTCCAAGCACACAAACAAAACGCTATCTAAAACACCATTTGTCTCCATCATAGCTTTATTAAGCGCATGGTATAGCTCCAATTTCTTTTCTTCATATGGATTCTTAACTTTCATCTGAGTATTTAGTTGACATTTAAATTCCATATCTTCTATTTTTTTATCTAGCAGTGCCTGGACAAAATTACTCTTTTCTTGTTCAGCATATTCTTTCTTGGTTACTTTAATTGCTTTCTTAACATCCTCTTCCAAATCAGAAAAATCCAACAAGTCTTCAATTTCATCTCTCGATAAATCTTCACATGAATCATCCCTCATTCCAATTTCGATGTTCTTAATAATATCTTCAAGAAGCATCTCTTCGGAATCATTCATTGGATAAACAATTTTCACTCTATTATTGGTGATGAACTCATTTGTAAGAGGTAACAGATCCTGATCCCATTCTCCTGAATAATAATCTGGGATTTTAAGGTCAAGATTCCACGAAAGAATAAGCCCTTTCCAATTCACCCCTGCGTCAGTAACCCTTACAGCAGAAAATCTGCCATCATTGCTATCAATAACCTCCTCTGACAGTTCTCTAATAATCGGATGCTGACATGTTAAGAAATCAACATCCTCATATTCCAACGCATCTTTAACAAAAAAAGTTCCCTCAACTTCACAATTGTTATGTCTTTCGTTTTCAAATATATGTATATTGGCTTTTCGATATGGCTTAGAAGTAAACGAACAATCTCCTATTTCATGAAGATCTATCCAAGAAGCAATAGCATCTTGGAACCTCTTAGTTGAAGACTCATTAAAGTGTTTCATAACATCTTCTTCTAAGTTTTTATATAAATCATCCGACTGCTGTAACATTATAGACAAGTTTTCGCAACTAATTTGATCTTCAGCTATTTGCTTCAGGTCACATAATGTATCTGATAAATCTTCAAACCCTATTTTTACGCCTCTTTCGATATGTTCTTTTATAGCAGCATTCATATCCTCAAAAACGATTTCTATTCCGCATAAAGATTCTTCGAAAATTCTAAGTGAATCATTATAGAGATTAAATAAATCCTCTTCAACAGTGTCCTTTTCATAAAAGACTATATTCTTAACATTGTGATTATGTTGTCTTCCTATTCTGTCAAGTCTTCCTATGCGCTGCTCAACATCTGCAGGAGACCAGGGCATATCATAATGAATAATGTATTCCGCAAATTGGAAATTACGTCCTTCTCCCCCAGATTTATCACATACGAGAATCTGGCATGCCTTGTCATGTTTGAACTTATTTACAGCTATTTGCATTCCAGCAGGGCTTAATTCACTTGTGAATTTCGAAATTTTCTTTTCACCAAATTCTTTAGTTAATCTGTCGTATATTAAGCTCACCGACTCAAAATAATCAGAAAAAACAATAATCTTATCGCCTGTTTGGATTAGTTCTTTCAATACTGGAACAATGGTATTTAGCCTTGAATTTGCCAGTCTAAACTGTTCTTTGTCCGCATTTCTACTGATAACCCCAAAACTTGATTTAAAACATTTTTCCAATTTATTACGAGTTATCACCCCATATAGTGCACCAATAGAGCTGAATAAAGCATTACATATCTGCATAGCTTTATCTACTTTAATTGATCCGCTGGCTATGTTTTCATCTAATTCACTGATAACTTGATTCTTAAGATCTCGCTCACCCAGACCATAATCAAAAAGATCTGTATCAATTGCAATAGCATCATATAACACTCTTTTAGTAGTTGGATCAAGCACGGATTGCCTTCTATGCCTGATGAATTTTGAATCTATCTCATAGGTTGCCGACAAATAGTTTACTGCTGTATATGCGACTTTGTATGAATTATCTTCCTGTTCACTCATCTGATCCAATAATTCCCCTAAATAAGCATCTTCTATTACAGCATTTATCTCCTTCAACCTAGTAGCATAATCCTCAAATAAGTTATATTCGTTATAATACCTTAGGTTATCTGATAGATAATTAACATCATTAACGATTTGTTCCCTAAGCTTCATTACTGAATTAAATTTGTTTATTCCAATGGATGTATAATGGCTCGGGAATAATAAACGCAATAAATTATAGTATTCTTCTGTTCTTTGCAAAATTGGTGTTGCACTCAGCATAAGATAATTTTCAGTTGTTTTGCTAATTTTCATTATGCTAGCATACAATTTCCCATCACGTATTACTTTATGGGCTTCGTCTATAATTGCAAAATCCCACTTTGAATACTCAAAATAATCAGTCGCATATTTTTTGTAATCATCAAATCCTATTATTAATACCTGAGGGATTTTCCTCTGAACAATATAAGAATGATAAATAAAAGCTTGTGCATCTAATGCAAATTTGCTAGTAGCTTCTAACCTCCATTGCTGAACGAGCTGGCTTGGAACTACAATAATAGCTCTATTTACAAGACCATTTCTTATAGCGTATTTTAAAACCACCAGAGCTTCGATAGACTTTCCAAGTCCTACTTCATCAGATAGCATTGCCCTATATGGCCTACTTGAAACTATACTGCGTACAGTTTCTAATTGGTGTTCATACATTTCAATTTTGCTGTTAATTGCTATGTCGAACCCCTCCATTACTAACGATGAATTAGTATAATAATCGCTTATATTTTCTCTGGATTCCCACAATGAATAATTGCTAATAAGCTCTTGTTTTACAAGATCAACTGTAGTTACCGCAGCACTTTCATAATCTGCTATTATTTTAGCTTCACTGACCAACCGAACTGTCTTCGTTCCATAAAATTCGCAATAATATCCATATAATCCTGATTTTGTTACCTTTTTTGACTTCTCAATAATTCTAACTGTTTTTCCATCTATCAAACACGCTGAACCATTCTTTATCCTTGCATGCGTTAAATCTTTTAGAGCGATTCGCGTCCTTTTCATCATCATGCTATTGCTATTTCTTTCATAGCAAAGCACAATCGCAACATCAGATAATTCCTTCTCCACCTGTCCAAGGATTGTCTTTTCCTCACCTTTGGCATTCTCTGCTCTAAATTTTACATACATTCCAATAGAAAACATTTTTGCTAATTACTCCATATCTTTTTTGTTACTCTTATCCCCGTCATCTCATTCTTAGCATGTAACTTAAAATACTCATTTTCCTGTTCAACTGTTAATTCAATGAGATCTCCTACATTAAAGAAAGGGAAAAAGACTTTTATAGACTCTGTATGTACTGTGGTAACTTTGAATAAGATAAACGGTTGTACATCATTTTCGATTTTGCATACTGCACGTCTTATTCCCTGACCATTATTAATATCCAAAACCACGCTATTCTCGTATTCTACTTTTATACTTTTGCATAGATCATCTGATTTCTTATCTATTTTTTCAAGTTTGTATCCATATTCCCGCAAGAGCTTTATCATTATCGTCCCGACAATTCCAAAGCTATCCTCTATACATAGCTGAATATCTTTAGAAGGCACTTTAGCCATCATAACTGGAAATATCTGATCATCTAAAATCCTAGCAATTCTATCATCCAATTCTTCCGTTATCAGTTTTCTATTTGATGCTGAACCGACGTCCAAAGATGTATTAGTTATATATTCTGTAAAGGTTCCCATAAGCGTAGCTATCTCTGGGTTCTGCACCCCGTTATCTATCCTGTTTTCATACATTTCAAATCTATAATTGGATAGATCATCCCAAAAGAGATCTATGTCATTCACTTCAATCACATTATCCGCCACATATCCATCAATCAAATCTACTATAATTTTGTTTAACAATGGGTCCTTGTAGGAGCGCTCTGTATTATCGTTTACGACTTTATAATTGTCTTTTTCAATGTATAAACTCACCTTAGCCATAATCTACAACCATTCCAGAAAATACTAATTCATTTCCAAAAAACTGCTGCCTATAATCAAGAATCAGAAATCGATTCTTAATATCATTCAAAGCAAGAATGAGGTCCTCATTGGTAATATCATTATCAGATTCATTCTTCCAAAAATTCACCCATTTAGCATCATTTATGATTGCTTTATATTGTCCTTCTATACCGCAAATATCCACATTTGCGGCAACACGATTTCCAATTGTTTCCAATCCATTTATCCTGCGTATTTTCAATACATTATTCTTTACAAAGTTTTGCTCAACACAGGCAGGATATGATGCCATGCTGTTAAGTATGTTTATCATGGTATCCCTACTACTTTTCTCTATTTCAATCTGATCAATGGTTTTCACCTCATGTGAACCTTTGAGATACTCCTCTTTGAAAACAAGAACATCTCCTATTGTCGTAAGCTTTTCTTTTATAGAATCCCGCAATTCGCAATATACAAATTGATTTGTTTTCAAATCAATTCCCCATAAATAATCTCTGTCTTTCCCAGTTTCAACAGCTACAGATAGAAATTTCATTATTCTGTCACCTTATCATAGTAATACTTCATGCAAATAGGATTATAATTACATTCCTGGCATACCTTTTTATGTGGTAAAGTATCATTTTCCAATCTACTACTCATAAGATATTTCCTGATATCCTCCTTGGTAGCAGCCTTAAAGTTCATGTAATTTACACCATCTTCTTCCCATTTAGCTATCAAAAAGTCTCTTTTTGTCTGAATATAATCAAGCTGCGGTTTAGACAAATAAAACTTTTCACTAACAAACCTCTTAATATCAGATAAATCAGCTTCATCCAAAAAAGGAAACCAATACAGCAGTCTTTCTCTCAAAGCCTTAAATTCTCTATCAATATTCTTTCTACTGTATTCACACTTTTCACTTATCCAATAACAAGCTTCATTCTCAATGAAATATTTGATATGGTATTCATCAAGATAATTAACACCCCTACCTAATACCTTTGAAATAAAATATTTGTATGAACAAATAGAGTATAATCGTTCATCCCTCTTATCTAATACTAAGTTGTAGTTCTCATTTTGAGATGACACTGCAGAATCCAACTGTCCTGTCTGTCCTTCATCTAATTCCCCATTTCTTTTAAGCGGCTTTATTGGTCTTATCATATCCACTACAAAAAAAGGACGTTGCTTAATATCATCTTCATCTTTAACGTAGCTAAATGTAATACCGGCTTTCGAAAAGAAGGTCCCATAAAACAGATAGAATAGTAAGTAGTCTTTCTTTGTATCCACAATATTTTTCATTTGACTAAGATAGATACTACATTCATGACAGTTGCTTAACATTTCCTCATCAAGTGGCCATGGAATAATATCATTACCGTTAGCTGTCATGTTTTTCATAGATAGCAAAGAAAACTCATATGTTTTATGTGATCGCTCACACAAGAAAGGTGCTCCATCTAATTGATCAAAGCCTCTAACAATCCAATCGCTTCCGCTCTTTTTTCTCTTGGCCGAAAGATAAAATTGCAACGCATCTTCAAGATCACTTGATGCTCCATGGACATCCGAGTCCCCTGTAAGTCTCAAACAATCCAACAGCATGCTGATCAATTCCAACTCTTTTTCACTAATTAGAGTATTCTCAGCTGTCGCACTACTTACCAGCTGCATAGTATCGCTAAAATGTTTTTTATAATCCACATCTCGCTTAGCTAATCCCATAAACAGATCTTTTGAGATGCCATTAAGCGTACATATAAACTTAAGGAAGCCGTCAATATCTGCATCTTGTAAAGAATAAAAAGATAGATATCTCCACTGTTCTTCATGACACTCATCTATCATTTTATTCTTAGCTTTTAACTCTTCACCTCTCGCAAGTATAGCCTCTACATCCGTTAACCCTTTGAAATATAATTGAATCATATCAATTACTGAAATCATCTTAGAGTTATTATGTCCAATCCCTACAACAGAACACTCTTTTAATTCTTTAAAATCAATTTCCATCTTGGAATCATCAAAATTCCACATCGAATATATTCCCTTGATAAAACGGCCAATTGGATATGCCATGAACGGTTTATCTGAGAACTGATCTGGAAAATAATTTCTAAGTATATCATTAACATTGTCTGGCTTAACTGCATAGAACTGTACTCCCATGCTAGCCAATGTGTTATTTTTATTTTTTTTCTGTGCGGAAGAATACTCATCTCTTATCCGATCAGTAAATTCTGTTAGATAACGATATTCCCTAAACTGTGCAGTAGACTGGTCTTTAATCCTAATGCCGCTGCATACATCAGCAATCCTTCTTCCTACATCTGATCCTTTTCCTAAATTAAGTGAATCGACATTTTCAAAATCACTAGTAATCCATGAATATGACTTTTTCCACACTCCATAAATACTATCTAGATTATCAACATAGTTGATCAAAAAGATAATATGAATTCCCAATCTATCTAATACTTCTAGCGTCTTTATTATCTCAGGCGTAAACCGCAAAATCCCATGGAACACAAATGTACCATAGTCATATGTTTCCAATTGATTCAGTACATTTATGAAATTATTAGCTTTTTTCTTATCCCAGATTTTTGTATCATCCCCATCACAAAGAGCCTTTAAAAATGTTAAAGCTTCTTCCTTTGTTTTGATTCGTTCTTTAGAATTCTTGTTTAGCTGATAATTTATTTCGCTCAAAAGCACATCAGTCATTGAGTCCTTAATAGAACTCTTTGTGATGCTTTTTATCGCCTTTTCTATAGTACGCTCATAATCTTCTTTTACTTCCAGAAATACCTGATTATAAAAAACTTCTTGTTCCTCATTATGACAGTACTTATCAAAACCCTTATCAACTCCAGCAAACACAAGCAATTTAACTGCATCAATCAACTGAGATTTATTATGAATGAAAGCTTTCTTACAGTAATCTCCCAGTTCTGCCAGTGATTCATGTTCATCAATCGAATCAATTGCATTCGAAACATTCAAATACAATTGCAAGTCGTCACTTGGATCATCGAGGCCACCTCTGAAGATACTAGAAATAAACTGACTCACTGAACCAATAATCGAAAATGATTCTCTTCCATACTTTTCTTCAAGACCTTGCATTAATGTATCTGATGCGCAAACATGTGGATATTTCTTGATCAAAGAGCGGTCTACCTTGTCAAAAATGCGCTTAGGATCAGAATATGTAATTACTCTTGGTGGGTTATTCCAATTAAACATTACTTCGCTTTCCATGAAGCTGTCATTGCCTCCATCACATCAAATCTTGCCACTTTAAGTCTTTAGATTTCTTTTCAGATATCTTCTTTACAAAAATAATACTTTCTTTTGCCCTAGTAATAGCGACATAAAGTATCCTCGCCTCTTCACAGCTTTGATCATTTCTTTCTATCTTCTTTCTATTCTCATAAAAAGAATTAGAAATGGAATCCACTTTATGTGTTTCCTTGTCCATACTCAAAACTATGCGGTAACCAAATCCGTATTCATCAATAATATAATCCGACTTACTACCGCTCCCACCTCCAGTAATCTGTATATCACTAAATGGCATAAATACCCAATCATACTCTTTACCTTTGGCCCTATGAACTGTTCTACACTGGATCATTGATTCCTCTGTAGTTGAGCGTTCTTCTTCCTCTTGTTCCGTTTTAATCATTATGGACAGATAATCAATTAGAGAATTTAAAGTCAAATAATCTCCTTCAAATTCAATGGCTATTTTTTCAAATAACTTATCAAGGTTCGCTTTATAATCAAGCGCATATTTCTCAACCTCTTCTTCAGGTGCTTCCGATTTGATGGCATATATGTTCCACGGTTTAACATCTTCTGTTACTTCCTTCAAAACTTTAAGAATTGGCTCCAGTTTTAAGCGTTCCAGATATTCTCCCCATTTGCTCAAAGAGCTTGGTAAGTCATTAGAGAATAAGCTTATCAAAGCGCCTTGCTTACCAATAAGTTTTGTTTTATCCAAACAGTCTTTAACATAATTGGTTGAATATAAATTATAAATGGATGCTTCATCACCACAATCACGAAGTGCCAAAAGCAATTTATATAAATCTATCGCAGCTTCAGATTTATATAGCTTTCCTCCAATATCAATATCAATATTCTTTATTCCATTTTTTGCGCAAATCTCTCTTAGCTTCAGTATCTCAGATCTTCTTCTAACAAGAATACCTAATTTCTTTTCCTTTTTCTTTTCCTCTTCCTTTGGGCCTTCCTTTTGAGAATATTCCTGCTCAAATTTCCTTATCACATCGATAATTTTTTGTTCCCTTTCCTCTTCGGAAACAACGTTTATACCGACAACACTGGCAGGAATTTGCGGATTGATTACACCTACTAATTTATCGTCCCCAGAATACTTCAATAGTTTTTTCGCTGACATCTTCTCGAATACACCATCCATATATTCAAGCAATTGGCTATTTGTGCGGTAGTTCTTCTTTAAAGGGTACTCTTTTATTGTATACCCCAATTTTTCTACTAGAGTGGTAAATGCTTTATCATCATCTGCACCTCTGAACCTATAGATACTTTGTTTCACATCTCCTACAACAAAAAGATCGAATTTAAAAAACTTTTTAAATAGCGCAACCAATTGGATCTGCGTATCATCTGTATCCTGAAACTCATCGATGAAGACATGTTCAACATCCAATGACTTCTTAGGCGTGATAACACCACTATCCATCATTGATGCAAGTCTATGCAAATAAACAATAATATGGCCCGTGGTAATCTTGTTTCGCTTTTCGCATTCTACCTCAATACTCTCAACCGTTTCCGGTATTGCCATTAGGTAATCTGTAATCTCGTTATCGCCTAAAACATCTTCACCAAAATATATTTTGCTATTAGTTTTAAGGTCAACATTTCTATTCTCAAATTTATCTATGATGTCTTTTATTATCTTCTGTAATTGATAGCTATCTAATAAATTAGTACTGCCATTTTTCTCAATTACAGTATTAATAAGCTTTCTTATTGCATCTCTCTTTATAAGCGTTGCATTTGATATAGATAATTCTGTACCCAATCCCAGATAATACGCATATAATTTTATTATGCTCAGACTTAATGAATCAATTGTACTAATCCGCATATTCTCAATGCTTTCAACATATTTGAAATATAATGGGCTATACGTAAGCGCAAAAAGCTTGCTATAATATGCCTCCAATCTAGCCTTCATTTCATCTGTAGCATCATTGGTAAATGTAATCAGAATTAATTTGTTTAATATATCATTCTCGTCATACTTCTTTTTCCAACACAAATAAGCTATTCGCGAAACCAGCAAATATGTTTTGCCTGTTCCTGCACCAGCCTTTACAATAATATCTTCTTCGTTAATGTGCTCTACCCTATATTGCTCCGCATTAAACGGGACTATACTTCCAAGGTGTTCCAACTTTTCCCAAAAGTACTCTAAATTATCGCCATTAACTATTTCAAAATCTTCTTCTATTTCTTTAGAGCACCCAAAATAAAAGTTAAAAATATCTGTTTTTGATACTAGTCTTTCCGATTCTCCTATGTCATCAATGTATTCTTTAATTTTTTTCTTAAGGTACTCAATATCATCTTGTATCCTAGAAAAGAAAAAGACCTTAGTACCCCTTTTCCATGATTCAAAGAGATAATCTAAAGCGTCCTCAGGCAACTTATCCGTCCTTACATATAGAATTGAATAGTCTGATTCAGCAATAAATTCCTCATCTGCCTGTTCTGTAGAGCATTCGTCCATACAACCATCCGAAATAAAATTTGCAAAAGCCTTCTTTATCTCATTATCAAAGCCATAATCCAAAGCCCCTGGAATTTTTACTTCATATGTTGTTTCAAAAATCGTCGTTAATCTTGCAGATAATTCATCAAAACTTTTTAAGTCTTCCTTTGTAATAATCAGCTTATCTGCACAAATTCTTGTTAACTTTTTTTCAGCAACATCTTGACGCGTGAGGTACGGATAGCATACTGCTTTAGCGACATAAACCTTTGACAACAAGCTATCGCTCTCTGTCATTGATAACAATTTGGTCCAGTATCGTTTAGCCTGTTTATATGGAGAAAACTCCATGTTTCCATTACTTAATAGAATATTTGAATTATCAATCGCATATAAGATAGAATCAGGCAGAAAAGCCTTGATCTCAATTATAAGCACGCCAAAATCTGGAACCAAAAGAATCCAATCTACTTCTTGTGAATCCAGGCAATAATTGTGGAAAGATACATAGTTTTCAGGCAAATACACCTTCATCTTCGACCATATATCATCTTCGCCTTTAGAATTACCATGAAAATCAAATTTAGGAAAAACCATTTTTATCCCTCTGTATAAGTTACATATAATTCATCTCTAGCTCTAGTTGCTGCTACAAACCTCGCACAATCAACCTGTTTCAAATAACGTAATTTCGCATCCGGATCACCAATATCGTCAAATTTATTAGTTATCCAGTTTCCATATTTATCCGCAGCAGAAATAATGACCACCCTAAACTCTAAGCCCTTTATTCCGTTAACATTGCACAAACATACCCCAGTTGAATCTTGAGGGATTATGTCTTCTTTCAAAAACAAGTGCTCAATATTGTGCTTATCCAGAACGCTTTCAAACTTACTCAATTCATTAGTATTAGGAAAAACAACACAAATCTGGTTTGGTTCTGTTCCTCTTTGAATCAATCCTGAAATAGTAGCAACTATTGCTTCACGTTCTTTGGATTCATCTCTATATCCCTGAACTATAGGATCATTCCCTTTGACTATCGATTTATAGTTTTTCATATAGTCATTTTTATCTCCACCTTTGAACAAAACTGCAGTAGCATAATCGCTAATTTCTTTAGTTGTTCGATAATTCAAATACAAATAGTGCGTACGACCAACAACATTTATTCCCACATCACTACGCCATGATCTAAGATTAAATATTCTTTGGTTATCATCTGCCAATATCATTACTGAATCTGGTCCAGTTTTAACGCATGAAATGATAGCCCGGAGTTTACATGGCTCCAAATCCTGTGCCTCATCAATTATTACAGCATCGTAAGCAGGTTTAAGTTCACCTTTTTCAGTTAAATACAGAAGCTTTTCAGCCCTATTAACAAAAGTTGCTATGCCTCTTTTTCTCTGCTCCTCAAATAGTTTTCTAAAGAACTCCCAAACTCCTTTCCTATTGTTTTCATTTAATCCAACTCCCATACCCGTTCTGTCGGCATTTAAATACTGATCCAACGTAACTATTCCATAACGTTCTATAACTTGGTAATACTCATACATATAAAAGTTATAAGGATATTTCCACCTCTGCGTACTATATACATATTTGGCAAGTCCTTCGAATTTCTCCATTGAAACTGCAAGTGTATTAGCTCCTAGTTGCTGAGAAATAAAAGAGTCCACACCCACAACTTCAACATTATTAGTAATACCCTTCTGTAAAAACAGCTTATCTATGTTGTCTGAAATGTATCTAGCAAGTTTCTTACTGTATGTACAAAATAGAATCTTCTTTCCATCTTCTGGCTTAAACACATTTTGAGCCAAATATGCTGCTCTATGAATTCCAAGAACGGTTTTTCCTGTTCCAGGTCCCCCTTCAACCAACATAGGACCATTTACATGAATATTTGCAAACTTTTCCTGTGAGGGATGCAGAAAAATAGTCCATTTATCAAACGATTCGTTCTCCATAAGATATTCAAGCTCTTCCATACTCTGAGTAACATAGAATCTTCTCTTTGTATCTTTTTGGAGCAGGCTCTGACTTATGTCTATCTGATTCTCATTTCGGATCTCTGCATCTTGTATTTCATTAAAGACTACATCAAAAGCCTTCTCGCCCATATATAAATCCATCAAAGCTTCTTGTAACTCTTCCGGAAAAATCTCTATATATTCAACGAATTGTTCATCATTGTCTATCGTCAACAAATTTTCAGCGTGAATCTTCGCAATCCCCAGTTTAATCAATTCTTTTTGAGAAATACCATTGCTTTCCAAAACACCCACGCTTTTTTCATAATCTACTGATTGCTCCGTGCTGCCAAACTCTGATAATAGTTTTTCTTCCTTCAACACGTCAAAAATATAGGTTGCCCCAAAATCTGTCTTCTTAAAGTACTTACCTTCGCACCAATCATATGCATCATCGTGATGGTCAATATAAAGTAAAAAGCAATACTCTCCATCAACATAGAAAATCAGTCTAATATCACTATTTACACGTGCACTTCTAAATTTGGGATCGCACTTTTCTCTATCAATGGCATGAACGCTTAATGACGGGATTGAAATATCACTTCTCATTTGTTTAACAGTGCTGACTGCTTGCTTTTTTTCATTATTGTTTAGTTTCAGCAAACTAAACATATAAGTATCTGTAATAACAATATTTTTTTCCATTATTGTTCTCCGTTTAGTCAGTTTATTGATTCAAAGCCCTAATATATATTATAAGCCATCACTACAGCTTATCACACTAATTAAACCATTCTATTGTGCACAAAAACTGACATTTTTTGTTTACACGCAATTATGAATATAGCAAAGACATTGTGCAAAGTCAACAACTTTCATTTTGTATATATTATATTTAAATATTACCATTAACGCTGTAATTTTCAGCTTTTTCACTCTTAGCCTTTTAAAATCCGTGTTTGTGCATATTGCACAATGTCAACATCAACTCGCTTATGCCCAGCAATTACGCTGAATCGCTCTTTTCAAAAAGATAAACATATACAAACCAACATATTTTAAACAACAGCATTTATGCGTGTTCAAAAAGCACGTTCCAAAATTGCCAGAAACCATCCGCGTTTCAGCAATCAATGTCTGCAATATCCGACAAATACTGACCTTGAGCAAAAATCCGCCCATGACATTACCATTTCATATAATAACAGCGTAAAAGTTGCACAAAAAATGCTATACTCGAGCATTTAAACTCGAGCATAGCATAATCCATTCCTATTTTTGTTTTATTACTCTCGTTATAATCACCCTTATAATCAAAAATAAGTATACCTAGTTCTTTTCCTTCAATATTATCCGCTTGATTTCTGTATAGTTGAGCTATTAGTGACTTGGTAAACTGGGTTTTTCCAGTTCCCATTGTACCTATTATTCCTGTATTAGTTGTTGTTTGTTACTTTACCTGCGTTCCAAATTCTGTTTTTGAATCACTTTATTTAAAGGTGTGGACTTATTTATTCTAGTGCATAATACGCCAGATTATTTAATGCCATGCCTTTTGTGTTATCATGGGGAAGTTACTGACAATAAAAGGCAGGATCCCTCCCCGACCAAAGTTTGGTACCTTCTCTTTTTGTCATCCACATACTTATCAAGATCAGGTCCTTTGCGTAGTTTCCGTAGCAGCTCCTTCTTTCTCTCAGCTTCATCAAGCTCCTTTTTTCTTGCCATTTAAGCCTCCAATTAAACTTGTTTACAGTTACACTCTCAATCCCATAACGTAAAAAAGGCACCTACCCTAGTTTTCACTAAAGTAAGTGCCTGTTTACGCGCCATTCAAAAGCTGTTTCTTTTGAATCTTGCCTGTATTCTATTGGCAGCAAATCATGGTGTACAACTCATTCCGTTGTGTTCCATGAACTGATTTTCAAGTCTTACATGAGCTTCCGACAAGTTCCGTAATGTTCTTCAGAAAGCGGGTCAGAAGGGGTCAATCCATCTGAATCCATCTATCTCCGTAGAACCACGGACAGCCTCGTAGAAGGTCATATTTTTGTCGATTTTAACGTCGGGAAGAGCAAAACTTCCCTTATATTAGCACTATTCGTTAACAGCATACAAAGTCTGTCGATACCGTAGCCGATGCCGCCGGTGGGGGGCATGCCGATCTCAAGGGCGTTTAAGAAGTCTTCATCTGTGTGCTCTGCTTCGTCATCGCCTGCTGCCGCATTGGCATCCTGTGCTGCGAAACGCTCACGCTGGTCGATGGGATCGTTAAGCTCTGAGTATGCATTGCACATCTCCCATGTGTTGATGAAGAGCTCGAAACGTTCAACCTTCTCAGGATCTGAGGGCTTCTTCTTGGTAAGAGGTGAAATTGCGATAGGATGATCCATGATAAATGTAGGCTGGATCAGCTTCTCCTCGCAGAACTCCTCAAAGAAGAGATTGATGATATCACCCTTGGTGTGACGATCCTCAAATTCAACGTGATGCTCCTTAGCGATAGCTTTAGCTTCCTCATCTGTCTTAACTGTATCGAAGTCAACACCTGCATACTTCTTGATTGCTTCGTTCATTGTAAGGCGCTCGAAGGGCTTACCCAGGTCGATGATATGATCACCGTAAGGAACCTGTGTTGTGCCGCAAACCTTCTCAGCAAGGTAACGGAACATGCTCTCTGTGAGCTCCATCATTCCTTCATAATCTGTATATGCCTGATACAGCTCCATAAGTGTGAACTCAGGATTGTGTCTTGTATCAGTACCTTCGTTTCTGAATACACGTCCGATCTCGAATACTCTCTCAAGTCCGCCTACGATAAGTCTCTTAAGATAGAGCTCAAGTGAGATACGAAGCTTTCTCTCCTCATCAAGTGCATTGTAGTGTGTGAGGAAAGGTCTTGCAGCTGCACCGCCGGCATTCTCAACCAGCATAGGTGTCTCAACTTCCATGAAGTCTCTTGCAGCAAGGAAGTTACGGATCTCCTGGATGATCTGTGATCTCTTGATGAAAGTATCCTTAACCTCTTCGTTCATGATGAGGTCAACATAACGCTGTCTGAAACGAATCTCTGTATCTGTAAGTCCGTGGAATTTCTCCGGAAGGGGCTGAAGTGACTTTGATAAAAGAGTCAGCTCCTTAACATGAACAGAAATCTCACCTGTCTTAGTTCTGAAAGCAAAGCCCTTAACACCGATGATATCGCCGATATCCATCTTCTTAAATGCAGCGTAGGAATCGTCACCAAGATCATTTCTTGAAACGTAGAGCTGCATACGGCCTGACTTATCCTGAAGGTTTGCAAAAGATGCCTTACCCATAACACGCTTGCTCATCATACGACCTGCAAGAGAAACGATTTTCTCCTCAGGAATCTCTGAAAGCTCAGGAGTGATCTGCTTACCCTCTGCATCTGTCTCGGGTACAACTTCAAGCTTGTCGAAGTTATCTCTGATTTCCTGTGCGTGGTGTGTCTGATCATATTTAACGATCTGGAAAGGATCGTTACCTGCTGCCTGAAGGTCAGCAAGCTTCTCACGACGTACTTTCTTAAGCTGGTTAATATCTTCTGTCTTCTGGTTCTTTTGATTATTCTGCTGATTCTCTGCCACTTCTTTTTCCTTCTTCTAAACAAAAAAACTATAGTTACAAAAGTATTGGGGACAAATTACATCGTCCCCAATACACTAATACCATCTCAGATTACTTACGAACAATTCCTAATACCTTGTACTGGAAAACTCCCATAAGTGTCTCTGCATCAACGATGTCGCCAACCTTTGCTCCGATAAGAGCCTTACCTACAGGTGACTCGTTACTGATCTTGCCCTTAAGGCTGTTAGCCTCAGATGAACCAACGATGCTATATTCGATCTCTTCGTTAACTTCCATATCAAGAAGCTTAACCTTACAACCTACGCTAACCTTGTTGATATCAACATCTTCATCGATAACAACTTCTGCGTTCTTGAGTATCTTCTCAAGCTCCTCGATACGAGCCTCGATGTCGCGCTGCTCATCTTTAGCTGCATCGTACTCAGCATTCTCGGAAAGGTCACCCTGCTCACGAGCTTCTTTGATTTTCTCTGCTACTTCTGAACGTCTTACTACCTTGAGTTCATGAAGCTCGTCTTCATAAGCTTTAAGACCTTCGTAAGTAAGAATGTTTTTCTTCTCTTCCATTTTTATAACTTCCCTTCTTAAAATCGGACCGCCATCTGCGTCCGTGATATACGAGTTTATAGTCCAAAGTATTATATATGTATATGCATAAAAAGTCAAAATTATTTAAAATTATGAGAATCGCACCACATTAAGCAGTGCGATCCGGTAATTATTTTCATGATTCTATTTTAAATATCTCCGCACAGGCTTTCTTGAGAGAATCCATGTCGTCCATCAGATTGATTGCTGCGCGGAACTTTGCTGAACCCGGAAGCCCTGTGGTATACCAGGCTACATGCTTTCTCATTTCACGAATTCCTATGTACTCGCCCTTATACTTAAGCTGCAGATCCGCATGCCTGATAACAGTTTCATACATTTCCTTAAGAGAAGGTCTTGGCACTGCCTCCCCTGTCTCCAGATATGAAATGACCTCTCTGAAAATCCAGGGATTACCTTCAGCAGCTCTTGCTATCATAACGCCGTCGCATCCGGTTTCTTCTATAATAGCCTTTGCGCTTGGACCGTCTACAACATCGCCGTTACCTATAACAGGAATTCTTACAGCTTCCTTTACTCTGCGGATTATGTTCCAGTCAGCCTTCCCGCTGTAATACTGCTCTCTGGTTCTTCCATGGACAGCCACTGCGGATGCGCCGCCCTCCTCTGCTGCCAGTGCGCATTCAACCGCATTGACGCTGGATTCGGTAAAACCTTTTCTTATCTTAACGGTCACAGGTCTGTCTGTTTCGTTTACCATTGCCGCTACAATTTTCTCTATAAGCTCAGGTTTTTTCATGAGAGCGGAACCTTCACCGTTGGATACAACCTTTGGCACGGGACATCCCATGTTTATATCAAGGATGTCGTAGGGTCTGTTAGAAATTATCCTTGTGGCCTCCGCCATTATCTCGGGTTCACTTCCAAAAAGCTGCAGCGATACGGGACGCTCTGAGGGATGAATCTCCATCATCATACCTGTGTTTTTATTATTGTAGGTTATGGCCTTGCCGCTTACCATCTCCATGCAGACAAGTCCTGCTCCCATCTCATTGCACAAAAGCCTGAAGGGCAGGTCCGATACTCCTGCCATGGGACCTAAGATAATATTGTTTTTCAGTTCCACATCACCTATCAAAAGCGGATGAAGATAATCATTATATTTTACACTTTTATCCCGAAAAGCATTAAAGTGTCTTTGCATTACTCATCATCCTCACTTAAGATAGCGCTGACATCCTCATGAAGGATCATGGCTCTGTAGTACATCTGAAGTGCCTCAAAGAGATCCTGTCTCTGTCTTCTGACTTCACCAATAAGAAGTCCTGCGCTTATCTCATCATAGGTGATATCATCTTCATCTCTTGTGGTCTCCATTGTAATGGTTCCGTCATCCTCAAACTCGATTGTGAAAACACCACCTGCTTCCTGAGTAAAAAGCACAGATATAATGTGCAGCTCCTTCTGGATACTTTCAGGAATCTTCTTGAAAAGAGGATTAAAATAATACTTCATCTCATACGCATTTGCTCCGCAGAGGATGATCCTTCCTCCTGCTGATACGCTGCCAAGAGAGCCATCTTCAGTCACCACCTGGATATCTGATACCTCTTCGCCTGTTTCTGCATTGGTGATCTTACCTGTTTCTTTATTTATGATAAGTCTTCTGCCCTCGGGCTTTTTGCCCTCAAGTGTCTCGGAATGAGGTTTATTCTCATCGCCTACACTCTCTGAGTCACTGTATACTTCTCTTGTTTCTTTATCTTCAAAATCTTTGTTACTCATTACTCTTCTGCCTCTGTGAATTTTTCATTGTGCGGCTTGTTGCGCTTATTCTTTTCATAAATAATTCGAAGTCCGTGGATCAAAAGATTGGGTTCGTAAACATCTATCTCTTCCACCTCTTCTGAGATCAGTCTTCCAAGTCCGCCTGTTGCAACAACCTTTATATCGTCTCTTCCAAGCTCTCTTTTCATTTCGCTGATTATGTATTTGGTCTGGCCGATCTGACCATACACAAGTCCTGCCTGCATGGAGCTGATGGTCTCCTGCGCAAGGATGCTGTCAGGCTTTTTGATCTCTATCTCAGGGAGCTTTGCTGTATCCTGCCAAAGAGCCTTCGCTGAAATCCTGATTCCGGGACTTACAACGCCAACTGAAAACTCAGCCTTTTCATCGATATAAACATAAGTGGTAGCTGTTCCAAAATCTATAACAATCACAGGTCCGCCGTACATCTCATAAGCAGCAACAGCACCCACCACAAGGTCAGGACCAACCTCTCCGGGGTTCTTTGTCACAATCTTGATACCTGTCTTTATTCCGGGGCCAACGATATAAGGCTGCTTCCCAAGGTACTTAACCATTGCATTTACAAGAGCGTGCATCACATTGGGAACTACGCTTGATACGATTATTCCCTGTATCTCCGCTCTGTCTATGCCGTTATTTCTAAGCATGGCTATAAGGTTATTTCCATACTCATCTGATGTATGCGCCGTCTGTGACATCATACGAAAAGAAGCAACTATCTTTTGTCCCTTTAAAACACCAAATGCAATATTAGTATTTCCAACATCAACTGCCAGTAACATAGCTATCTCCCATCTGCTATTTTTCTCTTAATAAAAATCTATCTGCAAGAGCTCCTATACATATCCGTAAAGGCCTCTCACGCTTACTTCTCCTGCGATTATCTCTTCGCTTTCGCCCTTCTCATTCTTTATTAAAAGAGCACCCTCTTTATTTATTCCAAGGGCAACAGCTTCATATTCTCCCTTTGGATCAAGGATTTTGACTTTACTATCTCTGTTAAGAAGTCTTTTCTCGTATTCATCCTTAAGGAGTGATAAGTCACATCGCTCTACATATCTTGCATAATTCTCTTCAAAATATTTCATACAAAGAGCTATGAGCTTTGATCTGTCCAGCTCTTTTCCTGTTTCTGAAAAAACAGAGCCTGCCATATCACGGATCTCTTCTGCAAAAAGGTCAGATGGCTGATTAACATTTATGCCGCAGCCTATCACCACAAAGTATTCGCCGCTCCCCGGCATCATGTGAAGCTCTGTAAGTATACCGCAGATCTTCCTTTTGTTTAAGACGATGTCATTGGGCCATTTGATGCCTGTTCTTACATCATCACTTACACCTGCAGCCGTCATAGCTTTATCTAAAGCTTCGGATACAGACAGCGCCATAACAAGCGTAAGTCCTGATACCTTATCCATAGGAATCTTTGGTCTCACCATAAGGCTCATGAAAATATTGTGACCTGCAGGACTTATCCAGCTCCTGCCTCTGCTGCCTCTGCCAGCATCCTGCCTGTCTGCTACAGCAAGAAAACCGGAGGCTCTTCCTTCATCACCTGCTGCCTTGGCTACATTGTTGGTGGAATCTATCACAGGATAAAACTCCAGGTCTCTTCCCACATAATCCGTATTAAGCGCAGCTTCTATTGTTTTTTTATCCATTATTTTCTAACAACCGTTGCATACATTACTGCCTTTATGGTATGCATACGATTTTCTGCCTCTTGAAAAACTATTGACTGCTCGGACTCAAAGACTTCGTTTGTAACCTCCATCTCATCAAGTCCGAATTGTTCCTTTATCTCTCTTCCGATTCCTGTACCAAGATCATGGAATGCAGGAAGACAATGCATAAATACTGCCTTTTCGCCGGCATTTTCCATAACCTCTGAGGTTACAGCATAGGGCTTAAGATCAGTTATTCTCTCTTTCCAGATATCTGCAGGCTCGCCCATTGACACCCATACATCGGTTGCTATTACATCTGCGCCTTTTGTAGCAGCCATAACATCCTCAGTATTCTCAATGACAGCACCTGTCTCTTTTGCTATATCCTTACAGGTATCGATAAGCTCTTTGCTCTGCCAGTATTTCCTTGGAGCACATGAAACAAAGTGCATTCCCATCTTAGCGCAGGCAACCATAAGTGAATTACCTGTGTTATATCTGGCATCACCCATGTATACCATCTTGATTCCCTTAAGATGTCCAAAGTGCTCCCTGATAGTAAGGAGATCTGCAAGCATCTGTGTGGGATGGAACTCGTTGGTAAGTCCGTTCCAAACGGGAACCTTTGAATACTTTGCAAGCTCGTCAACTATCTCCTGACCAAAGCCTCTGTATTCTATTCCATCATACATGCTTGAAAGCACGCGGGCTGTATCTGCGATACTCTCCTTCTTACCAATCTGTGAGCCCGTAGGATCAAGATAGGTGGTTCCCATACCAAGGTCATGTGCGGCAACTTCAAATGCACAGCGGGTACGAGTACTTGTCTTCTCAAATATCAGCGCAACATTTCTACCTCTAAGCTCGTCATGAAGAATACCCTTTTGTTTCTTCTCCTTAAGCTCAGCGGCCAGATCCAGCATGTACTCAATCTCTTCCGGTGTAAAATCCAGCAGTTTCAAAAAATCTCTTCCCTGTAAATTGATTGCCATTATGTACCTCCCTCGGTATACAAGCCAAAAACATTATGTCACAAAATAGATTAAGCCCGATCGCAGCAAATCTGCCACGGTCAGGCTTTATTGTATCAATTTATTTTGTTATTTTCAAACTTACCAGAATACATGAGCTCCGATAACAATTCCGTCATGTCCGCCGGCACGTCTGAAGTGTGTGCATCCGCCTACATTGGTCTCACCCGCAAGAGCTGCATTGGCTGCCTGGATACAACTATCCGGAACGTTACCTGCATAAACTCTGTCAACTGAACCATTAAGTGCAGGAGTAAACTGACCTGATGCATAAATTACACCTGAGATGGTGTTTGCATAAGCACCACTCTTAACACGGTTCATAACTACCGCACCTACAGCAACTTTTCCTTCATAGGGCTGGTTACCTGCTTCGCAGTAAATAAGTGCTGCAAGAAGTCTTGCCTCATCAGCGCCTGCTGCAACAGCACCTGTATTCTTTGTAAGCTTAGCCTTCTTAGCTGCTTCTTCAGCCTTACGCTTAGCTTCTGCTTCCTCGCGAGCCTTGATCGCAGCCATGGTCTCGCCTTCATCGATTCTGAAATCGGTCTCTACATATTCAGCCTGAACATAACCTGTTTCATCGTTATAATCTACGCTGATCCAACCGTTTCCAATATCCTCTATCATCTCTACAAATCCATGATTTGTAATAACACCCAGAACCTCTGCATCCTCGTCAGCTTCCTTACGGATTCTGAGAGCATCTTCTTTGCTGGATACGAGCTGTACACCAACATCCTGTGCAAGCTCTTCTGCCTCTTCTCCAAAGAGGAGATAATCGTCTTTGGCCCAACCAACCAGGTCTCCTGATTCAAGCTTGGTCCAACCGTCCTTCTGTTCTATAATCTTACCACCACAGTCCTTGTAAAGAACTCCGAGCTTCTCTGCATCATCTTCAGGTGATACTCTGATGTTCATTACCTGTGATACGTTTGCCATAACGAGTTTGGAGTTATCCTCCTCTTCGTCTTCTTCCTCTTCATCAGCTTCTTCAGGCTGACTGTTAATTGCGGATGCAACATCCTGTGCTTTTGCAACATCCTCTTCTGAGATTTCTGTAACATCGGTGGGGTTCAAAATATTGCCGATACCCACATCGTTCTTATTCAAGGCGTTTAATGTTCTAGCCTCTGCCGTTATGCCGGTGGAAGTTCCGAATAATAGGATCGCCAGTGTAAATGCGAAAATTCCCTGCATTAACGCGTTCAACTTCTTCATATTTTTTGCTTCCTTTTTAAGTTTGTTACGTAATTGTTACTGCAAAACTTTTCATATTGTAACAAACCGAAGCATTGTTGTCAAATTTAGAGCTCTTTACTCCTCAGTATTGCTGCCTCCACAGCGTCCATTACAATGCCTCTAAAGCCTGATTCTTCCATCACTTTTACAGCTTCGATGGTAGTTCCGGCAGGGGAGCATACCATGTCCTTAAGTTCACCCGGGTGCTTGCCCGTCTCAAGGACCATCTTGGCACTTCCAAGTACTGCCTGAGCTGCGAACTCATAGGCCTGCTTTCTGGGCATTCCTCCAAGCACTGCAGCATCTGCCATTGCCTCTATGAAAAGAAATACATAGGCAGGTGAAGAACCGCTGACACCTGTAACAACATCCATCATGTTTTCAGGAACCACATTGGCTGTGCCGCAGCTTCTGAAAATATCAAGCGCCAGGTTAAGATCAGCGTCATTGCAAAGGCTGTTGGGACAGATTGCAGCGCATCCCTCGCCTACAAGTGCGGGAGTGTTGGGCATTACTCTGATGATCTTTACTTCCTTCTCAAACTCTTTGGATATCCACTCAAGAGACTTACCTGCAGCGATGCTGATAATAAGCTTATTCTCATCGATCTCATCCATGATGTCAGCGATGGCAACCTTAAGAAACTGAGGTTTTACCGCAAGAAGGATCACATCTGCTTCCCTTGCCACATCTGCATTGTTGTCCTTAACCTGAATCTGAAACTTCTTCTCAGCCTTCTCTCTTGCTGCCTCTAAGGGATCAGCCCCGATGATATCCTGAGGATCAAAGATGCCCTTTGAAATGATTCCGCCAATAAGGGCCTTTGCCATGTTTCCAAGTCCTATTACTCCGATTGTCATACTTTAATTCCTCCTTTGTCTTGCTGCTTCAAAAGTAAGCACTGCCGCTGATACAGCAGCATTCATAGATTCAACTTTGCCAAGCATGGGAATGAGCACATATTCTGAGGCTGCATCAGCTGCCTCCTTTGTAAGGCCATTCCCTTCATTACCTATCATAAAAGCACATGGGCCATGATAATCTATCTCATCATAATTCTTTGTTCCCTTAAGATGAGCTGCGTAGGTGATAACACCGTGCTCTTTTTCAAGGGCTTTAACTGTTTCAGGAATAGAGTCCACATAAATAAAGGGCATTCTGAAAATAGCTCCCATGGTGGATCTGACAACCTTGGGATTATATACATCTGCCATATCAGAGCTCATTATTATTCCTGTTACTCCCGCGCCTTCACCTGTCCTGAACATGGTGCCAAGGTTCCCGGGATCCTGAATATTCTCAAGAATAAGGAGCATGGGTTTGTCTCTAAGCATGTCTGAAAGTTTCCACTGCGCCTGTCTTACAACCGCAAGAATGCCCTGGGGAGTCTTGGTATCTGCCATCTTTTCCATGACATCCTCTGACACCTCTTCTATGACAGCACTGTCAGATGAGCCTATTTCTTCTATAATATATCTGTCATCATCGGATATGTTTTTCATAAATTCCGGTGTGACATAAAGCTCTCTTAGAAGGTCTATCGGCACCTCTCTGACCATGCGGATGCCTTCTACTATGAAGACTCCGTCTTCTCTTCTTGCCTTTGCCTTCTTGCAGTATTCTGCTATTTTCTTAACTCTTGCGTTATTTGTACTTGTTATCATATCACTACCATTATAATCTCCTGCCCCTTAAGACAACTTGCTTAAGCGTATGGCTGTCCTTGTCTATCAGGAGAAAATCTGCATATTTACCGGTTTCAATGCTTCCTATCATATCATCAGCCTTAACTGATTTTGCTGGATTAATAGTAGCACACCTGACTGCTATCTCAAAAGGAATTCCAATCTCATCTGCCGCTGTCATCATGCAGTCAAAGAGATTGGTGACGCTGGCTGCTATTGTTCCATCAGATAAAAGCGCCTTCTTTCCCTTTACAAAAACCTCGTGACCGCCAAGTTCATAGGTTCCATCAGGAAGTCCCGTGGCTCTCATGCTGTCGCTGATAAGAACAACTCTATCTGCCCCAAGCAGGGTAAAGGTGTTCCTGTCAACGCTACTATGGTGGTGCACTCCGTCAGTTATAAGCTCTGACATGCACGCCTTATCATCGATTGCGGCGCCAACAGGCCCCGGAGCCCTGTGAAGATAGGGCCTCATAGCATTATAAAGGTGCGTAACATGATGGGCTCCAAGCTTCATGGCTTCAAGCGCGGTATCATAGTCGCAGTCAGTGTGAGCAACGGATATAATGAATTCGTCCTTAAGCTCTTTTATAAAGTCAAAAGCCCCCGGTCTTTCCGGTGCAATATCCACCAGCTTTATCATGCCGCCGCTTCTGTCATTCATCTGCCTTACAAAGTCTGCATCAGGATCGCAGATATCGGAAAGCTCCTGAGATCCCTTCTTTTCAGGGGAAATAAAGGGTCCCTCCATATTTATTCCGATAAAATGTCCCGCATCCTTAGCTGCAGCTTTCCTCGTATCCATGTATTCTTTCGTGGCATCTGCGACTCTCAAAAGCTTTTCCTTGGGAACTGTCATGGTGGTAGGGCATATAGCCGTAACTCCGCAGGATGCCTCGAATTTAAGGAAATCCTCTATAGACTCTGCGGTAGCATCGCAAAAATCGCTGCCCATGCAGCCATGTACGTGAATATCCACAAGCCCCGGAATCACGTAGCAGCCGCTTGCATCCATCACCTCATCGTCAGATGATTTTTCAGAAAAAAACTCACCATCTGTAAAAATATCCTTCTTCGTAAAACTGTAATTCTCGTCAAAAACAAGTCCGCCTTCAATTTTCATACTTCAAATCGCCTCTACTGTTACCTCGTTAGTGTCCAAACCTTAATTCTGTCTTCTTTATTTAAGACTAAGGCTCCCCTCTCTGTATACTCTTTCCTTATGAAAACCGTATTTACCGTAAAAATCAACGATTCCCGTCCAGTCAATGCAGGTATCGCGAACCCCCTGCTCCCTTAGTCCGATAAGAGCCTTTGTGAGGATAAGTCCTCCAAGCTTCTTGCCGCGAACAGAGCTTCCTATTCCTATCGGTCCAAGTCCGCCGTTCCTGTCGGCATCCCCGTAGTCATGAGTCATGGAAAAGCCCACAACATCTCCGTCGCTTTCCTGAATAAGAAGGAATATCTGTTTCAGATCTCCGCCTGTTTTAATATACTGATCTATCTCAAAATGCCATCTGTCAGGAAATTCTCTAAGTAAGAAGTCCAGAACCTTATCAGCATCCCGCGCTTCCATTCTCTTTACGTGATATCCCTCGCACTTTGAATCATCAAATTCATCCGGCACAAAGTTCTCCTGCATATTGGCAGACATATCATAGTGGTCCTTTTCCCCAAGAGTAAAGCCTGCCTTTTTAAAAAACTCCTTCTTTGCATCATCGGGAGCCGGGATTCCGGAAAAGAGATTTCGAAACTCCATGCCAAGCACAACTTCCTTGATGCCAAGCTCCTTCGCCTTTTTAACAGCGGCGTCAAGAAGCACTGAGCCGACACCGCAGCCTCTGTATTCCTCGCGGACTGCCAGCATGGTGATCCACATGGTATCGGATAATACTTCTTTCTCATAATCCTGAGACAGCTTTGTAATGATAATTCCGGCAGCCTTAGCTACACCGCCATCTTCTACCTCATAGATAAAAGAAGCTTCATCACAATAATCTGCATCTCTTACTGTATTATCGAGTATTCTCTCATCCGAGAACCATTGGAATTCCTTTGGGAAATTTTTTCTGTAAAGCTTTAGAATATTAGAATCATCGTTACTTTCAATTGCTCTAAGTCTGCCGTTTAAAGTACTTCTTTTTTCATCCATTGGCTTTCCCCCTTTGCGCTTGGATTACTTCTGCCTTAATTGTGTAACCTATGATATAGAAAACTCCCTCCGGAAAATTCCGAAGGGAGCAATAAGCAAATGTAGATTAGAGAATCTTACTGATCTCATACTGATATTCGTTGATAGACTTCTTCATTGCAAGAGCCTCATCGATATCGTAGTCAACAAACTGACCGTTTCTGTAAGCAACTACGCGGTTTGTCTTGCCTGCTGTAAGAATATCAGCTGCATAGCATCCCATCATGGAAGCATATACACGGTCTTTACAGGTCGGGCTACCACCACGCTGCATGTAACCAAGGATAGAAGCTCTGGTCTCAAGTCCTGTAGCCGCCTCGATACGACGTGCCATGGAAGCTGAGTGTCCGATACCCTCTGCGTTAAGGATAATGTGATGTGTCTTACCCTTCTTACGGTTATCAATGATGTTGTCGATGATTCTCTGCTCATTGAAGTCGTACTTCTCAGGAAGAAGGATATCATCAGCACCGTTAGCGATTGCGCACCAAAGTGCGATGTAACCAGCGTGACGTCCCATAACCTCAACGATACTTACACGCTCGTGTGAAGAAGATGTATCTCTGATCTTATCAATAGCGTCCATCGCTGTATTTATAGCGGTATCAAAACCGATAGTATAATCTGTACAAGCTATATCAAGGTCGATAGTACCGGGAATACCAATTGTGTTGATTCCCTGCGCCGAAAGCTTCTGAGCACCTCTGTAGGAACCGTCACCACCGATAACTACCATGCCATCGATACCGTGCTTTCTGCAGATCTCGGCACCTTTCTTCTGACCAGCTTCAGTTGTGAACTCCATACATCTAGCAGTTCCAAGGATTGTACCGCCTCGCTGAATAATATCAGCTACGCTTCTGCGGTCCATGTCATAGATTTCTTCATTAAGAAGTCCCTGATAACCCTTCTTAATACCTTTAACCTTAAGACCGTTTGCAAGGGCCTTTCTTACAACTGCACGAATTGCTGCGTTCATTCCCGGAGCGTCACCACCACTGGTAAGAACTCCAATTGTTTTTATCTCTTTTGCCATAATCGGTATTACCTCTTTACCTAAAAAATATTCTCTTTTTACGTTTATTATATTATCGCAAATTTTTTTCAACTGCAATATCTGAAGGGCTCTAAACCTAAGAATTTAGACAATCTTTACGTTTGCTTCACCAAATATTCCGTTTAGGTTCTCAATTGTCTCTTCATCGGCTCTGATATTGCTTGAAGATGGCAGCTTTTTGATCTGCTTTGTATCTTTCAGGTATATGGCAATGCTGTCTCTGGCGCCCGGTACCTTTTTCCTTGCATCAATAAGGTCATCCAGGGCATCTTTCTTACCTTCGTAGTCTCCCATGTCCGCAAACTGGATCCACACGGTTCTGGGAAGTTCGTCAAACAAAGTAATTTTGGAAGCTATAAGCTTAGCCTCTTTATCCTCTTCTGCAGATACTCTTCCCTGTATGAAAACCTTCGCATCCTGATTAAGTCTGCCGGCATTGCCCTCATAGGTCTTGGGGAACACGATAACTTCAACGCTTCCAACCAGGTCTTCAAGGGTTATGAAGGCCATCAGCTGATCGTTCTTGGTATATTTTGTTGTTTTATCCGCGATCATGCCTCCTATTGTAACTGTCTGACCATCGAGTATCGTGGGCATTCCGGTATCTTCATTGATATAAAAATCAGTGGTTGTGGCTGTAATGTGCTTTTTCCACGTAGCCTCGTATTCTTCAAGAGGATGGCCCGATACGTAGATTCCAAGGACCTCCTTCTCGAATTCCAGGATCATATCCTTAGGATACTCACCAACATCTGGAAGCTTTATCTCAAACTGCTCCTTTACTTCCTTGGGAGCTAAGTCAAACAGGGACATCTGTCCTGCAAAGCTGTTTTTATTGCGGTCGTGAAGCTGATCCATCATCCTTGCATATACATGCATGAACTGTTTTCTTGTGCCGCCAAGACTATCCAGAGCACCTGCCTTAATAAAGTTCTCAACGGCGCGCTTATTGACTTCGCCCACATCCATCATGCGCTTAAGGAAGTCGTCCAGATTCCTGAATTTGCCGCCCATCTCACGCTCTCTTACTATGCCCTCAATAATGGGTCTTCCGACACCCTTAATGGATGTAAGAGCGTATCTTATGGCTTTTCCTCTGTAACGCTCATCCTTACTCTCATCGTTATCTTCAAACCTGGCAACGGAGAATCCGGAAAATCCTTCGTTAACATCAGGCGGAAGGACATCTATACCCATATTTCTGCAGGTCATGATGTAATAGGATACCTTTGCCTGGTTATCAATTACAGATGTCATAAGCGCTGCCATGAATTCCACAGGATAGTAGTATTTAAGCCAGGCTGTCTGCATGGCAACAACTGCGTAGCAGGCTGCATGAGACTTGTTGAAGGCGTACTTCGCAAAGTCCATCATGGAATCGTAAATCTGATTTGCAACATCCGCGTCAATTCCCTTGGAAACACAGCCGGGAACGCCTTCCTCAGAATTACCGTTTACGAAGTTTTCCCTCTCAACCTCCATGACGTGCTGTTTTTTCTTACTCATGGCTCTTCGAACAAGGTCCGCTCTTCCCAGGGTATATCCGCCAAGCTTCTGCACTATCTGCATAACCTGCTCCTGATATACGATACAGCCGTAGGTAGGCGAAAGAATGGGCTCAAGAAGATCCGTCGAATATGTAATATTATTTGCGTCCTGTTTTCCTGCGATATATTTAGGAATAAAGTCCATGGGGCCCGGACGATACAGTGAAATACCCGCTACGATATCCTCAAAGTTCTGAGGTTTAAGCTCCTTCATGAAGGAGGTCATTCCCGCACTTTCAAGCTGGAACACGCCTTCACAATGTCCGCTTCCGATGGCATCAAAAACCTGAGCATCATTATAATCAAGACTGTCTATATCGATGTAATTGGGATCACCCTTCTTTGCACCGTTAGTCTCATTGGCAAATCTGGCTGCATCCTTAATTACAGTAAGGGTCCTAAGTCCAAGGAAGTCCATCTTAAGAAGGCCCAGCTCTTCAATGGTGGTCATGGTAAACTGGGTAGTGATATTACCTTCCGCAGACCTTGAAAGAGGAACCAGATCCTCTGCAGGAGCGGAGCAGATAACAACGCCCGCTGCATGAATTGATGTGTGCCTGGGAAGTCCCTCAAGCTTTTTACACATATCTATCAGATGGTGAACCTGAGGATCAGTGTCATATAGACCTCTGAGCTCCGCATTCATTGACAAAGCCTTTTCAAGGGTCATACCAAGCTCTGTGGGAATCATCTTGGCAAGGTTATCACCTGTACTGTAGGGAAGGTCAAGCACTCTTGCCACGTCCCTGATAACACCCTTAGGCTGAAGCGTACCGAAGGTAATGATCTGAATTACCTTGTCTGCACCGTATTTCTCGGTAACGTAGTCTATAACTTCCTGTCTGCGCTCGTACTCAAAGTCCACGTCTATATCGGGCATGGATACACGCTCGGGGTTAAGGAATCTCTCAAAGAGGAGATCATACTTAACGGGATCGATATTTGTGATGTGCATACAATATGAAACAACAGAGCCTGCTGCCGATCCACGTCCCGGGCCAACTGCAATATCATTCTCTCTGCAGTAGTTGATATAATCCCATACAATAAGGAAATAATCCACGTATCCCATTTTCTGAATTACGGAAAGCTCATAATCAAGCTGCTTCCTGATGGTTCCGTCATCCTCGGGATATCTCTCATTAAGTCCATCAATACAAAGCTTATTTAAATACGTCCAGGAATCATAGCCTTCAGGGACATCATAGTGAGGCAGCTTTGTTACGCCAAACTCGATCTCCACGTTACATCTGTCGGCAATCTTTTGCGTATTATCAATGGCATCCTGGGCATACTGGAAAAGAAGTCGCATCTCGTCTTCACTCTTGACGTAGTACTGACCGCCTTCGTAACGCATTCTGTCTTCATCGCTTACCTTTTTACCTGTCTGAATGCAAAGCAAAAGATCATGGGCCTCTGCATCATCAGCATAGGTGTAGTGGCAGTCGTTAGTGGCAACAAGGGGAATATCCAGTTCTTTACTAAGGGCCATAAGGACAGGGTTCACCCTCTGCTGCTCAGAAATACCATGGTCCTGAAGCTCAAGGAAAAAGTTGCCGTGGCCGAAAATCTCATCATATCTTCTGGCCGCTGCCCTTGCTTCCTCTATATCGCCTCTTGAAATCGCCTTGGGAATCTCACCAGCAAGGCAGGCAGAAAGGCAGATAATTCCCTCATGAAACTCCTGCAAAACTTCAAGGTCAACGCGGGGCTTATAATAATAACCTTCTGTAAAACCTCTGCTGACAATATGGGAAAGATTTTCATAGCCCTTGTTGTTCTCCGCAAGAAGCACCAGATGGTAGTATCTGTTCTCACTAATACCTGCTTCCTTCTCAAAACGGGAACCGGGAGCCACATAAACCTCGCACCCGATGATGGGCTTTATCCCCGCATCCAGCGCAGCTTTATAAAAATCGATAACGCCGTACATGACACCGTGATCCGTGATGGCTCCGGCCGTCATGCCAAGCTCCTTTATCCTTTTTACATATTCTTTTATTTTGTTTGATCCATCCAGAAGTGAATACTCTGTATGGACATGCAAATGTGCAAATGACATGTGTTACGCCTCTCCTACCTGCATCCTGTAATACTTTGCATAGATTCCGTTCTTTTCAAGAAGAGTCTTGTGATCGCCTTTTTCCTGTATTCCGTCAGAATCAAGAACTATGATCTCGTCGGCATTTCTAATAGTAGAAAGTCTGTGAGCTATGGTAATTGTGGTCCTTCCGGCTGAGAGCTTATCAAGTGACTGCTGAATATATTTCTCTGACTCGTTGTCCAGAGCACTTGTGGCTTCATCCAGTATCAGAATAGGCGGGTTCTTAAGGAAAACTCTGGCAATTGATATTCTCTGCTTCTGTCCGCCTGAGAGTCTCGTACCTCTCTCCCCTACTCTGGTGTCATATCCATTAGGAAGAGATGAGATAAACTCGTCAAGATCGGCCTTCTTTGCAGCTTCTTTTATTTCCTCAAAGCTTGCGCCCTGTCTGCCATAGGCGATATTCTCTCTTATTGTTCCATTAAAAAGATACACGTCTTGCTGTACAATACCAATGACACCTCGAAGAGATTTCTGTGTAAGGTCTCTTACGTCATTGCCATCAATTTTTACAGCTCCCTTATCTACATCGTAAAATCTTGGAAGAAGCGAGCAAAGTGTGGACTTTCCGCCACCTGAAGGGCCGACTATGGCCACTTTTTTGCCTGCATCCACATGTAGATTTATGTGACTGAGAACCCTCTCCTCATCCTCATCGTAGGAAAAAGAAACATTCTCGTAATCCACGGTTCCTTTGCACTCTGTGATTTCCTTTGCATCAGGCTTATCCTGAATCTCAGGTATCACATCCATAACTTCCCTGAATCTCTGGAAGCCCGCTGCCCCCTTCTGAAGCTGCTCTGTAAACTCAATGAGCACGTTAACAGGAGCAATAAATACATTAATATATAGGGCATAAACCGCCAGGTCCTCCACGGACAAAGTTCCCTTTGCAATGAAAAGACCACCGAAAACTATTACCGCAATGTACATAAGGCCTTCAAAGAAATTGTTGCCTGACTGGAAAAGCGCCATCGTCAGGTAGTTGGCTTTCTTTGATTCAAGGAATGCTTCGTTGCTCTCATCGAATTTTGCCTTCTCGATATCCTCTCCCGTAAAGGACTTAACCACGCGGATGCCTCCAAGGGTGTCCTGAAGTGAAGAGTTGATGCCTGCTATCTTTTTCCTGTTATCAAAGAAGGTCCTTCTCATGATGCCGTTTTGTCTGAAAGAGAAAACAGCCATACATACCACGATGACCGCGAGTATAAGTGTCATCTGCACATTCATTGTCATGAGAATAATGAAGGAACCGGCCAGCTTCACTACAGATATAAAGATATTTTCAGGGCCGTGGTGTGCCAGCTCCGAGATATCAAAAAGGTCAGACACCAGCTTACTCATCATCTCGCCGGTATTATTTTTGTCATAATATGAAAAAGAAAATCTCTCAAACTGATCAAAGAGATCTCTTCTCATGCCGGACTCCATCCTTGCTCCCATCATGTGTCCCTGATAGGTTACATAATGCTTACAAAGTGATCTTACCGTGTACATAATAAGAAGCCCGATTGCCAGCTTTATTACTCCTGCCACGATTTTCTCCGGAGTATCAAGGAAAAGAGTCTCCCTAAGCACCCTTAGGAGCTGCGGAAAAACCAGATCTATAAGCGACAAAATAGATGCTGCCACCAGATCCAGCAGAAAAACGCCTATATACGGTTTATAATATGGTACAAATTTTTTAAGTAAATCCATAAGATCAAGTCCCCATTTAGAATAATTGCTGAGCTATATTTTACATTAAAAAAAGAACCGCCGCACTAACTTTGTGCGACGGTCCACAATATCATTTTGTCAAATTCGATTCCTTGCAGGCTATTTCCGTTTTTGCCTGGAACAAATTAAGCGTTAACTTTGCTCTTAAGCTCGTCAACCTTATCTGTCTTCTCCCAAGGAAGGTTGAGGTCGTTGCGGCCAAAGTGTCCGTAAGCAGCTGTCTGCTTGTAGATCGGACGACGAAGGTCGAGCATCTTGATGATTCCTGCAGGACGAAGGTCAAATGTATCACGAACTGCGTTTACAAGAGCCTCGTTTGAAACCTTACCTGTTCCGAATGTATCAACAAGAACTGATGTAGGCTGTGCAACACCGATAGCGTATGAAAGCTGAACCTCACACTTATCAGCAAGACCTGCTGCAACGATGTTCTTTGCAACATAACGAGCTGCGTAAGCACCTGAACGGTCAACCTTTGTGCAGTCCTTACCGGAGAAAGCACCGCCGCCGTGACGAGCAGCTCCGCCGTAAGTATCAACGATGATCTTACGTCCTGTAAGACCGGCATCACCCTGAGGTCCACCGATTACGAAACGGCCTGTAGGATTGATATAGATCTTAGTGTTGTCATCAACCATATTTGCATCTACAACTGCGTCGATAACGTACTTTCTGATATCCTCATGGATCTGCTCCTGAGTAACCTTCTCATCGTGCTGAGTAGAAACAACGATAGCCTCAAGTCTAACGGGCTTGCCGTTCTCATCATACTCAACAGAAACCTGGCTCTTACCGTCTGCTCTAAGATAAGGAAGAGTTCCGTTCTTACGAACCTCTGTAAGCTTTCTTGTAAGCTTGTGAGCAAGTGAGATAGCGTAAGGCATAAGCTCCTCTGTCTCGTTTGTAGCATAACCGAACATCATACCCTGATCGCCGGCACCGATTGCCTCGATCTCCTCGTCAGTCATCTTGTTCTCTCTAGCCTCGATAGCCTTATCAACTCCCATTGCGATATCAGCTGACTGCTGGTCAAGAGCAACCATAACTGCGCATGTGTTACCATCAAAGCCCTTCTCTGAGCTGTCATAACCGATCTCTACGATAGTGTCTCTTGCGATCTTTGCATAATCAACAACAGCCTTGGTTGTGATCTCACCTGTGATAAGTGCGAAACCTGTGCAAGCTGTAGTCTCACAAGCAACACGGCTCATTGGATCCTGTGCAAGGCATGCATCAAGGATAGCATCAGAGATGTTATCACAGATTTTATCAGGATGTCCCTCAGTAACTGACTCGGAAGTGAAAATAAACTTTTCGCTCATTTAAAAATCCTTTCTGCGCATTTGCGCTCTGAAAAAAAATTAATTAGTAAAGTCCGCTGTGCGCGAAGCAAAGCGGACCTGATAACAGATAATCAAATCCTCTTATTGCTCGCAGATCCTACCGCTAATATAAAGCAATGCGGTACAGGGTCACTTACTCACTACGCTCAGGTTGGCACCTTCCGGTTGTCCGGGGTTGCCGTGGCTTCACAGATCCTATGTATCTCCACCACTCTGAATAAGAGAAAATTACAATATGGAATTTTCATATCTTTGAGATACAATACTATATAAATCTCATTCTTGCAATAGGGTTATTGAATAAATTTCTCTTTTCTGAAAAACTCATTCATAAATCCATCAGGCATAAAGAAAGTTTCTTACTTTTTGTTAATTTTCATAGTAAGACCGATTCTCTGCTTCTTAAGATCAACCTCGATAACCTGCACATCTACTATGTCTCCGACACTTACGGCATCAAGAGGATGTTTGATGAAGCGGTCTGTGATCTGGGAAATATGTACGAGACCGTCCTGATGCACACCTATATCAACAAAGGCACCAAAGTCTACGATATTTCTTACAGTTCCCTTAAGGATCATTCCGGGCTTTAAGTCCTTCATATCCATTACATCGCTTCTAAGAATAGGAGCAGGCATGCTCTCTCTGGGATCTCTTGAAGGCTTCTCAAGCTCTGAGAGGATATCTGTAAGTGTGATCTCACCTACGCCAAGCTCCTCTGCAAGCTTCTTCTTATCTCCAACCTTCTTAAGAAGACTTCCGCCAACTGCTGCCTTGCTATCCTTTGCTGCGCCGTTATCATTTGCCTTATCATTTGATGACGGAGCTGAGTCTGCTCCAAGGCTTGTTCCGTTAAGAGCTGCTGCAAGAGCCGCACCCATAGCTGTGCTTGTATTCTTTATGAAAACCTTCTGCTCTTTTTTCTGCTTCTTGGCAGGCTTCTGCTCAGCCTTGCCATCGTTTTTCTTTGCAGCGCTTATGTCCTTTGCTGTCTTCTTCTGAGCTTCGCGGACATCTTCCATGGTAAGTCCAAGCTTATCCATGAGCTTTTCTGCTGCTTCGTAGGACTCAGGATGCACGCTGGTGTCATCAAGAGCATTTTTACCGTCGTGGATTCGAAGGAATCCGGCGCACTGCTCGTAGGCCTTGGGTCCGAGCTTTGGAACCTTAAGGAGCTGATCTCTGCTCTCAAACTTACCGTTGGCTTCTCTGTAATCTACGATGTTTTTAGCGATTACCTTGCTGATTCCTGAAATATATGTAAGTAGGGGTGCTGATGCAGTGTTAAGATCAACACCTACCTTGTTAACGCAGTCTTCTACTACGCCTGAAAGGGCTTCGCCCAGCTTTTTCTGGTTCATATCATGCTGATACTGACCAACACCTATGCTCTGAGGGTCGATCTTAACAAGCTCTGCAAGAGGATCCTGAAGTCTTCTTGCGATGGAAGCAGCACTTCTTTGTCCTACGTCAAACTGAGGGAACTCCTCTGTTGCAAGCTTACTTGCCGAATATACTGAAGCTCCTGCTTCATTTACGATAACGTACTGAACAGGCTTATCAAGTTCCTTTATAAGCTCAACAATTACCTGCTCTGATTCTCTTGAAGCAGTTCCGTTACCGACTGAAATAAGGTCAACGTCGTATTTTTTGATGAGCTTTTTAAGCTCTGCCTTTGCCTCTTCTACTTTGTTCTGAGGTGCTGTGGGATAGATAACCTTGGTATCAAGGACTTTTCCTGTGGCATCAACAATTGCAAGCTTGCAACCTGTTCTGAAAGCAGGGTCCCATCCAAGAACTGTTTTCCCTGCGATAGGAGGCTGCATAAGGAGCTGCTCAAGGTTCTTACCAAATACGGAAATAGCGCTGTCTTCAGCCTTCTCAGTAAGCTCGTTTCTGATATCTCTCTCGATTGCGGGAGTGATAAGTCTGTCATAGGAATCCTTGCAAACAGCCTTAAGAATAGGTGTTGTCTCGGCATTATCCTTAGTAATTGTCTTGGTCTCGAGGAATCTTAAAATCTGCTCCTCGGGAGCTGTGATCTTAACTGTAAGGAATTTCTCAGCTTCTCCTCTGTTAAGAGCAAGAACTCTGTGTCCAAGAATCTTGTTTACAGGCTCCTCGAAGTTGTAGTACATCTCGTATACGCTCTCTGCCTTTTCATCCTTGGCAGTAGATGTAACAAAGCCCTGATTCCAGGTCTCCTCACGGATGTATTTTCTATAATCGGCATCATCGGAAATCTCTTCAGCGATGATATCCATAGCACCCTGAATAGCTTCCTGAATGTTCTTAACTTCCTTCTCGGGATTTACATAAGGAGTTGCCTCCTCAATAAGAGTCTTTGTGGTCTCCTGAGCACGGATAATATCAGCAAGACCGTCAAGTCCCTTTTCTTTTGCAACAGAAGCACGGGTCTTTCTCTTAGGTCTGTAAGGTCTGTACAAATCCTCAACAGCTACCATTGTCTCAGCAGCTATGATCTTTGCCTTCAGCTCATCTGTAAGCTTGCCCTGTTCCTCAATGCTGGCAAGTACCTGTTCTTTTTTCTCCTCAAGGCCTCTTAAATATGTAAGGCGCTCTCCAAGAGTTCTGAGCTGTTCGTCATTAAGTGAACCTGTTACCTCCTTACGATATCTGGAAATGAAAGGTATTGTGTTGCCCTCGTCGATAAGTCCGACTGCTGCCTCTACCTGCCATTTCTTTACGCCAAGTTCCTCAGTGATCTTCTGTAAAATATCCATTTATATAGTACTCCTTGATCTAGATTGAAATGCATTCCCGTTTTTCTGAAGAAAAACAGTAATCTATTGTATTACTATACTATAAATTCCGGTTAAATTTAAGCGGCTGCCATTTCTATTTTTCTCGCCCACTTTATTCTGTAGTACAATACCTCAACTATGCAGCAGCTAACCCATCCAACAGGGTATCCAAGTCCCACAAGCAGCGCAGTATTTGCCACATATCTTGTGACCACGAAAAGATAAATCTGCCTGATCACCACAAAACACAGGATCATTATGACCATAGGTCCCTTGGAATCGCCTCTGCCCCTCAGTGCTCCTGCAAGGGTGTGGTTTACACAGTTTGCAATAAGGAAAAAAACATTGGCATGAATGAAAAGCGCGCCGTATTCCACCACGGACATATCCTGTGAAAAGAGCCTGATGGCAGGTTCTGCAAAAACATACAAAAACAGTGCTATTATGGCGGTTATCACAGATGCCAGAACAACTGTAGTCCTTGTGCCACTTGCTGCTCTCTCTTTTTTGCCTGCTCCCATATTCTGGCTGACAAAGGTTGTTGCTGCCATGGCCATACTGCTCATAGGGAGCATTATAAAGGTATCAAGCTTGTTGTAGCTGCTCCATCCCGCCATACAGCTCGATCCGAAGTGATTGACATAGGACTGCACAAAAACATTCGAGAATGCTGTGATGACAGACTGAATTCCCGCAGGAAGTCCTACCATAAAGATCATCTTTAGTATTGCAGGATCCAGCGTAATGTCCTTCCACACGAACTTGTACACATCATTTGCACTTGTCAGCAAAACAAGAATAAGAATAGCCGATATCGCCTGTGAGATTATAGTAGCGTAGGCAACGCCTGCTATTCCCGCCTTTAGCCCTATTACAAAAAACAGATCCAGGATAATGTTCATGATACTTGTCAGAATGAGAAACATCAGCGGTCTTGTGGTATCGCCCACTGCGCGGAGGATTCCGCTTCCCATGTTATAGATAAGAAGTCCCGCAAATCCAAGGAAATAGGTCTTTAAATATATTGTGGCATCGCTCATTACATCATCCGGCGTCGCCATGAACTTCAGCATCGGTACGACTCCGAGAGTTCCTATTATTGTGAAAAGAACACAGAATATAAATGTTGTCGCCATGGTGGTCTCTATAGCTTTGTGGAGCCTGTCGTGTTCTTTTGCTCCAAAATACCTGGAGATCACGACGCCTGCGCCGATTGAAAACCCGTTAAAGAAAAACACCAGCATGTTCACGATCATCGTGGTTGATCCAACCGCCGCCAGTGCTTCCTTTCCCACGAAATTACCGACTACGATGGAATCCACCGTGTTGTAGAGCATTTGGAATATGTTTCCAAACATAAGAGGCAGAGAAAACATTATTATCTGCCTGATGATTGACCCCTCCGTCATGTCTTTAGTTGTAGTTTTTGCCATTTCTAAATACCTTCTTTCTTCTCTGCTTAAGTTTAGCACAATTCAATGGCAAAAGCTAAACCCGTAAGTTTATATTTTCTTCACTTGTAGATACTGAAAGCTGCGCATATAATCTAAGTTGGTATTAACAGAAACGGAGAACTGCTATGAGTGATCAGAATAATAACAACATCGACGAGATAAACGGAAACGTAAATAATGAAAATAACGATAAAAAAGAGCCTGAATACGAAGATGTCTGCTTCATGTGCAGACGTCCTGAGAGTAAGGCCGGCAAGATGTTCCATCTTCCTAACGGGATCTGCGTATGCGACGACTGCATGCACAAGACCATGGACACAGTCAGCCAGTTTGATTATCAGAATCTTTTGAATAATCCTACTCTTATGAACGAGCTTAATAAGCACACAGGCATGCCCGGTCTTAATTTCATGGACTTTTCCAACTTCCAGGGAACAGGCGGAATCCCCAACTCCCAGAAGATCAAGAAGAAAAAAGAAGAACCTGAAGTAAAACCTGAGCTTAGTATCGAGAACATCCCTGCTCCTCACAAGATAAAAGCAAAGCTTGATGACTATGTAATCGGTCAGGAACAGGCAAAAAAGATAATATCTGTAGCGGTATATAACCACTACAAGAGAGTTACCACAGGAACCATGGATGACATAGAGATCGAGAAGTCCAATATTCTCATGATCGGTCCCACAGGAAGCGGTAAGACATATCTTGTAAAAACCCTTGCAAGACTTCTGGATGTGCCGCTGGCAATAACAGATGCCACATCCCTTACAGAGGCAGGCTACATCGGTGATGATATCGAATCAGTTGTAAGTAAGCTCCTTGCCGCAGCAGGCAACGATATAGATAAGGCCCAGCAGGGCATCATCTTCATAGATGAGATAGATAAGATTGCCAAGAAAAAGAACACCACTTCAAGAGATGTAAGCGGCGAATCCGTTCAGCAGGGAATGCTTAAACTCCTTGAAGGTGCTGATGTAGAAGTGCCTGTAGGTGCCAGCAGCAAAAACGCTATGGTTCCCATGGCTACAGTAAACACCAGAAATATCCTCTTTATCTGCGGCGGGGCTTTCCCGGATCTTGACGAGATCATAAAGCAGCGCCTTAATAAGCAGACCTCAATTGGTTTTGATGCTGACCTTAAGGATAAATGGGACAAAGACCCTGACCTTATCACCAAGGTTACAGTTGATGACCTTAAGAAATTCGGAATGATTCCTGAGTTCCTTGGCCGTCTTCCTATTATCTGTACTCTTAAGGGTCTGTCCAAGGATATGCTCATCGAGATATTAAAAGAGCCCAAGAATGCTATTTTGAAGCAGTATCAGAAGCTCCTTGCTCTTGATGAAGTAAAACTTGATTTTAATGACGATGCTCTTGAAGCTATTGCCGAAAAGGCTTTAGAAAAAGACACCGGAGCGCGTGCGCTCCGGGCCATAATAGAAGAATTCATGCTCGATATTATGTATGAGATACCAAAGGATGAAAACATCGGACACGTAACAATTACCGGTGATTATATCCGCGGTAAAGGCGGTCCTCAAATTGAGATCAGGCACGATGTCATGCAGTAATGCATGTTCCTGCCTTACCCTTTAATGCATTTGCTACCTCAGACAGAGATGTTATAAGAACAGTTCCTTCCGGATTACTCTTAAGGAACTCTATGGCAGCCTCTATCTTGGGTAGCATATTTGTTTCCCCAAATTGTCCTTCACTAATGTATCTCTCTGCATCACTTACAGTCATTTTCTCTATAGGAGTCTGAGTATCCTTTTCAAAATCCTTATAAACACAGGGAACTGAAGTAAAGATGAAGAGCTTGTCTGCCTTGAGGTCTGTTGCAAGCTTTCCTGCTATTGCATCCTTCTCGATAACTGCTGATGCACCCTTAAGTACGTGGCCCTGCTGAATTACAGGTATTCCGCCACCGCCGCAGGCGATAACTATCTGCCCTGCATCTGACAGTGTTCTGATAGTATCGATTTCTACGATATCAATGGGCTTTGGTGCAGCAACAATTCTAAGGAAGCCTTTTCCAGGAACCTCCTGAACGAAGTTGCCCTTCTTTATCTCATTATCTGCGTCCTCTCTGGACATATATCTTCCGATAACCTTGGTAGGTTCATAGAATGCCTCATCATAAGGATCTACTGTAACCTGTGTGAGGATTGTGCTGACAGGAGTAGATATACCGCGGCTTGTGAGCTCACTCTTAAGGGAATTCTGAAGGTCGTAGCCAACATAACCCTGGCTCATGGCACTGCAGACACTCATAGGTGCAGGTGTGTAATCGATGTAAATTCTACGAAGCTCTGTCATAGCCTTGTGAATCATGCTGACCTGAGGTCCGTTACTGTGTGTAATATTAAGCTGATATCCTGCCTGAGCAAGATCTGCAAGGGCTTTAGCTGTAACACCAACGGCTTCCTTCTGCTCGTTAGTGGTATATCCAAGTGCCTCATGTCCAAGTGAAACAACCGCCTTCTTGTTTTCCATACTCTGTTTATTCCTCCGCGTTTTTTAATAGGTCAATTATAGCATAGATATTATCTCTTTGTGGCTTTGTGGTTTCCGGCAAGTTTTAATTTATTGTGCCTTCTGTCGTAAGTCAGAATTCCGTTTACCTCTTCCTCCACATCGGAAAGCTGGGTATAAACAGCACCGGCAAGGCCTTTTGCCTTCAGATTCTCTGTAACAAGCTTCATAAGGTCTCTGTAAGCCCTGGCAAAGCTGCCTGGAGAATCGTATTTCTTATATCCGTAAATCCTGTCCACACTGCTGTGTCCCTTGATATAGCAGGTATATCCGCCATACTCTGAGATCACAAAAGCTCTTTTGTGCTTATCCTTGATAACCTCAAGAGGTCTGAAATAGTTATGGACACTTCTGAAGTCACCGCCGTTTTCATCAAACCATCCGCTAGCCTGATCTATCAGTCTTCCATCCTCAAACTGTCTGGCATTTATGGTAGCTGCCGAAGCATTGAACTGTCCCCAGCCCTCGTTAAACAGAACCCATACTGCAATACTTGGCACATTTATAAGAGTCTTGATGGTATCCTCCATCTCCTGAGTCCACTCTTTTCTGCCATCCGCAGAGCCTCTTGAAAACATCCTGTAGTTCACGGGGCCATCCGGCATTCTGCCAAACACATCAGGAAACAGCGTCGGAAGGTAGCTGACAACAGGCTTTGCGTAGGATGAGCCTCCGCTGACCATATCCTGCCACACCACCATGCCAAGTCTGTCGCAGTGGTAGTACCATCTGGCAGCCTCAATTTTTATATGTTTACGAAGCATGTTAAAACCAAGCTTCTTCATCTCTACAATATCAAAAATCAGCGCTTCATCAGAAGGTGCCGTATAAAGTCCGTCAGGCCAGTAGCCCTGATCCAGAACTCCGTTTAAGAAGTAAGGCTTATTATTCAGGAAAAATCTGGGATTACCCTGCTCATCAAACTGCCTTGTAAAGGAGCGCATCGCAAAATATGACTCTGCCTTATCGCTTTCTGCCTCTATTTCAAGGTTATAAAGATAAGGATCCTCGGGACTCCACAGATGAGGCTTTGGAATGCTTATCCTGCAGCTGTAAACATGGGATGATCTGTGTCCATCCTCAAGATCCGGTGAATATCTGCCAAGCTCGTGAGGAGAATGACGTTTGCCCTCATCTCTTACAGGTACGGTATCCCCCTGAACTTCAGCTATCAAAGTCTCATTGTCAGCTGCTTTTACGCTAAGCTTAACCTTAGTCTCTCCATTTGTGAAAATCTTAATATTCACATGGGCAAGATCCCTGTCCGGAATAATTCTGTAGGCTGTGATATGAAGCTTTGGAACAACCTCAATCCACACAGTCTGCCAGATTCCGCTCTGAGCTGTATAATACATACCGCCGCGCTTTAAGGTCTGCTTACCTCTGCTGTGATATGAAGTATCACTGTCATCAGTTACAAAAACGGTAAGCACGCCAAAAAGAGAAAGGGGATCATCCTCCGATTTCTCAAGTGAATCCGTGATATCGATTGTAAATGGTAAATAGCCGCCCAGATGAGCGCCGACAGGTACGTTGTTTACAAAAACAATGGCTTTTTGATCAACTGCACCAAAATGAAGAAGAACTCTGGAGTCTGCATCAGGAATGCGGATTCCTTTAAGTTCCTTTTTATATAAGAGAGTCTCATCCGGCTGTAACTGTCTCTCAACGCCTGAAAGAATAGCCTCCGGTGAAAATGGAACAAGAATTTTCCCTTCCATTGCTGCAGGCATGATCTCTTTGTTTGAGAAAGCATACTCCCAAATTCCATTGAGGTTAATGTAGCTTTCTCTTTTAAACTGGGGTCTTGGGTATTCCTGCAAAACCTCGTCTTCTTTTAAGGAATCTCCCCAAACAGTTGTGAGTCTTTTTAAAACGTCATCCTCATGGGTTTTATCTATAGCTTTAATAGCATCAATTAAGTCCATATTTTAATACAATCTCCGTATTTTTATTCCATGCTGTTCTGTGAAGAAACCGCGATAAGGTCCTGGTAAAACGCGGCCTGTGAAGCCTCCATGTAGGCATTAACCCACAAAAGCGGGATAAAGAACGTCAATATTCCAAGAATAATCATCGGAATAAAGCTCAAATAAAGCTTAAAGAGTCTGAATTTGTTGCCATTCATAAGGTCTGCACTGATTCTGAAAATGTCCTCGGGGGATTTATCCGGGAAATCCTGAAGCAGGTAAAATACCTGTGAAAACACCAGATTGAAGGCTATCATCATAACTAACCCTACCGCTGCTATGGCGATAAGGATATTTCTCATCATCACATTTCCGGATTCTCTGTAGAAATTAAGCCATACAGACAGCGGTACTGACTGAAGCATGTATGCCACAGAAAAAGGTATCTGCAAAACAAGCGCCTTATCAGGATGACTTGCAAAGCCGTGCCAGAAATCCTTGGCAGAAACCGGCTGAGCATAAATGACGTTCATGTAAAGATATGCCATTCCCGAATAGAAGACACCCAAAAAGATGTCCACCAAAAACAGGGACAATAAATAAATGATATATGTCAGAATATTACTGGGGCTGACCATTACTACTACAATGTTTGAAATTATCAGCTGAATCGCCGCAAAAAGAATAGCAGCACCGATCGTAGTGCCATATTGTCCGTAAAGACGCTCCCTTGCTGTCGCCTTCACCATGTCTGCATTCTTGGGTTGTCTCATATATTCCTTTCCACAGACAATCCCAATGCTTTAAACACCTGCATCAAAATTGGCACCTACGAGACCTGCCGCATCTGCACCTTTCCTATTTTTCTGGTAAGGATTGTCCTCATTCTTATACATAATCTGTGTTGTGGTCAAACCGCCTGAAACGTATGTCCTGCCACACTCAGGACACACAGCAGTAGTAAGCTTTACAGAAGCCTGGATGACTTTACCGTCACCCTCTGATGCCTTCTTAAAAGCATTGGAAACATGCTCCTGCTCATGGGCTCTTACCCTTGAAGGCGCAGCCTCAGGAGAAATATGGGCAGCCGATTTAAATGAGACCATCTCATCAGAACCGTCCTGATATTTACGGTTTTTACAGGTCTCACATTCTGCCGGTGAAGATCTAAGCCCCGGTCTCTTCTCAACACTTTCACCGGGATTTAGAGTAATCTTGGATTCAGCCCCCACTGATGAAGCTCCGGTTCCTCCGCCTATTCCCATGGGATAGCCAAAGCCCGGCACGTATCCGCCGCCAAATCCTATTGCACCTATTCCACTCATAAGCACTCCTTCCTCCGCTATATATCCTGCGGCTCTAGAAAGCTGTACCTATGCAGTCCCCCACTCTGCCAATCTCCGTCAAAACTTAATCAAATTTAATTCCTAAACTATTCTCCAAATCCTGAATAGTATCATCGAAACTCTCGCCACTGATAGCAAGTGAATACTGGTTAACCAGTGCCCTTACTTCCGGATCCACAAACATGGAAATAACTGCCTGAACCAGTAAAAAATACCCACCTATAAGCCCTACCGAGCCAAAAATTATCGCCCTTCTGGCCTGAGGAAGGAGCTTTCCGGAAGAGTCTCTTGATAGAAGTGCCATCACGATAGCGATTCCGCCCAGAATTATAGCAAAATATACACTGAGTAAAAGTGCTGCCGATATCAGACTAATGATAAATGCAGCTGTTGCAAAAGCAACTCTCGGATTCATCGTGTTGTGCTCTTTATTGTATTCGTAACTTTCTATCATCTCAAAATTACTTCCCGCTTCGGTTTAATCGCATTAATTCAATTTAAGTGTAAATCAAATGCGCTTCAATGTGTATTAAATTTTAATTAAGTCAAATGCCCCGCTACATGCACTGTAGTGGGGCATTCTGATATTTTCTTATTTTGGGGATTCAATTATCAATTAGTTACCAAAGTTAAACTGGAAGCCGAAGGGATTTTCAAACATATCGAAATCTCCGCCGTTCATGCCATCTTCACCGTTCTGACCGCCTTCACCGTTCTGGCCACCTTCATTATTCTGGCCATCCTCAGGTATTGCATCCTCTTTGGGCTCTCCGTCATAGGTCTTACCCTCAGTTCCGTTCTGGTTTGCATCTTCTACAGTCTGCTTTGTTCCAAGTGTTACCTGAACCTCCTGCTCCTGATATCCGCCGGATGACTGTCTTTCTATTGTAACTGTTACAACCTCTCCTGCTTCATAATATGCAAGTCTGTTCTGAAGATCCGCCATTGATGAAATCTCTTTTCCATCAAACTTGGTGATGATGTCGCCTTCTGCGATGCCGGCTGCCTTAGCGCCACCGTCTTCTGTAACAGCTGCTACATATACTCCCAGAGGAAGTCCATACATCTCTGAAACCTCAGATGTTACACTGACACCTGATATTCCGATGTATCCTCTTGAATCCTCGTCAATCTTTGCACGTGTTTTCTCTGTCATGAGCTGCTCAATGATGGGCTTTGCTGTAGAAATCGGAATAGCATATCCCATACCTTCTACTGTATCTCCGCCGATCTTGTTTGAGTTAATTCCTACTACCTCACCTTTGATATTGAGCAGTGCTCCGCCGGAGTTACCGGGATTGATCTCAGCATTTGTCTGGATAAATGTGCCTTCTTTAGAATCATCCAGCTCGATAACACGGTTAAGTGCACTTATAACACCTGTAGTTACAGACTGACCATATCCAAGCGCATTACCAATTGCAATAGCGGGTTCTCCAAGTACAAGAGAGTCTGAATCGCCAAGCTCAGCAATTGCTATAGCAGATTTTGTATCACTTTCAAGGTCCTCAAGTCTTACTGCTATTACAGCAAGATCCATATTTGCATCAGTACCTTTAACCTCAGCATTTGCAGTTTTCTCATTTACAAACTGAACCTCAAGTGTGTCTGCACCTTCAATTACATGATAGTTTGTTGCTATGAGAAGCTCTGTATCATTTGTACCAACTATGAAGCCTGATCCTGATGCTGTAAGCTCCTGGCTGTACTTCTGTCCAAAATAAGACATTGACTGAGTGTAGTTGTTATTGATGGATACCATTGCAGGCATTGCCTTTGCAACCACCTGAGTAACATCTGTTGTAATGATCGCAGAATCTGATACTACACCGGTTGAAGCGATTCCTGTGTCTCCGGAATCACCTATAGCATCAGCATCTTCCTCAGAAGCATCTGCAGCATCCTCATCAGCATCTTCGGAAGCGTCTGCATCTTCACCTGACTCATTTGCTGCAGCGATCTCATCATCATCTTCATCGCCCTTAGCTTCAATGAGCTTATCGCTGATCCTTGTCATGCTGTAATATCCGGCACCAAGTCCAAGTGCAAGGATAAGTGTTGCAGCGATTACGATAGCTGCTTTCTTGCCCTTTCCACCTTTTCTCGGAGGCTGTGCTCCGCCTGCCGGCTGATAGCTGCCATACTGATATGTACCATAGGTTCCGCCGTTATAACTTCCCTGACCGCCTGTTGTATAATTCGGTGTTCCGGTATTTGCTGAGCCGTAATTTCCGTTCATGGTTCCTTGGCTGTAGCTGCCTGAATTATAGCTGCCGGAGTTATAACTTCCTGAATTATAGTTTCCGGAAGGTGTCCCATTATAAGAACCTCCTGAGAAGCTGCCATAATTGCTCTGGCCGTAACTTGTGTTGTTAGTGGGCTCAGATGAATTTGTGCCCATCTGCTGATCGTTAGTATTTTCATTATCAAACATGGTTCATTACCTCTTTTCTTTGATAAATTGTTGTTTTTATGTTATCCATGCTGTTTTTCTTTTCCTTGTATGGTATCAGTATAGGCAGAGATTGTGACGAAATTGTGATAAAAGTATCAAAAAAATATTTCCCAAAACTAAATTTAAACATAATGTTCAATCTCAGTTCCGGGAAATATTTATATGCTTTGTCAGTATTTATGCGCTATTTCGCGACATCAATAATAGAAGTCATCTTCCTCTATTACCTGGATCTCCATGTAATCGAATGGCACTTCTTCAATAAATGCATCCTTTGTAAATCTGCATTTGCTGTGCAGCTGAAAATCATGCACAGTGGACTTAAGCCATATAGGCTTACTAAGGTCAAACTCATAGCAGGCCTTCTCCAATGCATTTTTCACTTTATGGGTCCTTGTATCCATGGTGTTATCTTCAACAGTCATATCCTTTATAAGGTGATTGTCGTTAATCAGCCTGATCCATAATCTAAACATAGGTTGCAATTATTCCTCATATCCGTTAGGATTCTGGCTCTGCCATCTCCATGAGTCTTCACACATCTCACGGATTCCGTTCTCTGCCTTCCAGCCGAGCTCTTTTTCAGCCTTATCTGCATTTGAGTAGCATGTAGCAATATCTCCTGCACGTCTGGGCTGAATCTCATAAGGAATCTTAACACCGTTAGCTTCCTCGAAATTCTTAACGATATCAAGAACGCTATATCCAACTCCTGTTCCAAGGTTGTAGATGTTAAGTCCGCTGCCGGGCTCAAGCTTCTTAAGAGCCTTAACGTGGCCAACAGCAAGGTCTACTACATGAATGTAATCGCGGACACCTGTTCCATCGGGTGTATCGTAGTCATTACCGAATACGTTGAGCTTCGGAAGTCTACCAACAGCAACCTGTGTGATGTAAGGCATAAGGTTGTTGGGGATACCATTGGGGTTCTCACCTATAGTACCGCTCTTGTGTGCTCCGATAGGGTTGAAGTATCTAAGAAGAACTACATTCCACTCCTTATCAGCAAACTGAATATCTGTAAGAACCTGCTCAAGCATTGACTTGGTCCAACCATAAGGGTTGGTGCACTGTCCCTTAGGACACTCCTCAGTAATCGGAATAAATGCAGGATTACCATATACTGTTGCAGATGATGAGAAAATGATATTCTTGCATCCATGCTTTCTCATTACATCAACAAGGGTAAGTGTTCCTGTGATGTTGTTATCATAGTACTCCCAAGGCTTCTGAACTGACTCACCAACAGCCTTAAGACCTGCAAAATGAATAACGCTGTCAATCTTTTCCTTTGTGAAGATCTCTTCAAGGCCTTCTCTGTCGCGGATATCTGCCTTGTAGAAAGGAACCTTCTTGCCTGTGATAGCCTCAACACGGCCAAGAACCTTCTCACTTGCGTTAGCAAGGTTATCCATTACTACTACATCATATCCAGCATTCTGAAGTTCTACTACTGTGTGGCTGCCAATGTATCCGGCACCACCTGTTACTAAAATAGCCATTCTTTGTCCTCCCAAAATACCCTCAATTAAAGTTCAATTCCATTCTTCTTGCAGAGCTCTCTTGCAGACTCAACTGAATCCTTACCTGTCTTGTTCTTGATAGGCGCGAATTCATACTCACGAACAACCTCGTAAGGAACACAGCTTGCAAGCTCATGGATCATATCAAGAACCAGCTGCTCAAACTTGCATCCGTTAGGAGTCTCGGGCTTAATAAGCTCTCCGTTCTCATTTATATAAGGAATCTTCTTCTCAACTACGTGAAGAGGAAGCTCGTTCTTGGCAATACGCTCAAGTGCCGGTACGTTGAAGAGGTAGTTAAGGATAACACCATAGTTGTAAGCAGGCTCTCCTGCCTCGTCCTTAGCATCCATCATCTCCTGAGTGAGCTCATAGTACTCAACGATTGAAGGTCTGCCATCCTCAAGACACATAACGCCAACACCCTCATCGGGAGCGTTCTTCTTAACAACCTTAGCGCCAACCTCTGCCTTCTGGGCGATTGTAGCACCAACGAAGCAGGGATCGCAGATTCTCTGAAGTACGTTATCAACTGCGAAGATGTTAACCCATTCAATGCCCTCAGCATGAAGAGTCTTATCAAGACCTGCCTTAATCATAGAAGAAAACCAACCTGCATTTCCGTTAGGAGATGTAGAAATACGTCCCTTCGCTTCCATATATACCTTACCTTCATAATCTGATGCAGGAGCCATATCCTGCTTGAAGAAGGTAACCTTTTCTGCATTATATCCAAAGAAGTTCTTCTCAGTGAGGAACTTCACTGTCTTCTCATGGTTCTTCTCACTGGTCATAATGAAAAGATGAATCCATGTACCTGTAGCATTAACTACATCAAGAAGGTTCTCGATAATTCTCTGGAAGATAAATACTTCCTTTGTAAGACCGATGTTATACATACCCTTGGGGTCATCAGAACCAAGTCTTGTTCCCATACCGCCGGCAAGAAGGCATGCTGCAACTTTACCCTGTTTGATAGCCTCTGTACCGATAGCGTTAAACTCATCTTTTCTCTTCTCGATCTCTGAGAGCTGCATGCATGCAAGAGGCTCGAATTTACCTCTCTCTGAGCCCTTACCAAGATTCTTGGCATTCTTAAGGACCTCGAAATCTGTCTCATCGATCTGCTGGAGCAGAGCTTCCTGCTCTGAGCCTGTAAGCTCGTCATAGTACTTAAGGACATGCATCTGTCCGTTCGCTTCCAGCTTCTTCTTTGCTTCTTCTAAAGTCATATTTTTTCTCCTTTTACTTATTACAGTCTACAGGCTAAGGTTATGCCCTATCTATATAAGTATTTCTGTAGAGTGTTATTTCTATTTGAAAACCTATTATATGATAGCTCAGGTATTCGGTAAAGACAAATAAATAATTTAAACAGGAATTCTGTTATGTTCTTCTACGATGTCCCTTATCCCGGATAAATCCACACTGAGCCTGCCATCAAATATGCTGACAGGGACAGAGCCTTCAAAATTCAGAACCTCCGGTTTATCTGTTCCTTCTATAAATAAATATTTATACAGATTCCCTGCCAAAGGATCAATTGCCCAATATTCCTTCACCCCAGAATCATGGTACAGTTTCACCTTGGATTTAAGATCCCTCTCTCTGGTAACATCCGATACTATCTCAATAATATAATCCGGTGCTCCATATATCTCCACGCCGCCTACCATACTCTTATCGGACACGATCATCAGATCCGGCTCTACCATATTGTAGTCATCACATGCCACCATGACGCTTACTGATGCCTCATACAATTTCACATCCAGCCTTTGCTCAAAAATATATCTTCCTATTACAACATGAAGATATGATGCTATATCCTGATGAAGCGCCCCTCTCCTTGGCACCTCGAAAAACTCCCCATCTATGAGCTCAACCCTAATCTCATCCGGCAGAGCGTAATAATCAATAACTGTTTTGCGGTTCATTTAACCCCTCCTATATTGCATATATTTCCTGAATAATTTATATCTAATGCAATACATTTATATATTTTTATATACTATTATATCTTTATTTATACTTTTGTAAATAGAAAGAGCGGACAAAGCTGTCCGCCCCTTCCATGAAGTGTGTCACAAAATACTCCTTATGATGGAGAATATTACTTAATTGTGGTCTTTTTCTTGTTAATGCACTTCTTGTTATTGAACTTCTTAGTAACATCATTCTTGAGAGTCTTATTAGTGCACTTAACAACAATAGTTATCTTCTTGCCAGTGTTAAAGCAGTTCTTATTGAACTTATAATCCTTAGCCTTAGCATTCTTCTTAACCTTGATAATGACCTTCTTTACCTTACTGCCCTTAAAAGCATTCTTCTTGAAGATCTTTACAGTGTTAGGAGCTGTTACAGTCTCAACATTTGTGCCGGCAAATGCCTTCTGCTCGATTGCTGTTACTGTATACTTGTTACCATTCTGGTCCTTTGTAACTGCAGGAATTGTGACTTTCTTCTTTGTCTTATCTGCTGCAGTGCCCTTATAAGCAGCTGTTGCCTTGCCGGGTGTTGCATCAGTTACAACGAATCCTGTCTCGTTACCATCTGCATCCTTAAGTGCGCTTCCCTTAGGTGCAGGTGTTCCCTGTGCAGAGCCGTCAGACTTCTGCTCATCCTGCTTCTTCTTCTCATCAATAGCCTTAGCAATCTTATCTGTTGCTTCCTTAAGTTCTGCATCTTGTGCGCCCTTAGCCTTAGCTGCTGCTACGGCATCCTGAGCTGCCTTGATGTTCTCTTCTGTAGGTGTAGCTTCTGCTGTTGCTGCTGCAGTATTAGCTGCTGCGATAGCTGCTTCCTTAACCTTAAGTTTCTCAATTTCAGGTGCAAGTTCATCAAATGCTTCCTGAGCTTCGCCTACTTTGTCAGACGCTTCTTCAACTGCTTCTCTTGCATCTTTTACTCTTTGTGCTGCTTCAGCTACTGCTGCCTTCGCAGAATCTGAATATCCAGCTTTAGATTCATCTGCATCTTCATCCCATACTTCGTCAAGTGCATTCTGTGCTGCTTTAAGAGCATCTTCTGCTGCGCTAAGTTCACTCTTTGCCTTTTCCAAAGCGCTTTCAGCTGCATGAAGATTCTCTGCTGTAGGATTATCCTTTGCATCTTCTGCTGCCTTAATAGCATCGCCTGCACTCTTAGTTGCTGCATTCGCATTTTCGTCAGCTTCAGCAGCCTTATTCTCGATATTCTCTGCCGCCTCTGCTGCACCTGTACTAAGAACAACCTTCTTGACTGTCAAGGTTACACTAAATACTGTAGCATCACCTTCACCTTCTTGAGGAATAACTTTATATTCGCCCTTAAGAACTATATTTCCAACATATTCATCAATAGCTTTAAAAGTACCATTACCTGTTTTCTCGATTGCTTCATTATCAGATGACCATTTCATCTTATTAGTGAGATCTTCAGTACCATATACCGCTGAAATTTCAACTGTCTCACCAATCTCAAGGCTATTGATGGTAGCTGTTGCTGCTGTACCGGTTATGTTCCAATCATCAGTTCCAGTTACATTTGACTCCGCCTTAAGATCATCTGCTAATAATTTAATCTCAATCGGATTTCCTTTTACTGTTTCCCCTACTTTTAATACAACTTTAGTTGTAATAGCACCACTCGTTGCTGCTATAGCCTCAATTGTATTTCCAGATAATTTAAAGAAATCAGTTTTATGTTCTGCATCCCCTGCAAATACAAATGTTCCACCTGTGAAAGGCTTGCCATTATATGTAGCTGTAAGTGTAGCACTTTCTCCAAAATATAATTCATATTTGTCTGCTTGTATTGCATATACATCCGCTGCTACAGTTATGGTAACCACGCCTCCAACTGATATGTTATCAACAGATGCCTGTACTTCTATTACAGCTCCTGCAGTCGCTTCTTCATCAACTGTTACAAGACCATTTGAGTCAACAGTTCCAGGTCCGCTTACTACTGTCCATGAGATATTGCCTTCAATTGCAGTGCCATCATCATTCATGTAATCTAACTGAGCTGTATCGCCAGGGAACAGACTTATTGCATCGTCAATTTCCCCATCAATATAATATGTGGGTATAGCTGGCTGAGGTACATCCTTTTCAGTTACTACTACTTTAAATGATACAGATCTGGTGTTATCTTCTTGATCCTTGTATGTACCTGTAATTATGATGCCATCAGCATCAGCTGCAACACCAGTAATTTCATTTCCGCTAACTGTTACTTTACTTGTATTAGTGCTCTTCCAAGACACTGAAACAGGCTCAAAAGCTCCCTCATGACCATAAGAAAGAATAACATCTGCTGAGGTTCCTTCTTCTATCTCAACCTCACCATTTGACATTGGTACATCTACACCATCAAAAGTCAGTACATACTCATCTTCTATTTCAGGCGGCAAAGCATTAACACTTATTTCTACCGGATCTACTTTTAATGACAAGTCATTATTAATAGTGTATGTAGCGCCTACATCTGCCGTTGTACCAGCTTTGACACCAGTTACGAGACCTGCATCGGTTACCGTTACATTTTCTTTACTACTTGAAGACCACTTAAGTTTTGAATTGTCTACAGGTTTTCCTTTATTCCAAACCTTAAGCTGTACCTGCCCATTTACATCAATAGCTTGAGGCTCATCAGCATTTTTATCCTTAATCTCGAAAGTGCCTTCAGGTGATCCAACTACAGAGAATGAATATTCATTAAGGAATAAATCATCTTCTTCGTCATATCCCTCTTCACCATCTTTATCAATATAAGCAGCAAATGTATAATTTCCTACTGCACTTGCTTGAAGATCTTTAACCTCTATATTGATATCCTTGGTTGCTGTCTTATCAGCAACTGTCCATCCAGCAGTGTCATTCACATCAAATACATCAGTAGCATCATCCTCACCCTTGGTAAAGGAATATGCAAATGTGTCTCCTGTACCGCCGGTGATATCATAAGTTTCGGTAACTGTGAGGTTAAGTCCTTCAGCTCCATATCCGGTTACAGATGCTTTAAGATCACTATCCGGAATATACTTAACGTCACTTGTCTGACCTTGTGCTCTCTTATTAGCAATTGTGAAGTTTGTAAGTGTTGCTGTAGGTGTAGCAGCAGGAACAACTATAATAGCAGTAGTACTCTTCTGACCTACTGTCGCTGTTACGGTAGCAGTTGCCTCCGTTGTTGGTAATGTTTGATTTTTTACAGATACTTCTCCTTGATCTGAAAGTACAATCACATCACCTGTCTGCTCAATACTGAACTCTACTACCTCATCAGTAATTCCAACGAATCGCCTTTCCTCTTCTTTATATATTTGTAGTGCAGTTCTCAGTGATCTAGTAGAATCTCCTGTAGGAAGATCGTAACTTTCAGCATTAAATTGCAAGTCTCCTTCTTCATGATCGGCCGCCTGTGCCACAATAGTCGTGAATGGAGCTGCAACTACACCGCTCAGGTTACTTACAGCCAATGCACCGGCCAGTGCCCATGACCATATCTTTTTGTTTTTCCTCATGTTTTATTCTCCCTTCATAAAAAATTCGTGTTTGCGATATCGCGTTTACGTTTCTCGATATATCGCATCTATGTGTTATTCTATCGCGCATACATGCTGTTGTAAATCGCGTTGGCGTATTAAAATTTTCTTATATAGATAAAATAAGTATAAACAGCACTATATATTGTGTTTTTTGTATATCGCAATCACGACATATGTTCATTTTCCGTATTATTTCATAAAATAATAACAATAATAAAATTTCTATTAACTGATGGAGGACGATGTAGAATGTTTGATGCTCTTGGCAGAATTACAGAACTACGGGAATCCAGAGGGCTTTCTGTCTACAAGCTTGCGAAGCTTTCCGGCGTTCCTCAAACAACTATCGTTACCTGGTACTCGCATAACAGGTACCCTGGACTTGATAAGATAGAGCTCATGTGTGATGTTTTTGGCATTACCCTTGCTGAGTTTTTCAGCGATTCAGAACAGCTAGAAAAGGGTCAGATTACTGAAGAACTGGCCGACTTAAATTCTAAATATCTTGTACTGACAGATTCCCAAAAGAAGGCTGTCAACACTGTGATTGATGCGTTTTTACACGAATGATTATCCCATTCCTGTAAAAACGCTTTTTTATTGACTGCACCTTCTTAATCTGCTAAATTATCCTCCATATGATTTCACTTTCCTTTTTACAAGCCCGGAGAAGCATGTATAGAAAGGAATTCTATGAAAAACAACAAAACGGCGCTCTTGCGTCGCATCACTCTTGAAGAGGCCCAGAAGGCTGTTCGATCTATGAATCTCATTAACGGATTCCTCTTTGACAGTGTAATGGAGGACAATGAACGGGCTAAAACCGTTGCCGGAATCATACTGTCAACGGTACTTGGCCAAGAGATTTCCGACATCGAGGTTACACCTCAAAAAACTTTTCTTGGAATTGATTGGGGATTGCACGGCATACGATTTGATGCTCAGATAAAACCTGTACCTGAATCATCCGATCTTAGTGTCACAATTTATGATCTCGAAATTGAGGATCGAGAGAGCGATAGATTATCGCTTCCGAGAAGACAGCGATATTACTCTGCCTTGTCGGATGAACGCACTCTTCCTTCAAGTACAGACTACAGAGAACTTCCCGATTATGTTTCTGTGACCATTTTGTCCTATGATCCATTTCTTGCAGGTGATATGTACTATGCAGCCAAAATGCATTTGAAGACACATCCCCACATAGAATATGAGGATGGACGACTTAACATTTTTCTCTATGCTTACGGTAGCAACAATGTCATAACCAAGGATCAGACTTATGGCAAAGACTTAGAGGAAATGCTAAAATACATAGTAGATGGAACACTACCATCAGATCATAACGAGAGAGTAATTTCACTTGATAACATAGTATCTGAAGTCAAAAACAGATCGGAGGTGAGTTCACACTATATGAAAGCCTGGGATAGAGAGATTGTTATGAAAAGAGAATGGCAGGCAGAAGTCAGAGCCAAGGTATTAAAAGAAAATGCAGAAAAGTTCGTTTCCTATGCTGTCAAACATAATGATTCACCTGATTCCATAAAAGAGGAGCTCATGGAGAATTATGATTACTCAGAGGAAGAAGCTGATGCACTGATTACTTCCAAAATGGCAGCCAAGTAACCCTAAATAAAAATTTGCATTGAAAACTCCTGTAGAATGTCATATTAAATGACCTCTACAGGAGTTTTTTTATACTTGTTTACTGTAAGCAAAAGATTTTAATTAACAATATTTCTCTCTTCGCCGTTTCTAAAGGCCACTATGTTTTTGGCAACTTCACCTACACATCTGCTTCTGGCTTCTACGCTGGCCCATGCCATGTGGGGAGTTATAAAAAGCTTCTTACTGTCCTGAATCTGAAGGAATGGACTGTCTTTTCTCATGGGTTCCACGGTAAGAACATCAAGACCTGCAGCAGCGATCTCTCCGGTAAGAAGAGCCTGCGTAAGATCCTCTTCATTAACGACCGGGCCTCTAGCAACATTTATGAGAATGGCTGACTTTTTCATTTTTTGAAGGGCAGCCTTGTCGATGATATTTCTGGTATTGTCTGTAAGAGGACAGTGAAGAGAAAGTATATCGCTTCTCTTAAGCAGTTCATCAAAGCTGACCATCTCATACTGAGCGTCTTTCTCTGTGTGCTCACATCTTCCGGATGCGGAATAGAAAATTACCTTTGCTCCAAATGCAGTAGCTATCTGGGCCACCTTACTTCCGATGTTACCCATACCGATGATGCCCCAGGTGAGACCATCGATTTCATGGAAGGGAATGTCAAGCTTACAGAAGTGCTCCTGAGCAGCAAATTCTCCGCTTTTTACGAATTCATCATATTCTTTTAATGACTCCATGATATATAAGAGGAGTGCAAAGGTATGCTGGGCGACAGACATTGTAGAATAGCCTGCAACGTTAGCAACCTTTATTCCTCTTTCTGAACAAGCCTTTATATCCACATTGTCAAAGCCTGTAGCAAACTCGCATATAAGCTTTAAGTCCGGCGCTTTATCTAATATCTCAGGGGTTATCTTAGACTTATTGATGCAAAGGATTTCTATCCCAGTAAGGCGCTCCGCCGCATTCTCCGGTGTTATCTTATCCTTATAAAAGGTCACATCCCCAAGGCCTTCCAGTTCGCTGTAATCAATGTCATTTCCGACGCTGTCTATTTCTGCCGCTACTATTTTCATAATCTGCTCCTCTCACTGTTTCATGTTCCTTCGATTCTACCACAACGCAAACTATATTGTATACAACTTATAAAGTTATACATAAGGAAAACACCTCCCGAAAGGATATACCGTTTCGAGAGGTGCTTCATTAAGCTTTATAGAAAGATTATTCTTACCCTGCAATTAAGCGAAAGGATTCTCTGTAGGATAAGGAAGTGATGCAGGCTGGTTGTAGCCGATTACTTCTGCGCCAACATACTTGAATACCTCGAAGAGTGCCTTTCCGAAGTGACCGAAAGCAACTGCTCCGTGATGAGGGAAGTTGTGCTGGATAAGGATGTGTCTGTAGAATCTTCCCATCTCAGGAATAGCGAATACACCGATACCACCGAAGGATCTTGTAGGAACATTGAGAACCTCACCCTGTGCAACGTATGCCTTAAGGTGGTTATCAGATGTGCTCTGCAGTCTGTAGAATGTGATATCACCGGGCATGATGTCACCTTCAAGTGTTCCCTGTGTAACTTCCTCAGGAAGGTTTCTAGCCATGATTCTCTGGAACTTCATCTCGCAGCTTGAAAGCTTGCTTGTGCATGTATTTCCGCAGTGGAAGCCCATGAATGTGTCTGTGTGCTTGTAGTCGAACTTGCCCTTGATGGACTCTTCGTACATATCAGCAGGTACAGAGTTGTTAATATCAAGAAGTGTAACAGCGTCGCCGGAGATGCATGTTCCGATGAACTCTGAGATTGCACCATAGATATCAACCTCACATGATACCGGAATTCCACGGCCTGTAAGACGGCTGTTTACATAGCAGGGAACGAAACCAAACTGTGTCTGGAATGCAGGCCAGCACTTACCAGCGATACATACATACTTCTTACCGCCTCTGTGCTCCTCGATCCAGTCAAGAAGTGTAAGCTCATACTGAGCAAGCTTGGAAAGGATTTCAGGCTTCTTGTTGCCTGCGCCAAGATCCTTCTCCATGTCTGCAACAACGTCAGCGATTCTAGCGTCACCAGCGTGCTTGTTGAAGCTCTCGAAAAGATCAAGCTCTGAGTTCTCTTCAATCTCAGCACCCATGTTGTAGATCTGCTGAATAGGAGCGTTACAAGCAAGGAAGTTCATCGGACGAGGACCGAAGCTGATAACCTTGAGCTCTGAAAGACCATAAAGTGCTCTTGCGATCGGAACGAACTCGTTGATCATCTTAGCGCACTCATCAGCTGTTCCTACAGGATACTCAGGAATATATGCCTTTACGTTACGAAGGTGAAGGTTGTAGCTTGCGTTAAGCATTCCGCAGTAAGCATCTCCTCTACCATCGATAAGGTCATTCTGTGACTCCTCTGCAGCTGCACAGAACATTACAGGACCACCAAACTTCTCAGCAAGAAGTGTCTCTGAAATCTCAGGACCGAAGTTACCAAGATATACGCAAAGTGCGTTACATCCAGCCTTCTTTACATCCTCAAGAGCCTCAAGTGTCTGAGTCTCGCTCTCGATGATACAAACAGGGCACTCATAAATATCATCCTTGTTGAAGAGCTTTGTGTAGCTCTCTACAAGTGCCTTTCTACGATTGATTGCAAGTGATGCCGGGAAACAGTCACGGCTGACTGCAACGATACCAATTTTAGCCTGGGGCATGTTATTCATTCTTTTATCCTCCTACCCTTTTTGAATGTGTTTATTGCTTTGCAGTTTTACAAAAACTGCGAAAAAGTAACTTTTTAAAAATGTGTGTACGTTCACACATCTACTAAATCATAAGTTTTGTAGCCTGCTTTGTCAACACGACATATTTCACATATTTAAGAGACAAAATATGGTAACTATGTCCCCTCATCCGTCAGCTTCGCTGACACCTTCTCCCCAAAGGGGAGAAGGCTTTATGACTTTCCATACAGGGAAGAAGCCTTTATGCCTTCCCCTAAAGAGAAAAAGGCTTTATGCCTTCCCCTTTTAGGGGAAGGTGGTGCGAAGCACCGGATGAGGTTCTATAAATTCTGTTCTATATGTATGCTGAGCTCAGTATAATTCACCTTCTTGGGCACTGTACCGTACGCCAGATAATTAAAGAGAATCTCCAGGGAAAGCTTGCCCTGTTTCTCCGGTTCCTGGCAGATTGTTGCGGTTATGAGGCCCTTGTGGAACATCTCATACTGCACCGCTACAAGGTCGTTGGTGATTATCCTTATCTTATGATCTGTATCCTCTGCGGCTATGAGTCTACAGATGTCATAATCTCTGGGATTTATGACATAGACCACATTGGTCTCGGGATACTTTACAAACATCTCTTTTACCGAGCGCTTATTCTCCTCTCTGTCCAGGGATATGCTCCACCTTCCGAGGAGTTCCATATCGGGATACCTTGAGCTCATCTCGTTTGAAAAGCCTCTGATACGCTCCGTAGCACTCTCTTTTATGCTGTCATACTCTGTGAAAAAGCAGATCTTCGCATCATCGCCTCCCGCCATGGCAGTAAGTCCTGCTGCCAGTCTTCCGGAAGCTATATAGTCGCATCCCACATACGCAAGATGCTCAACGCCGTCCAGTCTGCTGTTGTAGAAAACAAGCGGAATATCGCGTTTTTTCTGCTCTGCAATGATAAGATCGTTTATAGGTGAAACCGTTCCTGTAATGCATACTCCGTCATATTCACCTATGCTCTTTTTCAGCGTCTTTATAAGCTCTGCTTCCTCAGCTGCGCTGTCGGGATATTCGATGATATCCGTTGTGGCAGCATATGCCTCAAGAGATTTAGCTTTTTTCTCTGCGCTTTCTCTGACCGGTATAAAAAACGGACTGTACTGTGTCTTTGGGATCATGAAAAGAAACTTAAGCTTCTTTTTCCTAACCGCCAGGCCCTGTGCCACCCTGTTGGGTTCATATTGCAATTCTTCACAGGCTTTCTCGACACGCTCTCTGGTCTCGGCCTTGACATAGCCTCTGTTGTGTAAAACCCTGTCAACAGTACCTATTGATACACCGGCAAGTTCAGCAATTTCTGTTATAGTTGCCATCATTACCTCTCATCTGTCACTTCGTGACACCTCCCACCCGGGAAGCTTTTATTTTTTCAGTGATCAGATAAGACCTGCAATATCAATGTTCTCGCCTGTGATGCCTTCGTATGCGCCGTCTGCGATCTCTGATGCGTCCTTGTGTGCAAGAAGCCACTTGTTTGTAGCGAAAAGTGTTCTGTCATCAAGGTTCTTGCCTGCTGTCTCTGTGGTTCCTACGTTTGTTCCCTTAGGAAGTGCGATAAGTACCTTGAAGCCCTTAGAAGCATCTGCATGGCAGGGAGCATAGTGAAGAGTTGAAGCATAAACCTCAACGAGTACGCCCTTAGGGCACTTGAATGCTACTACCTTGGAAGAATCAAGCTTGCCGTCTTCGATGTCGCTGAGCTTTGCAAGAAGAAGGATGAAATCCTCTGTACCAAGGTTAAACTCGCTGTCTCTGTGATACTCCATGCAGTTCATCTTTGTGTTGTGACCGTTGCAGTATCCGAACTGGAAAGGCATGCCGCCAAAAAGGCTTGTGCCAAGATCCTTAGTATCAGCAGTTGCCATCAGCTTAGGCTCTTCTGCTACGTAAACAACATCATCCGGGCAGGGTGTGTCATTCTCAAGTGCCTTAAGGATTTCAGCTACACTGTATCCTTCCACTACTCTGCCGTATTCTTTGAATTCTTTGTCTGTAACGCTTTTAATTACCATCTTTCCTACCCCGCTTTACTTTTTTATTTGTGAAATGTTGATTGTTACTGATGTTAAAGCCAAATCGCGAAAAATCAGCGAATTTTGCTTTTCCGTGAACGTACACACATTATAGGTTAAATGACACCGTTCTTCAATTATCACTATTCTACAAATATCATGGGGTGGATTTTATACAAAGATAACAATAGCCCCCGCAAAACTGCGAGGGCTATGTGCTGTCGTATATTTATTTACATTACATTTGCATTTGTCTGCCTTTTAATTGCCTTTTTTATCTTATCTCTGGTTTTGCCTTTAACTCCCTTAACCTTGATCCTTGCTTTTTTCGGCAAGTTCTTGAATGCATTCTTCTGAACCTTCAGTGATTTATTGGCATATATGTTTACCTTCTTAAGCTTTTTGCATTTCTTGAATGCATTTTTTCCTATGCGCTTAATGCATTTACCAAGTGTTACTTCCTTAATGGTCTTATTGGATTTGCAGGCATTATTTGCTATCTTAACTACCGGATAAGCCACTCCGTCCACTTCGATGAAGTTGATCCTTGCTTTTTTCGTAGCTCCGATCTTGATTACTTCTGCCTTACCATCTACTCCGATCCTATAGGTTATTTTGTCGATGGTTATTTTCATGGGTAGCTTGGCAGAGTTTTTACTGCCTGTGCTTGCCGAAGTTTTATTTTTTACCTGAAGCTGCTTTTCATCGCCCATATCGCTGTCATCTTCTTCAGGAGTATTTTTCTCTTCCTTTTTGGGCTTTCCTAACTGCTTTACAAAAAGATATCTGTTACTTTCATTGGCTGCAAGGAAACAGCTGAACCTTCTATTGTCATCGGGAACGCCGTCCTTATTGTTATCAAGTGCAACTTCTCCAAGATCCGAAAGCGACCCCCAAAAGTATTCTGAGCGATAGTTAAAATCAGCAGGTAATACATGGGGAGCATCTATACACTCAAGTGAGCTGCAACCGACTATGAAGCCTTTTGCATCCTTATAATCAACCGATGAAAAATCAAAGGTGCTGAGATCCAGATATTCCAGGTCAGTGCATGCGTTGAACATTTCATTGAAATCTTTGACTTTTGCGGTATTAAACTTTTCACCAAAATTTATTGATTTCAAGCTGCTGCAAAAACAGAACATCCTGTACATATTATCTACATTGGATGTATCAAATCCTGAAAGGTCAAGGCTTTCCAGATTAGAGTCATATGTAAACAGCTGAGTCATCGATGTTACATTTGATGTATCAAAATTGCCAAGATCTAATCTCCTTATACTGGAAAGCGTCATGAAAGTACTGTGCATATTGGTAACCTTTGAAGTGTCAAAGCTGCTGAGATTTAATTCTTCAAGGCTTATGCAACAGTGAAACATCGTACTCATGTCTTTGAGCTTTGGTGTTCTGAATTCTCTTAGGTCAAGCTTTTTAAGGCTCACACAATCTCTGAACATCTGATATGCTTTTACCATATTGGTCGTATCTATGATGTCTTTTCCGAAATCAATAGATTCTACTGCCTGCATATTAAAAAACATATCATCACAAGAAAAGTTGAATCTTATTTTCTCGTCGGAGCAGATATATAAGGTTTTTGTGGTTGCATTATAATATGCTGTTACGCCGTCTCCTACTACTTTGCTCGCAAGGTTTTTTGTTGATACAGCAGAAGTTTTGGCAAATACTATCTTTGTAATGACTTTATCTTCAGTTAACCAGTCTACTTTCTCGTTATTAAACTCTTTGATAGTATCATTGAATTTGTTTCCTTCATACAGATCACCGGTTTTTGCATGAGCAGTGGTTTTCATGCCAAAAACCACAAAAAACAGACACAGCATTGCTGTGATAGAAATAATCAGACTTTTCCCCTTTTTCATTTGTTTCCCCTTAAACTTTTCTTGTCTACAACATAGACTATTTAATCATAAAATCTTAATACCATATCGTCAACTTGAAATACGATTTAATTAATTTCTCTTGTAATATTTCTGATCCATTTCTTGCTCATATAATGCCGGATAGCAAAGGGCATCTTAGCAAATTCGTCTGTACACATCAGAGCATAAACTATTATAGGAGGCAGTTTAAGTACAAATGCACTAATGAGACCAAGCGGTACCGCAAAGCCCCACATACATGCTATATCAAGGACCATTCCATATTTTGAATCGCCGCCGCACCTAAAGAGGGATGCGATAAGCACGGTGTTGATAATCTGGCCCATCTGATAAAAAACATTTATATACAGCATTATCCTAAGATAGTGCGCTGCGGTTGCTGATATTTTCACAAGCCCCGGAACAACGGGACTAATGGCAAATAAAACCGCTCCTGATATTATTCCGGACAAGACAGTAACCCTCATTATTGATGAAGCATCTTTTTTGGCATCATCAAGGCGATTTTCTCCAATCTCTTTTCCCAGCATAATGGACGCTGCTGCCGATATTCCAAAGCCCACAACCGTTACAAGGTCTCTTGCCACAGACACTACGGAGTTGGCTGCCACAATGTCAGAGCCCAGATGTCCCATAATGATGGAGTTCATATTAAAAGCAAGACCCCACATTGCATCATTTATAAATGCAGGAAGCGAATACTTAGCAAAGTCAGAAACCAGTGCTCTTGGTATCCTAAACATATCGATGATATTCTTTGGCAAAATCTTTTGTTTGCAAAAATCAACGATACATACAGCAACTCCGTAGGCCCAGCAGATAGTCGTTGCAAGGGCTGCTCCCGCGATACCCATCTCAGGGAACGGACCGAGTCCGAATATCAAAAGCGCATTAAGTATCACATTCAGCACCAGCGTTGAAGCTGACAGAGTGGTTGAAAACATTACTCTCTCACAGCTTTTAAGGATGGTAAGATAGGGCTGCGCTATTCCAAGAAAAATGTATGATGGTGCAACATATCTCAGGTAAACAGCTCCTGCATCAATGAGTTCCGGCACATTGGTCCAAACTCTTATGACATAACGAGGGAAGAAAAAGGCCGCTAGTGCCAGTGATACCGTTATCACAAGCGAGATTATGAGCCCTATTCCAAGGATCTTGGATATGGTCTTTGTGTCTCTTTTTCCCCAATACTGGGCAGCAAGAATAGTCAGCGCAGAATTCAGCCCAAAGAATACTACATTTAGAAGGAACATTACCTGCCCTGCAAGACTTGACGCTGAAATTGAGGTCTGATCAACTCTTCCCAGCATAACTACATCTGCCATGCTTACAGCAGATGCTATCAGATTCTGTATTACTATCGGAATCACGAGTACGAATAACTCGTGATAGAAGCCTTTCCTGGCCTTTATTATTTTAATCATTAAATTTATTCTCTTTAGTTCTTAATTCATGCCGGATACAACAAAAGCGCTGCAGCAAGCCGTCTAGGCAAACCACAGCGCCTCATAATGTCTAATGTTCCGACCTTTACTAATCTGACAGGATCACATCTCCCCCGAGTATGTTACTCCCTCAAAATCGCAAGACCGTCATTTCATCACTGTGCGGAACCAAGGCGCACAAGTGCACGATAAAGCTTGGCTTCAGCGCGGACTCTGGCTTCCTTGGTGAGCTGCGCATCCTTAAGCCTTTCTTCGGCTCTGGCTTTCGCTGAACGCGCACGTTCCACATCTATCTCGTCGCTCCACTCCCATGTAGTTGGAAGTACGCGGACCATACCGTCCATGACAGAAAGCATTCCACCTATGCAGGCAGCTCGGCGTTCCTTGCCATCGGCTAAGGTTACATGAGCAGTTCCCATGCCTATTCCTGTGCAGTAGTTGGTGTGTCTCGCAAGAATCTCAACATCGCCATCTACAGTACGGAGCATGATCTTCTCAACCTCGCCCTCATATTCCATTCCATCCAGGGATACGACCTGTAAATGATAAGTAGCCATATTTTACCTCATCCGTCTGCTTCGCAGACACCTTCTCCTTAAAAGGAGAAGGCTAGAATATTAGTATCCTTCTGCTTTACAGATATCTTCTCCATTAAATGGAGAAGGCTATATTTTATGAATTCTTCTTAGCTTTTTCGAACACTTCGTCAATTGTTCCAACAAGCAGGAATGCTGACTCAGGAAGATCGTCACATTCACCATCAAGGATCATCTTGAATCCGCGGATAGTCTCCTTAAGCGGAACGTATTTGCCCGGAAGTCCTGTGAACTGCTCAGCAACTGAGAAGCTCTGTGACAGGAAGTTCTGAACCTTACGTGCTCTGAATACTGTCTGCTTATCCTCATCAGACAACTCATCCATACCCATGATTGCGATAATATCCTGCAGTTCGCGGTATCTCTGAAGAACCTGCTGCACACCCTTTGCTACCTCATAGTGTTCTTTTCCAACTATGTCGGGAGAAAGGATACGGCTGGTTGAATCAAGCGGATCAACTGCGGGGTAAATACCCTTAGAAGCAATATCACGGGACAAAACGGTTGTAGCGTCCAAGTGTGTGAAAGTGGTTGCAGGTGCAGGGTCTGTAAGGTCATCAGCAGGCACGTATACGGCCTGAACTGATGTGATTGAACCCTTCTTTGTAGAAGTGATACGCTCCTGCAAAGCACCCATTTCTGTAGCCAGTGTAGGCTGATAACCAACGGCTGAAGGCATACGTCCAAGCAGCGCTGAAACCTCTGAACCGGCCTGTGTGAAACGGAAGATATTATCGATGAAAAGAAGCACGTCCTGATTCTTTACATCACGATAATACTCAGCCATTGTCAGTCCGGAAAGAGCAACTCTCATACGTGCTCCCGGAGGCTCGTTCATCTGTCCGTAAACCAGTGCAGTCTTGTTGATAACTCCACTTTCCTTCATTTCTCCGTAAAGGTCGTTACCTTCACGTGTACGCTCTCCAACACCGGTGAATACTGAGATACCACCGTGTGCCTTCGCTACGTTATTGATAAGCTCCATGATGAGGACAGTTTTTCCAACTCCCGCACCACCGAACAGACCAATCTTACCACCCTTAGCATAAGGGCAGATTAAATCTACTACTTTGATACCTGTCTCAAAAATCTCAGTTGCAGGAACCTGGTCCTCAAAGGAGGGAGCGGGTCTGTGAATAGGCCATCTCTCCTGTGTCTGCGGTGCAGGCTGGTTATCAACCGGCTCACCGAGAAGATTGAAAATTCGTCCGAGGCATTCATCACCTACCGGAACAGATATAGGATTCGCTGTATCAACAGCGTCGGTTCCACGAACAAGTCCGTCCGTGGAGCTCATTGCAATACAACGAACTACATCATCACCTATCTGCTGTGCTACCTCAGCAACAAGAGTTGTATCTCCATTCTGAATTTCAATAGCACTATGCAGATCCGGCAGCTCACCCTCGCCAAAACGAATGTCAAGGACAGGTCCTGTTACCTGTATTACCTTTCCAACATGTTTTTCACTCATTGTGAGTTTTCTCCTTTACGGCTCTTCGGCACCGGCAACGATCTCCGTGATTTCCTGCGTGATGCTTGCCTGTCGTGCTCTGTTATAGTACAAACTAAGTGTTTCTATCATTTCTTCTGCGTTGTCGGTAGCTGCTTCCATCGCAGTTCTTCTCGCTGCAAGTTCACTCGCAACAGAGATATTGATACTCGAATAAAGCACTCCCGCCAAATACTCCGGAACAACTGTATTGAAAACAGTCTCACTATCCGGTTCGTACAGAATCAGGGATTTCGACTTTTTAGGTTCTCCATCCTCAACCTTAAGGTCTGAAAGCGGCAGTATCGGACTGGCCTTTGGTACCTGTGACATCATGGATATGAAATCCGTATAGCACAGGAAAATATGTCCGAATTTTTCTTCTTTATATGCTTTACATAAAAGATTTGCCACTGAGAAGCAGTCAGAAATGGTTACCTTGGCAACCTCTGAAAATTCCTCAGTGAAGATCGGAACATTTCTGTGTTTGAAGTATTCCACTGATTTCTTACCAATGGGAAATACCTCGATGTCGCGTCCCTTTGTCTCGCTTTCCATGAACTTAAACAGGTTGGAGTTGTATCCTCCTGCAAGTCCTCTGTCACCTGCGATTACAACGTATAACCATTTATCATTGCTTCCCACCTTGGTATAAGGTGACTGGAAATCTTGGTTACCGTCAGCGATGTCTCTTAAGGTGTCCAGCAAGGTTCCAAGGTAGGGCTTGGAATTATCTGCCTTCTCCTTAGCTTTTCTCAGCTTACTTGCTGCAACCAGCTGCATCGCCTTTGTGATCTGCATGGTGCTCTGTACGCTTTTTATCCGGAGCTTCACAGCTTTCATATTAGCAGCCATGTATCATTCCTCCGTGATTGTTATTTCCTGCTAAGGAAATTATCGGTATAAGCCTTAAGTACGTTCTTAAGCTTTTCTTCGGTATCTGATTCAAGTTTTCCTGTCTCGCGGATTGTCTTCATAACATCGCTTCCGTCAGGATTTGAATCAAGGAAATCGAAGAGGCCTGCTTCGTACTCAGCTATATCAGTAACAGCAACTTCTGTAAGAACGTTGTTGATAACCGCGTACAGAATGGCTACCTGCTTCTCTACGGCAACAGGTGAACTCTTATCCTGCTTCAGTACTTCAACGATTCTTTCACCCTGTGCAAGACGTGACTTGGTGTCTTCATCAAGGTCAGAACCGAACTGAGCAAAGCTCTGCAGCTCTCTGTACTGTGAATAGATAAGCTTCAGGGTTCCGGCAACCTTCTTCATGGCCTTGATCTGAGCATTACCACCTACTCGTGATACTGAGATACCGGGGTTAACCGCCGGCATGATACCAGAGTGGAAAAGCTCGGTCTCAAGGAATATCTGACCATCTGTGATGGAGATAACGTTTGTAGGAATGTAAGCAGATACGTCACCGGCCTGAGTCTCGATGATAGGAAGGGCTGTAAGTGAGCCGCCGCCGTTTTCATCGGAAAGCTTAGCTGCTCTCTCAAGAAGTCTTGAGTGCAGATAGAATACGTCACCGGGATATGCCTCACGTCCCGGAGGTCTGCGGATAAGCAGTGACAGTGCACGATATGCTACTGCGTGCTTGGAAAGGTCATCATAGATAACCAGCACGTGCTTACCCTTGTTCATAAAATACTCACCCATTGTACATCCTGTGTAAGGAGCGATGTACTGCAGCGGGCTGGGCTCTGATGCTGTAGCAGCAACAACTATGGAGTACTCCATAGCGCCGGCTTTCTGCAATTCTGCAACCAGGCCTGTAACTGTTGATCTCTTCTGACCGATAGCTACGTAGATACAGATAACATCCTTACCCTTCTGGTTGATGATTGTATCTATAGCAATAGTGGTCTTACCTGTCTGACGGTCACCGATAATCAGCTCACGCTGTCCGCGTCCGATGGGAATCATGGAGTCGATAGCCTTGATACCGGTCTGAAGCGGCTCTTTAACGGGCTGTCTCTCGATGATGCCGGGTGCCTTAATTTCAACAGGTCTATAATCATCTGATTCGATAGGGCCTGCGCCATCGATCGGCTGTCCGATAGCATTTACAACACGTCCTATCATTGCATCGCCTACCGGTACGGAAACAACACGTCCGGTACGCTTAACGGTCTGTCCTTCGCTGATACCAACATCTTCGCCGAACAGAACCGCAGATACTACTGTCTCTTCGAGGTTCTGAGCCATTCCGAATGTGCCGTTCTCGAACTCAAGAAGTTCTCCTGACATACAGTTCAGGAGTCCTGATACTCTTGAAATACCGTCACCAACGGTAAGAACTGTTCCGGTCTCATTCTGAATGATCGCATTTTGATAGTTTTTGATCTGGCTTCGAATCACCTCGGATATTTTTTCTGGTTTTAATTCCATTCTAAAAGCCTCCGTGGGTTTTATTCTTACTTATAGGACTGTCTCGTCGACCTTTCTGCGGAGTTCATCAAGTCGGCCCTGAACGGTTCCGTCATAGAGCTTTCCTTCGATCTCCACCCGGATTCCTCCAAGAACAGCTTCATCGGTTTTCTGGGTTAAAAGAATTTTCTTGCCGCTTATGGATTCAAGCTTTGACTTAAGTGCGCTCACCTGACTATCGTCAAGTTTTATAGCGCTGATCACAGTCGCCTCAGCGATTCCGTGATCCTTGTTATAGCTGCTTCTGAATCTCTTTACACAAGCCGAAAACTGTCTCAAAAGACCTTTTTCAATAAGGATCTTTATAAAGTTCAGCAGATACGGCTGGAGCTGTCCGTCAAAAGCTTCATCTACAAGCTTTATTCTCTCTTTTCTCGGAACTGAAGGCTCTGATAAAAGAGTTACATAGTCCGGATTCTCCTTGAAAATCTCTTTGACCGATTCCATCTGACTTAAGATATCATCCGTAAGGTTTTCCGAAAGCGCCAGATCATACAGACTCTGTCCGTATAAATCTCCAGCCTTGGTCATGACGCCTCCCCTACATTGTTAATGAATTCATCAATAAGTTTCTTATGATCGTTCTCGTTGATTTCCTTCTCCACGACTTTGCCTGCAATATCCATTGCAAGTCCGCCGATGGTGTCCTTAGCCTCATTGATGGCTTTCTTCTTTTCCTGTTCGATATCAGCTTCTGCTCTTTCCATGATACCTTTAGCCTGCTGCTCAGCTTCTTTTACGATGCTGTCAGCCTTGCCCTGAGCTTCTTTTGTGGCATTTGCAACTATCTCTGCTGCTTCTGCCTGAGCTGAGGATAAGCTGGTCTCATATTCCCTCTTCATTGTGTCAGCCTTCTCTTTGGCTTCTCTTGCCTGCTTAAGCTCGTTCTCTGTGAGCTGTCTTCTCTTTTCAAGAACCTCATTTATAGGCTTGAAAAGGAATTTTTTGATAAGCCACATCTGAATGAAGAGGTTGCAGATCTGAGCTATGAAATTCCACGGAACGATTGTAACTAAGTCCTGTGTGCCCATTCGTGTTCCTCCATACTTTCTACTTCGGGGCTGTAACTACTGATCTGTAATTAGTTCAGATAGTTCATGAATGTGCCCGGTGCTACGAAGATAAGCAGAAGGCCAGTAACGAAACCATAGATACCGGTTGTCTCTGCGATAGCACAACCAAGAAGCATGGTACTTGTTACGTCACCCTTACACTCAGGCTGGCGACCGATAGCTTCAAGAGCCTTAGAAACGGCATTTCCTTCACCAATACCAGGTCCGATACCGGCGATCAGTGCACATCCTGCACCAATACCGCATCCTGCAAGTGCAATACCTTTTGCTAAAATCTGAAAATCACTCATGTTTAAATCCTCCTAGTTTTTTATATACCCCTCATCCGGCACTTCGTGCCACCTTCTCCCCAGGGAGAAGGCTTGGGGCCATTTATTTGATTTGATTTTTAATTATCCCTCTGCTGCATTGGCGATATACATTATCGTCAGCATTGAGAAAATAAACGCCTGCATACATCCTGTAAACCAGTCAAAATATACGCCCAGGATTGCCGGGAGACCGACGCTCAGAATCGGAATATTTGAAAGTACATCACCCACTACACCGGGTATTAGTCCGAATATTGCGGATGAAGCAATTGCCAGAGCTGCATAGATAAGTCCGTCAATAACTATACCTGAAAGGATATTACCAAAGTGACGGCAAGCCATACTTACAGGTGTTGCCAACTCAGACAAAATATTGAACGGTGTCATTACAGCTATAGGCGTTGTGAATCCCTTCAGATAACCAAGGAATCCTCCCGCTTTGATCTTGCATGCAGTGATGATAATAAACACGACAATGGCCCATGCCGCTTCTGTGGAAAGATCGGCTGTGGGGCTTCGTAGACCCACAAGGCAAATGAGGTTCGATACGATACTTGTGGCAAATATCGTGGATACTAACGGAATCAGCCAGTCAAACTTGGTGCCGCCCGTATTGCTCCGAACCAGATTGTGCGCTGCTTCAACAATCATCTCTGCAATCGCCTGGCGCTTTGAAATATTCTCGACCTGAAGGTTTCTCGTCAGGAAGATACACAGCAGCGTTATGATCGCCATTACGATCCAGCTGACAACCAGCGTCTCATTGATGGTAAAATCGCCGAGAACCGGTATGCCGGTGTGAATGGTGTAAAAGATCTTACTGCCGGCTACTTCAAAGTTCATACTTTATTTTCACCTTCCTTTCCTCGCAGATAGAATCCCGCGAATTTTTATTAAAATACTGGGAACGAAAAGAGGTGTCACACCGGTAACCAGATTGATGGCCGGTACGAAGATAGACAATACCACCCACAAAAGCTGCAGCATCGTGCGATAACGCAGGCTGACCGCCATTGTGCTTCGCGCTCTGTCTGTCTCCTCTTCGCTCATCCCCGTGATCTTCTGCACTGTAAGCCCCATCCAGAAGAAGTTGCCAACAGCCACGATCGTGCCACCGATCGCCCCTAAGAAGACCGTATAGTCAAAAGGTGCGTAACCAGGCACCAATTGATGCAAAATAAAAAATACTACAATAACAAGCAGGCTCACTACCGCTGTCCCCACAGCAATAAAAGTAGTCTCCTTCTTAACTGCGTCCTGAACTACCATAACAAAACTTTTTTCTCTCTTTCTTATACATGTTTATTGAATGACACTTCATTCTCCGGGCGTTTCTTGGGTTCGTTTTTCTTTGTGATATCAAGATAGACCTTATATGCCGTCGTCATAGATCCCCCAAGTCCGAAAAAGAAGCCGATGATATAAATCCACCCGGGTGCTCCAAGCCTTGTTGTCAGCATATAGCATGCGAAAATACAGATGAGAAGCGGTGTCACAAGTGACAATCCCAGCTGTCCCACCATAGCGAACTGTGTGAAAAGTTTGGATAAATCGGTTGTTTTCTTAATCATTGAGACCTTTTCTTATAGACAATTTGGGCGTTTTCCCAAAAGTGCAATACATTTTTAATAAAAGTGCGAAATACCGCAACATATATTTCAATAATACAAGTATTAGTCAGAAAAAACAATTCTTTATGGTCGATTTTACAAACATTTTACTTTTGAAAAAGGGTATAAAAAGAGGTCCCAAAATCGGGACCTCTAAAGTAGTCTGAATTATATATTATTCTTCGACAACTGTCTTGATATGAAGCTCTTCAAGCTGCTTCTCTGTAACCTCTCCGGGAGCACCCATCATTACGTCCTGAGCGTTCTTGTTCATAGGGAAAGGTATTACCTCTCTGATGGTAGGCTCGCCTGAAAGAAGCATTATCATACGGTCTACACCGGGAGCAATTCCGGCGTGCGGCGGTGCGCCATAGCAGAATGCATTGTACATAGCAGGGAATTTAGCCTTAACATCTTCTTCACCGAGACGAACAAGCTCAAATGCCTTGATCATGATCTCAGGATCGTGGTTTCTGACAGCACCTGATGAAAGCTCAATACCGTTACATACAAGGTCATACTGATCAGCCATGATATCAAGAGGATCAATCTCGCCGCGCTCTGCCTTGAGAAGTGTTTCCATTCCACCTGTAGGCATTGAGAAAGGATTGTGACAGAACTCAAGCTCGCCTGACTCCTCACCGATCTCATACATAGGGAAGTCAACTATCCAGCAGAATGAGTACTGCTCTTTGTCCATATGTCCGGGAACAGCTGCGCCAAAGGTCTTAACAACAACACCTGCTGTTTTCTGAGCCTGAAGGAGCTTGCCTGAGCTGAGAACTACAAGATCTCCTGCCTTAAGGCCAAGAGCTGAAATAACAGCATCCTTATTCTCCTGAACGAACTTGGCGATACCACCAACAACATCGCCGTTCTCATCTATTCTGAACCAGTAAGGCTTAACGCCTGCCTGAACCTCTACTTCGCCGATTGTCTTATCGATAAATTTGCGGCTCTCCTTAAAGTCAGAGATTACAACAGCCTTGATTCTTACATCTGTAGCATCTCCTGCCTTAAGTGCACCTTCACTTGCCTCTGCTGCCTCAGCAGAAACAGTGCTTGCAAAAGGACCAAATCCGCAATCCTTAAGAACCTCTGTAGCATCCTGAACAGTCAGGTCGATACGAAGGTCGGGCTTATCTGAGCCGTATTTCTCCATGGCTTCACGATAAGGGATACGTGCAAAAGGAGCACCTGATGCTCTGTCGTATGTACCGTATTTTGCAAAGATAGGAGGAAGAACATCCTCACAGATCTCGAATACATCTTCCTGAGTTGCAAAAGCCATCTCCATATCAAGCTGATAGAACTCACCGGGACATCTGTCTCCTCTTGCATCCTCATCACGGAAGCAGGGTGCGATCTGGAAATAACGATCAATTCCTGAAGTCATAAGGAGCTGCTTGAACTGCTGAGGCGCCTGGGGAAGTGCATAGAACTTGCCGGGGTGCTTTCTTGCAGGTACAAGGTAGTCTCTTGCGCCTTCGGGAGAAGATACCGTAAGGATAGGTGTTGTTATCTCCATGAAATCATGCTCGATCATTGAGCTTCTAAGAGCAGCGATAACGTTGCTACGAAGAATGATATTCTTTTTAACCTCAGGATTTCTAAGGTCAAGATAACGATATTTAAGTCTTGCTGACTCGTCAGCTTCACGGCTTCTGTTGATCTCAAAAGGAAGCTCGTTGTAACGGCAACGACCAAGAACCTCGATCTTCTCGGGAACAACCTCTATCTCACCTGTAGCCTGCTTGGGATTCTTGGAGCTTCTCTCCCTAACCTCGCCTTCTACGGAAATAGTAGATTCCTTGTTGATACCCTTAGCGATCTTCATCATATCTTCGCTCTCGATGACGATCTGTGTTGTGCCATAAAAATCTCTAAGAACGATGAATCCCAGCTCCGCGCCTACTTCGCGAAGATTCTCCATCCAACCAACAAGCTTAACGTGCTTGCCGGCATCTGAAAGTCTGAGTTCACCACATGTATTTGTACGTGACTGCATAATCTCAAAAACTCCTTCTAAATAAAATCACTGAAATATTTTATACCTTTTCATTTTGTCATACAAGTTTTTATAAAACATAGGAAGGAATTTTTGCGTATTTACATATCCTCTGTTTCATAACTGAGCACATAATCATCGTGTCCCTGGATCTGATCCCACTTATTGACGATACGCTCAACAGGTGTCATGCCATCCCTTGAACTTGTATCCGTCATTATAATAATGACTTTGTTTTTGCCATTTGCCGCAACCACATCATTACTTCTAAGGTTAAGGGACAGTACCTCTATGAATTTTTCCATTATGGACTCTTCCACAGAGCCTCCGTCCTTTCTAAGGATTGCGAACTGCACTATCCACACATTTACAAAGGTCCTTTTGGACATGCGCACAAACAGTCTGTAGACCATCTGAAGCTTTTCAAAATCCACAAGATAAGCACCTTTTTGCTCGCCTCTTTCGCCAAGGATCATTCTAAGACCCGCAAGGCCGGCAGCTGTGATTTCTTCACCCTCCATGGCACTTACGCCGGCTTTCTTGTAGACCATATATCCATGCTTTCCGTTTTGCTTCACGCTGTAAAGAGCCTTATCCGCTTTTCTGAAAAGCTCTGTATACTCAGTACCCTCATCTGGAATGAGGACCGCACCAATGGAAACACTTATAGGAATATTGAAATCCTCTCCCATAAGTTCCCTGCCTGTAAGCACAATTTCTTCGTTTAAATACCTGGCTTTCTCGGCAACAGCACCTTCATCCGATGCACCATGAATAAAAACCACAAACTCATCGCCGCCGATTCTTCCAGCAAAATCATCTTCTCGTATGCATGAACGTACCAGCTCTGCAAACTTGGTTAAAACCTTATCGCCCATATCATGTCCATGCAGGTCATTTACAAGCTTGAAATTATCAAGGTCGATCATCATGAGGATTCCGCGCTTTTTAGCAACTATTTTTTCAAGCTCCTGCTGTGAATATCCCTTGTTAAAGAAACCCGTCATGGGATCGATCTTGGCTTCCTTTTGCCATCTCTCAATGCTGTTTATTCCTACGCGGATATTTCCAACAAGCCATACGATAAAAATAACAAACAGCACACAAACAGAGAAAAGATATATCTTGAAATATGGTCTTTCAAAAAGCTGTGAGTCCTTCCTGACCTTGAAGACTTCCTCACGTATTACCTCACTTCCTGTGGTATCAAGGACATCAACATGAAGACCATAATCACCGTAAGGAAGATTCATGTAGCTTAGAGACTGTATATCCTTCTGAGAGCAGGTGATTCCATCATCCTGTATTCCATCAAGATAAATGTGAAGCAAAGGATTTGAAAGGGTATAGTTAAGAACCGCAACATCAAACTGTATTCTTCCGGATATAGCGGGAATTATATATTCTCCAATTGCATTCTCCTTAATCTCTTCGCTTCCTGCCAGTACCTTTCCAATAGTGATCTTGTAATTATCATCAAAGAGATTTTCCATTTTTACAGGAATTCTGCGCACTCCGTCTGAGCAGCACAAATAGAGATAATCGCCGTAGACCGCGTTTCTGGAATTGGCTGTCAGTGATGAATACAAGCCCTTACTCTTATTAAGCAGTGTATAGTTGTATTCTTCGTTCTCTAAAAGGTCCTCTTTATTCACCACGAAAATACCGGCACTGGATGTAACCCAGGCATCACCGGCATCTGTAAAATGCACATCATAATTGTTTCTGTATGGGAATTTATTTAGTTTTTTTACTTCATTGTCCTTGTAATAATAAAGGGAATTACTTGTAACGTAGATATATTCGCCTTCTCCGCAGGGAATTATCTTCATGACAACAAGGGAATCAAGTCCGGATTCCTCTTTGTAATGATTTATTATCTCGCCATCCCTTATGATATATATTCCATCGCCATCGGTTCCTGCCAGAATATCCTTGTCAGCAATCTCAACCATACTGAGAATCTGAGCCTGAATACCCTGTTCCTCTCCCATGGTCTTTTCAACACGGTTATTTCTTATGTAATTAAGCCCCGTGGTAGTGGCAGCAACTATTGTTCCATCCGACAGTTCCAATGATGTCCTGAATCTTCCACCTTCTGTGTTTTCTGTGTTCTCATTAAACAGCTTAACCGTGCCATCATCGCGAAGCTCAATAAGCCCGCTTTTTCCGTAGGTGCTAATCCACAGATTGCCCTTTTCGTCTTCAAGGATATCTCTGATCCTGACGTCCTCAAAAAGCTCAGGATGATCAATGGGAACCGCATAATAGGTCTTCAGATCGATGGTGATAAGGCCTGAATTGGTTCCAACATACATCAGTCCCTTTTTTATATGCACGCAGTTAACAACTTCCGCCGGAACCTTGGCCTTGGTAAACATATCCTGGAAAGGATTCCATGCATATCTCACAATACCCTGCTTAGCTGAAGCAAACCAGATGTCCCCCTGATAGTCAATAACTACATCTGATGCCGAGCTTACAAATTCCTCCAAAGAAAGATCTGTCTCTCTTCCTTCGTTTGTAATAAAACCAATGCCGTTTTCACAGCAATAAAAATAACCGTTATCCTTTTCCGAATACTTAAGCTTATTGAAATATGCGCCATTACTTATGGTGAATTTTTTTCCGAACTCTGCCTCATCATTTTTAAAGGTGGCAAGAACAGCATAATTGTCACTGGTTCCTACAAGAAAGGTATTCCCCCTTCCCGCAGCAACCTCAGTATAGTAAACATCAAAGCCGGGATAGATCGTTTTGTATACTATTTCTCCATCCCTTATAAAAAACAATGTTCCGCCTGTAGTTACGCCTGCAATAACCCCATTATCATTGCAACTAAGGCTCCTGACACCATTGAGCTTGGCATTCGTAAAATCACTGACTTTGCCATCCTTGGATATTTTGCAAAGTTCTACTGCTGTACCCACATAGATATTGCCTTCTTTGTCTTCGCATATAGCGCGAACAGAGTTTGCAGCAAGTCCCTCTTTCGTTGAGTAAAAGGCCACTTCGTCGGTATCGGGATCATAACATGCAATACCCTGGTCATTTGTTCCTATCCAGAGTCTACCCTTGCTGTCTACCTCCAGCCTCCTGACATTACTTATCCGTTCATCCAGAATTACTTCTTCAAATCTTGCACCGTTGAATCTGTAAAGCCCCGCATAGGTGCCTACCCACATAAAGCCGTCATCCGTCTGCGCGGCAGCATTAATTTCCACAGTATCAAGACCATCATCTGTGGTATAAATGTAAGGCGCATATTCCGATGCAAAATCCGCCGCCTTTGCCTTGCAGGGTATCATCAAAATGGCAAGGGCCAGCAATAGGAGCCTTGCATTTGCACCGCCCTTTCTTCTGTCTGTTATTCTCTTATATGCCTTAATGAAAAATACGCCTATAAATACACTTAAGGCTTTATCAGGTATATCAACAAAGGCTTCACCAAGAACAGTGCATATTACCGGCACTTTTACATCCTGGGAGAGCATGTCTATAAGAGCATCGCCCCAAACGTTGCCTGTACGACCTTCATAGAAAATCATGTTAAAAGGAGTCGACAAAATAACCGCTGCCAAACCGGCAGATACCGAAGTTGCCACAACCTCAAACATGCTGTAATTTTTCGTCTTAGGGAAAAAGTAACCCACAGATGCACCTATGCCCACAGAAACTATGGCATAAGCAAAGGGTTCTTTGTCAAACACAGAAATTATCGCATTGGTTAAAAGCCCGCAGACTGAACCGCCTATCGGGCCAAGCACTATCGCTGAAATCAGCGTCCCTATGGCATCAAGCCAAAAAGGCATGCCAAAAAAAGCCGCTATATTTCTTCCTATGAGATTAATAACAATACAGACTGCTACAAGCAGCCAGTTTTGCCATTTCTTAATTTTCTCCATAAGAAGCCTCTAAACGTAATTACGTCCATAAATAATGCATTATCCTATTTAATTTTAGCATTCGTCAATTTCGCCCTCAACGAACATTACTATTAAAAAGATTAAGAAATTATAAAATTTTGAAATATTTTTTCAAAAGTGTGCTAAACTTCTAGGTATCAATACCTTCTTATATTGGAGAATTCTATGGAAGACAACACCATTTTTGATCTTATAAAAGAATTATTGGAAAACAAGCAGTATACCAAGCTGCGGCAGACCCTCCAGGACATGAATACAGCCGACGTGGCTGCCATCATGGATGACATGGAGAACGAGGATTCTCTTAAGATGTTCCGAATCCTCCCAAAGGATATTGCAGCTGATGTTTTCGCAAATTTGGAAATAGATGACCAGCAGTACATTATTCAGTCCCTGTCCGATAAGGAAGCAGGCAACATCATCGATAACCTGATGGCCGATGATGCTACCGACCTTTTGGAGGAGATGCCTGCCAGTATCGTAAAGAAGATTCTTGCCAATGCAAGGCCTGATACCAGAGCTGATATCAATCATCTTCTAAGATACCCTGAAGACTCTGCCGGCTCCCTGATGACAGTGGAGTACGTGGACCTGAAAGAGTACATGACCGTGGCTCAGGCCATTGAGAGAATAAAGAAGATAGGTCTTGATTCCGAGACAGTCAATATCTGCTACGTAGTAACGAACCAAAGAATACTGGTCGGAACGGTTGCTCTGAGGTACCTGCTTATCCGTGATGCCGATGAAAAGATCGGTGACATAATGAACACCAATGTCATCAGTATCAATACCATGACGGACCAGGAAGAAACGGCCCACATGTTCCAGAAGTACGACTTCACGGCCATGCCTGTTGTTGATAACGAAAACCGTATGATCGGTATCATCACCATCGATGACGTAGTAGATATCATCGAAGAAGAGGCTACCGAGGATATCGAGAAGATGGCAGCTATCATCCCTTCCGATAAGCCCTACTCACGTATCGGAATCCTTGATGTCTACAAAAACAGAATGCCCTGGCTTTTATTCTTGATGATAAGTGCAACCTTTACAGGCGCCATAATCACCAAATTCTCTGATGCCCTGTCAGCTTATGTGGTTCTTACAGCTTACATTCCCATGCTGATGGACACCGGCGGTAATGCAGGATCCCAGGCCAGCGTTTCAATTATCCGAAGCCTGTCCCTTGGAGAGATCGAGTTTTCAGAGATATTCAAGGTCTGGTGGAAGGAAGTAAGAGTTGCCGTTCTCTGCGGTCTCACACTTTCACTTGCCAATTTTGTAAAGCTCCTAATAATCGACAAGTTAGCACTTCCGGTTGCAGCTGTTGTATGCCTTACTCTTTTCCTTGTAGTTATAATTGCAAAGAGTATCGGCTGTCTGCTTCCTATGTGTGCCGACAAGCTTGGCTTTGACCCCGCAGTTATGGCATCACCCATGATTACCACAATCGTCGATGCAGTTTCACTTCTTGCATACTTTACAATTGCAACTCAGCTGCTGCATTTAGCAGTATAAAAAACGGAAGCGCTCGCGCTTCCGTTTTTTAGTCTTTCCCTTACAATGCACCGAAGATACGAAATGATCACCTCAGTAAACCTTCCCCTTCCAAAGGATAGCTAGTTAAAACTGATCACCTGGACAAAGCCTTCCCCCTTCCAGAGAATAGCTAGTTAAAACTGATCACCTGGACAAAGCCTTCCCCCTTTTAGGGGGAAGGTGTCGCCGTAGGCGACGGATGAGGGTTCTCTAATAAAGCTCCACTCTACTCAACCCCCCAACTTCCTGGCTATATCTTCACAAACAGCCTCAAAATTCATGTTAATATCATAATTTGAGTATCTTAGCACAGTAATTCCTCGTTCTTTTAAGAAATTATCCCTTATGATGTCTTTATCCCTGCCTTCTTTTTCAAAGTGCTGTGATCCATCTAATTCAATAGCTACTTTTTTCTTTGGACAATAAAAGTCCAGGATATAATTCCCAACTACTTTCTGTCTTCTAATCGATATATCCAAGCCTTTTAAGAAATCATACCAAAGGTGCCGTTCCTCTTTAGTCATCTCTTTCCTTAGTTTTTGAGAATACTGTGTTAGTTCTTTCTTATCTATCATAAAAATCCTTTTTCGTTTTAGTAACACTTATCGGTCGCCTTCGGCGACACCCTCATCCGGCACTTCGTGCCACCTTCTCCCTAAAGGGAGAAGGCTTTAATAAAAAACGGAAGCGCTCGCGCTTCCGTTTCCTTTTTCTACACTTCTGTAATGTGTTAATTACATTGTCTCATGGCAAGTTCTGTTAATAACATCAAGCTGCTGCTCTCTTGTAAGATCGATGAACTTAACAGCGTAACCTGATACACGGATTGTAAAGTTAGCGTACTCAGGCTTTTCAGGATGCTCCATAGCGTCCTTAAGCTTCTCAACACCAAATACGTTAACGTTAAGGTGGTGAGCGCCCTGATCAAAGTAGCCATCCATTACGTTTACAAGTCTGTCTGCTCTCTCTTCATCATCATGTCCAAGTGCTCCGGGATTGATGGTCTGTGTATTGGATATACCATCAAGAGCATACTCGTAAGGAAGCTTAGCAACTGAGTTAAGTGAAGCAAGAAGTCCATTCTGCTCAGCGCCGTAAGCCGGGTTAGCACCGGGTGCAAAAGGAGCAAATGCAGGTCTTCCATCCGGAAGAGCTCCTGTAGCCTTACCATAAACTACGTTTGAAGTAATAGTAAGGATTGATGTTGTGGGCTCAGAATCTCTGTAGGTGTGGTTCTTCTTAACCTTCTTAAGGAAGGTCTTAAGGAGCCATACTGCGATCTCATCTGCTCTCTCATCATCGTTACCATACTTAGGGAAGTCTCCCTCGATTTTGTAATCAACAACAAGACCTGACTCATCACGAACAGTCTTAACCTTTGCATACTTGATAGCGCAAAGTGAATCTACAACATGTGAGAAGCCTGCGATACCTGTAGCGAATGTACGACGTACATCTGTATCGATAAGAGCCATCTCAGCTGCCTCATAGTAGTACTTATCGTGCATGTACTGGATGAGGTTAAGGATATTTACATAAAGGCTTGCAAGCCAATCCATCATCTTGTCATATTTTGCCATTACTTCGTCATAGTCAAGATACTCTGAAGTAATGGGCGCATACTCAGGACCTACCTGCATGTGGTTGCCCTGCTTATCAAGGAACTTCTCATCCTTACCGCCGTTGATAGCGTAAAGAAGACACTTAGCAAGGTTTGCTCTTGCTCCGAAGAACTGCATCTCCTTACCTGTCTGTGTAGCTGATACGCAGCAGCAAATGCTGTAATCATCGCCCCATACAGGTCTCATAACATCATCATTCTCATACTGGATAGAAGATGTTGTAACAGAGATCTTAGCTGCATACTTCTTGAAGTTCTTAGGAAGTCTTGAAGAATACAGTACTGTAAGGTTAGGCTCAGGTGAAGGTCCCATGTTCTCAAGAGTATGAAGGAATCTGTAGTCGTTCTTGGTAACCATGTGACGACCGTCCATTCCAAGTCCGCCGACCTCAAGTGTTGCCCATACGGGATCTCCTGAGAAGAGCTGGTTGTAGCTGGGGATACGTGCAAACTTAACCATACGGCACTTCATAACGAGGTGATCGATAAGCTCCTGTGCCTCAGACTCTGTAAGTGTACCCTCCTTAAGGTCTCTCTCAATATAAATATCAAGGAATGTGGAAACACGTCCAACAGACATTGCAGCACCGTTCTGTGTCTTGATAGCTGCAAGATATCCGAAGTATAACCACTGAACAGCCTCTCTTGCATTTGTTGCAGGCTGAGAAATATCAAATCCGTAAACAGAAGCCATCTCCTTCATTCCGCGAAGAGCACGGATCTGCTCTGCAATCTCTTCACGCTGACGGATAACTTCATCAGTCATAACACCGCAACCGCAAAGTGAGAAGTCTTCCTTCTTCTGCTCTATAAGGAAATCAATACCGTAAAGGGCTACTCTTCTGTAGTCGCCAACGATACGTCCGCGTCCGTATGTATCCGGAAGTCCTGTAACGATGTGGCTGTGACGAGCTGCCATCATCTCAGGTGTATAAGCATCAAAAACAGCCTGGTTGTGTGTCTTATGATACTCTGTAAAAATCTTGTGATACTTCTCATTTACCTTAAAACCGTATGTCTCAGCAGCCTGCTCAGCCATCTTGATTCCGCCGTAAGGCATGAATGCTCTCTTAAGAGGCTTGTCTGTCTGAAGACCAACAACTGTCTCAAGGTCCTTCATTGATTCATCTATGTATCCGGGGCCATAAGCAGTAAGACCTGATACAACCTCTGTCTCACACTCAAGTACGCCGCCGTTAGCACGCTCTTCCTTCTGAAGCTCCTGTAATCTGCCCCAAAGCTTGTCTGTGGCATCTGTTGCGTCTGCAAGGAAACTCTCGTCTCCCTCGTACATAGTATAATTGTTCTGGATAAAGTCTCTTAAGTTAACTTCGTCGGTCCACTTATTTCCTTTAAATCCTCTCCACTGTTCTCTCATAATATCTTCTCCTCTCTAGCGAAAAAACGATACCACCCTCAGAATCTATGTGCAGTTGCCTGTGCAACATTAAGTAGATTATGTATGTCAAATTTATTAAACCACTATATATAGTATATTGTAATACAGAAACCACAATATGTATATCCTAAAATTTGACACCCGAATGGTATTTTTACATATACTGAGTAACATTTCAACCTTAAACCGCGAAAAAAAGCCAAAGCTGATAACTTTTGTCAACTTTGGCAATTTTTTAACATTATTTATATTTTTCTTGTTAGTTTTTATAGTTTGTTTTATTATTCTTTAATTTGCGCCGAGGATTCTCTTTGCGTTTTCAATTCTCTCTGCAGAAGGCGCATCTACTCCCACCAGCTGATAGGGAATTCCAAGCTCTTCCCACTTGAACTGCCCAAGGGAATGATATGGAAGAACATCTATCCTTTTTACATTGCTGAGAGTATCGATGAATTCTCTGGTTTTCTTTAGATATTCATCATTATCCGTAATTCCCGGAACGAGCACATGTCTGATCCATACAGGCTTACCTATATCTGACAAATATCTGAGGCAATCCTTGATATTCTCATTTGGCTTACCTGTGAGCTTAATATGCTCATCATTATCGATATGCTTAATATCCACCAGCAAAAGGTCTGTATCTTCCATAAGAGCCTTAAACTCTGAAAAGAAAGGCTCCTCCCTTGTAAAGGGCTCTGCTGCCGTATCGATGCAGGTATTTATTCCTCGCTCTTTTGCCTTGGAAAAAAGCTCCCTAAGGAAATCCATCTGAAGCAGTGGCTCTCCGCCGCTTACGGTTATGCCGCCCTCATCTCCCCAGTAGCTCTTGTACCTCTCTGCCTTATCAAGAAGTTCATCAGCAGTCCTAAGGTCATTTGACTCAGGATTCCAGGTGTCGGCATTATGGCAATACTTACATCTCAGATTACAGCCTTTTAAAAATATGATAAAACGGACCCCCGGTCCGTCTACGGAACCGAAGGTCTCTATTGAATGAATTTTTCCCTGAAGCATTATTTCTTCCAATCTTCAACCTGATTGCTGAGCCACTCGGCAAACTTGTCAACGCCCTCACCTGTCTTAGCACAGATAGGAATGATCTCAGCCTTGGGATTTCTCATGTGGATGTACTCCTTGCACTTCTCAAGATCAAAATCAAAATAAGGAGCAACATCAATCTTATTGATAAGTACAACATCGCAGATGCTGAACATAAGAGGATACTTAAGGGGCTTGTCATGTCCTTCGGGAACTGAGAGGATCATTGCATTCTTGGAAGCACCTGTATCAAACTCAGCAGGGCAAACAAGGTTTCCTACGTTCTCAAGGATAGCAAGATCAACATCACCTTCTACAAGTGCGTCAAGACCCTGTCTTGTCATGTCAGCATCAAGGTGACACATACCGCCTGTGTGGAGCTGAATAGCCTTAACACCTGTCTCAGCGATCTTCTGTGCATCTACATCTGAATCGATATCTGCTTCCATAACGCCAATCTTGTACTTGTCCTTAAGGGCAGCGATAGTAGCCTTAAGTGTTGTTGTTTTTCCTGATCCGGGAGATGACATGAGATTCAGGAGGAAAATTCCTTTATCCTTAAGCTCGCCTCTAAGGAGCTCTGCTCTCTCATCGTTACTCTCAAATACGCTTCTTTTTAACTCAATAACTCTGGTACTCATAAAATTCCTTTCATTTAAAACACTAAGTATTACTTATCTTTTTTCTTCTTACTCTTATCTTTGATTTTTACTTTTGACTTGTCTTTAACTTTTTCTTTTACTGCATCCTTTGCCTTATCTACAAACTTCTCTTTCTTCTTCTCGGCAGAAGAAACAGCTTCGTCAATTATATCCTGATCTTCAGCTCTCATGATGTTAACGATGGTCTCATGATCTTCAATGAAGGAAGGATTGATATCATCCTCATCATCAAAGCCCTTCTTAACTGCGGGAAGTCTGTACTTTCTCTCATAAAGATCAACTGCAATCTCGAATTCCTTGTTTTTCTCCGCCTTAAGATGCTCAAGATACTCGTGAGTATCAAACATTCCCTCACTCACTTCAAGGATGCATACTGCGATGTTACTGCAGTGATCGGCGATACGCTCAAAATCGGTACCAAGGTCTGACAGAATAAAGCCCATGTCTATTGTACACTTGCCCTTACGAAGTCTTCTGACATGGCGTCTCTTAACCTCCATGTTGATTCCGTCAATGACTTCTTCAAGAGGTTCTACAGACTGTGCAAGTTTAAGATCCTGATTTGCAAAGGACTGGAATGAGAGATCAACTATCTCTCTTACTGCATTCGAGAAGGTCTTCAGCTCTTCCTTTGCCTTGCTTGAGAATTTCTCATTTTTCTCATTCATCACGCGGGCTGTCTGTGCAATGTTCAAAGCATGATCACTTATACGCTCAAAATCCGTGATGCAGTGAAGGATGATTGAAAGGGTTCTTGAATCCTTCTCTGCAAGATGGTGGTTGTTGATCTGCATAAGGTAGGTACCCAGCTGATCCTCATATCTGTCAACCTTTTCCTCGATACGTCTGACTTCATCAGCAACCTCGGGATTGTACTCATCAATGAGGGATGTAGCTTTTTCAAGTCCTTCCCTTGAGAAGTTCGCCATATCCATAGCAACCTGTCTTGACTGTTCAAGAGCAAAGGGCGGGTTTGTAAGGAAACGCTCGTCCAGCTTGGTGATATTCTGCATATCCTGCTGTTCTTCTCGCTCTTTCTCATCAATCGGAATAGTCCTGTATGCCATCTTAACAAGGAGTCCGGAGAAAGGAAGCATAAGAGGCGTAGCCACAAGGTTAATAAGTGTGTGGATAGAAGCTATACCCACCATTCCAGCCTGACTACTCATGAATGCAAAATTCACAAATGAATGTATTGTGTAGAATAAGATCATAAATGAAACAGCTTTTATCACGTTGAAATACAAATGCATAAGAGCTGTTCTCTTACCGTTTTTATTTGCACCAAGTGATGAAAGAATAGCTGTGATACAGGTTCCAACCTCGGCACCTACTACTACGGGAAGTGCCACGCTGTAGGTGATACTTACCGACGCAGCCAAAGCCTGCATTACACCGATGGTTCCGGCAGAACTCTGAATTACCATCGTAAAGAGCACGCCTACAAAGAAACCGATAAGCGGGTTACTGAAGGTCATAATGATTGTCTGGAAGGCTTCACTGCTGCGGAGAGGGTATACCGCCTCAGACATCATGCTCATTCCAAACATCAATACTGAAAAACCAATAAGTATAAGACCGATGTTGTTCTTTTTATCATTCTTGGAGAACATATAAAGGACAATACCGATAAGCGCCAGAAACGGCGTAAATGATGTGGGCTTTAACAAATTGATCAGGAAATTGTCACTGCTTATAGCATTTAATGAAAGCAGCCACGCAGTAAAAGTGGTACCAAGGTTAGCACCAAGGATAATATTTACCGCTTCCTTTAGGGTCATGATTCCTGAATTAACAAGACCGACAACCATAACGGTTGACGCAGATGATGACTGTACAAGAGCAGTTACTCCAACACCGAACAGATAAGCTACGATCGGGTGGCTGGTTACTTTACTAAGAACCACCTCCAGCTTACCGCCGGCAGTCTTGGTAAGACCACCGCTCATTACATTCATTCCATACAGAAATAGCGCAAGTCCTCCGATAAGGCCTGCAATTAACGAAAAGATTTCTTTTGAATCCATCCATACCTCCTAATGTCTCAGGTACTACGTAATAATTAATCCCTCTCTATCATAAGTATCGTAACTGAAATAAACCTAAATATCAACTGCAAGATATAGACAAGATATAACTTCTTGTGGACAAACTCAGAAATAATCCTCAAAAAATCTTAATTTTTTAGAATTCTATCGCCATCTTTACATACTTTCCAAAGTGCATTTCCTGCGCAGGTATGCGCGCTCCGTCGTGATATTCATCGCCGTAGATATTCTCTTCGATATCAGCTTCGCCCTCTTTTGACATTCCAAGCTTCTGACAAAGATGAATAGAAACTGTATTCTCTGCTTTTACAAAGGCCAGAACTCTCTCAAACTGAAGGATATCCCTTCCGTAATCCAGAATCGCCTTGCAAACTTCATAAGCATAACCCTTTCTCTGGTATGCAGTGCCTATAAGAAAGCCCAGCTCTATGTCATCAAAGCCATTCCTTACGCTGTAACCGGCTCTTCCGATTATCTCCCCCGTCTCCTTAAGCACGATAGTCCAGGTGCCAAAGCCCATGAGACCATAAACCTTTTCTATGTAATCTCTTTGATATTTTTTCTCATCTTCGGGATCTGCAAACAACCCTTCCATGTATCTGGTCATCTCGGGATCTGCATACAGCTCATAAAAAACATCCACATCCTCAACCGTAGTTTCTCTGATAAGGCATCTGTCTGTTGTGAGGATATCCCATGGAAGATGGGCGTAGCGCTGATAGGCCTTTATAAAGGAATCCATCCCCACTTCTTCTATTTCCGTAAAAACATATTTAAGACCTTCAAACCGCTCATCAGCATTGCCTTCATAGCTTATGCCAACTACATATCCCCCGCTTGAGAGAAGATACCCTGCAAGCTCCGATGAATCGGTAAGAAAAAGCTTATCTCCTGTATTATCTTCAAAAGCTCCATCGAGAAGCGAAGTAAGAAGCCTATCCTTACTGCAAACTGTCTCCTCCGGGAATATGACCCGGCTTTCAATTCCTTCTGTTTTTATATATGAAGAGGTATCAAATACATTTGCCACAAAGGCCTCATCCTCTTTATTCTTTATGCAAAAAATGATTTCTTTAAGCATTTTCACGCCTTTTTATTTGTATTTTTATTCTATTAATTATTGTATAATTAATCCCGGGTTTGTTCCACGAAAACCCAAAATCATTTACGATTTACAAATCGGATTCATATTAAGGAGAAAAATATGTCTGAAAACAAAAATCCTATCGTTACAATTACAATGAAGGGCGGCGATGTTATAAAGGCTGAGCTTTATCCCGAGATCGCACCTAACACTGTAAACAACTTCATTTCACTTATCAATCACAATTTCTATGACGGTGTTATTTTCCACCGCGTAATCAAGGGCTTCATGCTTCAGGGCGGAGATCCCGAAGGCACAGGAATGGGTGGCCCCGGCTATGAAATAAAGGGTGAGTTCTCTCAGAACGGTTTCAAGAACGATCTGCTTCACACAGAGGGTGTGCTTTCAATGGCACGTACACAGATTCCCGATTCAGCAGGTTCACAGTTCTTTATCATGCATAAAAACGCTCCTCATCTTGATGGCGCTTACGCTGCTTTTGGTAAAGTCATCGAAGGAATGGATGTCGTTAATAAGATTGCTGAAACAGAAACAGACTGGAATGATCGTCCTTTAGAGGACCAGGTTATGGAAAAGGTTACTGTTGAAACATTTGGAGTAGACTATCCGGAACCGGAGACAGTATAATAAAAAGCCCTATAAAAGGGAGGAAGCCAAGGAAACTCGTGTTTCCTTGGCTTATTATGAAAAAGTTATTATAATTGGTATTGCCTTTCTTCATCTGACATCTTTAGTATAGCGAAAATAAATGTCTAAGATATGATTTGAAGTAAATAGTCTTTAAACGTTTTATGAACAAAAAATGAACGTATGTGTTAAGGAATCATAATATTGATAACCTTGTTCTCGTTCCTTATATCTACATGAGTATGGTTACCGCCAAACTCTCCATCCCTTGTCCAGGAAATACTCTCCTTTGAATCAAACTCAATATGCTTCGTCTTAAAGCAATACATAAGCTCGGTATTAATGTCCCTGTTAATAAATGCTGCCAAAAGATTACTCATGTCCAGCATATTGTCAGGAAGCTTTACCAAAGTGACCTCGAAAACTCCGTCGTCCATGGTGACATTTTTACCGGTTATATCCTTAAATCCTCCCACTGATCTGGAATTCGTGACCATTCCAAATACAAAATCATCCTCAATAACACCTTCATCGGTGGTTACTTTCATATGATAAGAACGTATCTCGGAAAGCCTTTTGGCACCTTCAAGAATATATGCCATGTGGCCTAAAATGTTCTTAATATCCTGCCTTGTCTGGTATGATACATCGGTAAAAAGACCAAAAGCCGCTATATATACGAAGGTCTCTTCATTCATGATTCCTATATCGCAAGCATATTCTTTACCGCTTATAATGGTCTGGGCCGCTTCATGCATCTGCGACGGAATGCCGAGACTTACAGCAAAATCATTGGTAGAACCTGCGGGAACATAGCCTATAGGAGTCTTTCTTTTTGACTTCCACATTCCGCTAACAATTTCATCAAGGGTACCGTCTCCGCCACTGCAGGTTATGATGTCGTAGCTGTCATCATATTCCATCACCGCAGCAGTTCCATCTCCACGCTCCTTGGTGGGATATACAGTGATGTCATAGTCTCCCCTTGCGAAAATATCAATGATATCAATCAGGTTACTTCTGATTCGCTCCTTGCCGGCTTTAGGGTTGTAAATGAACAGCATTTTTTTCTTTTTCATACCGCACCTCATTAAGTGTTTATGCTAAAAAAATAAACCCATCTAATCTCATTATAAGAAATCAGATGGGTTAATTCCATTATAAAAATCCAAAATCAGTTATGAAAGCTGAAGCTCTCCAAGAAGAAAGCTCTCCATTCCCTTAACGGCGTCCTCTTCATCCTGTCCATCAGCTATTACAGTAACCTCTTCGCCGCTATTAAGACTAAGAGTCATCATACCCATAATACTCTTGGCATTGACCTTCTTAGACTGAGCTTCGATATGAACAGTACTGTCATAACGGCTTGCAAGCTGAACCAGTTCTGCAACCGGACGAGCTTCAAGGCCACCCGGAAGCTTGATTTCGATAGATTTTGATATCATAATTTTCCTCCTCAAACTTAGTAAATTAACCTCTTAGCTTCTCTGCCAATTCGCTAAGCTTTCTCAACCTGTGATTTACTCCTGATTTTCCAACAGGTGGATCAAGGTACTTCCCAAGTTCCAATAATGTTGCATCGGGATACTGAAGCCTGGCCTCTGCCATATCCCTTAAACTCTCCGGAAGATTCTCGAAACCGTAATGATCCCGGAGATATAAAATATCTGTCGTCTGTCTCGAAGCTGCATTAACTGTCTTGGTAATATTAGCCGTCTCGCAGTTAACTCTTCTGTTAATGGCGCCTCGCATCTCTTTCACGATACGCTCATTCTCCATATTCATCAGACTGACAGGTGCTTCCATAACATTAAGAAGATCCACAATCGATGTGCTCTCCTTGATATATACAACGTGATATTTCTTACGCTGTATAATCTTCGCCTCTATGTCGAAGCTCTCTATCATCGTCCTGAGCTCCTCTGCAAGCTTCAGGCTCCCACAGGAAAACTCCAGATGATAGGATTTGCTCGGATCACTTATAGAACCGATGCATAAAAAGGAATCACGTAAAAAAGATCTTTTACAGCATGCCTTCATTATCAGCTGATGATTTACGCCTGAATTCTCATCTCTAAGACTACCATCATCATTAAAATAGTGTATTCCCTTAAGTAGCGCTTTTGGTTTCTCAGAACCACTGAGTACAAGCCTGTAAACCTTGCCACCAATGATTTCCTTACTCCCATCTTGAAGCGTACCAGTGTCTATATTAAATGCTTTTTTTAATAATGTAAAGAACTTTCTAATAGCCCTCTCGGAATCATCAGCCAGAAAAACCCTGTATTCATCATCGGCTTTTCGTTCAACATACCCGACATTAATTAGTATTGCAGCGATCTCTGCCAGCTGACAATGGCGTCCGGGAGCAACCTGTTTTTCAAGTTCATTTTTCACATCGCCGGAAAATGACATATATATTACCTTGCATGCTTAAGGTCTCTGTGATATTTCTTAATGCCAAACTCATTTCTGTCCTTAAGCTTTTCATAAATCTCATTGGCTATTGTTACCGATCTGTGCTGACCACCGGTACAACCGATTGCCACCACCAGCTGGTATTTGCCCTCGTTTATGTAACCTGGCACCAGAAATTCCAGCATGTCCGTCAGTTTATCAAGGAACTGTCCGCACTCAGGAAAGCTCTTTACATAATCCTGAACTTCTTTATCATTGCCGGTAAGATGCTTTAATTCTTCTATATAAAATGGATTCGGTAAGAATCTCACATCAAAAACAAGATCCGCATCAGACGGTATACCATGCTTAAATCCAAATGAAAGAATAGTCACCATAAGATTGTTGTGCTTTTCATTTGCCACAAAAATCTTATCCATCTCCATCTTGAATTCTCTGGTAAGAAGCTGTGAGGTATCAATGATATAATCTGCCAGAGAGCGAATTCTGGACAAAAGCTCTCTTTCTTTGGTTATACCATCCTCGATTCGTCCATCGGGAGATAAGGGATGACGTCTTCTTGATTCCTTGTATCTCTTAACAAGAACGGCATCCGAGCATTCCAGGAAAAGAATCTCCACATTCAGTCCTCTTTTTCTGGCCTCCTCGATAATCCTGGGGGCATCCTCGAAACGCTGTCCGGCTCTGACATCGAAGCCAAGAGCAACCTTGGTTATCTCACTGTCTGGAACCGATATAAGCTCTATGAACTTTTCAAAAAGACTCGGCGGAAGATTATCTACGCAGTAAAAACCATCATCCTCAAGCATATGAATTGCTGTCGATTTGCCTCCACCGCTCATTCCGGTTACGATTACAATCCTCATCCTTAAAATTCTCCCAGTCTGATAACCTCCGGATCAAGCTTCACTCCGGAATTCTCAAATACTTTTTCCTGTACATCTCTGATAAGTTTATCGACATCCTCAGACGTCGCTTTACCTTTGTTCACCACAAATCCGCAATGCTTCTCAGAAACCTGAGCATCGCCCACCTTGTAGCCCCGAAGACCGGCTTCCTCAATAAGCTTGCCTGCAAAATTACCCTCAGGTCTTTTGAAGGTAGAACCTGCACTTGGAAACTCTAAGGGCTGCTTCTCCCTTCTTCTGCTCATAAGGTCATTCATGGTGTTCTCTATATCACCCTTATCTCCCTTTGACAGCTCTATCTGAGCGCCAAGGATAACACAGGGTCTGTTTTTAAACATACTTGTGCGATAGCCAAACTCAGCCTCTTCACATGAAAACTCAACTTCACTTCCATCAGACTCCATCACACGGATTTTCTTAACAACCTGCTTCATCTCTCCGCCGTAGGCACCTGCGTTCATAATAAGCGCACCGCCTATTGTGCCGGGGATTCCATGGGCAAACTCAAAGCCTGTAAGGCTGTTATCCCTTGCAAGGTTTGCTACAGCTGAATTAAAAGCCGCTGCTCCTGCAAAAATGTGGGTGTCATCCAAAAGACGGACATCCGAAAACTCGCCGCCAAGAGTGACAATAACACCTCTAAAACCCTTGTCTGAAACAAGGAGATTGCTTCCGTTTCCAATCACATAGAAATCCTTAAAGAACTCCATCTCAAGCTCTGAAAAAAGCTTGAGTAGTGAAGAAAGCTCTGCTGCGCTATTTATTCGCACAAAATAATCGGCAGGCCCACCGATCCTAAAGGTGGTGTGCCTGCTCAAATCTTCATTTTCTATTATGCTTTTATCCGAAATAATTCGGAATAATTCCTCTGATAATCCTGATCTCATTTTACTTAATTGAATCCAAAACCAGCTTTGCTGCTCCAAATATTCCTGCGTCATTTCCAAGCTTAGCAAGAGCGAACTTAGTTCTCTTTGCACCATGGAAAACATACTTCTCAAAGGAAGGACGAACCAGATCAAAGAGGATATCTCCTGCCTTGGATACGCCGCCGCCAAATACGATGATCTCAGGGTTGATGGTTGAAGCTATCATTGCAAGACCTTTTCCAAGGTAATCACCATAGCGTGTGATTGCTACGTTTGCAAGCTTGTCACCATTTTTAGCTGCATCGAAAATGTCCTTACATACAAAATCCTTGCCTCTGAGAACACATTCCTCATCGCTCTCTTCAAGAACTCTGTTCATGAGAAGAACTGCACCTGTAGCACTTGCGTACTGCTCAAGACATCCGTGATTGCCGCAGCCGCACTGCAAAGGCTCATTATCCTCGATATGGATATGACCGATCTCACCGCCGGCACCTGTAGCACCATTGAAGATCTTGCCGTTGTGAATGATTCCGCCGCCTACGCCGGTTCCAAGAGTAACCATGAGCATATCCTTGTAGCCCTGCCCACCGCCCATCCAGTACTCACCAAGAGCTGCAACGTTAGCATCATTACCGCATTTAACGGGCATCTTTACAAGGTTATGAAGCTCATCCTTCATGTTGAACTCGCTCCATCCAAGGTTAACTGCCTTAAAAATTGTTCCATCATCACTGAAGGGGCCCGGAGCACCTGCGCCAACACCTACTACCTGTGAATCCTTGATGCCTCTGTCTTCCATCTTCTTACGGATAGCTTCGGCAATATCGGGAAGAACCTTCTCACCGTTGTTCTCAGTTCTGGTGGGGATCTCCCATACTTCTACCTTATGGCCATCCATATCAAGAAGACCGATCTTAACGGTTGTTCCGCCTATATCTACTCCAAATACATATTTTTCTACAAGACTTGATGCGTTATTTTCCATTATGTTTTCCTCTGTTCTTTAGTCTTCGTCTTCCTGCCCACGGGCAAGTGAATTCTGAACTCTGTTGTAGAGCTCCTGAGCGGCATTGTAACCCATCATCTTCTGTCTGTGGTTAACTGCTGCCGACTCGCAAATGATCGCCAGGTTACGGCCCGGACGGATCGGGATTCTGTGGCAAACTATCTTGTTGCCAAGATACTCTGTGTATTCCTCTTCAAGACCGAGTCTGTCGTATTCCTTATCCTTATCCCATTCTTCAAGTTTGATCACAAGATCGATGTTCTGAGTATCGCGGACACTTGATACACCAAAAAGTGTCTTAACATCAACAATACCGATACCTCTAAGCTCAATGAAATGCCTTGTGATATCGGGTGCTGTACCGATAAGTGTTACATCACTGACCTTGCGGATCTCAACAACGTCATCGGATACAAGTCTGTGTCCTCTCTTTATAAGCTCAAGAGCTGCCTCGGATTTACCGATTCCGCTCTCACCTGTAATAAGAAGACCGACACCATAAACATCTACAAGAACGCCATGAATTGAAATGCAGGGCGCAAGCTCTACATTAAGCCATCTGATAATCTCTGCCATAAATGATGAGGTAGACTTCTGGGTTACCATTATCGGTACCTGCTCCTCTATGGCTATTTTCACAAATAACGGATCCGGGATAAGACTTCTGCAGAAAACTACTGCCGGTATATCAAATGAAAGAAACTCTCTATATACCCTCTCCTTGTCTGCATCCGGAATGGATTCCATATATGTGTATTCAACGAAACCGATAACCTGCAGTCTTGTTGCCTCAAAATGCTCAAAGTATCCTGCAAGCTGAAGAGCAGGTCTGTTAATATCCGGCTGATGAATTCTGATTCTGGAGATATCAATCTCTTTTGTGAGATTCTCAAGCTCCATTTTCTTAACTACTGTTTTAAGCTTTACTGTTGCCATGTGTTACCCCCTTGTTAAACAAAGACAGTTTACCATATTATCCCTGTTTGTGAAAGTAATTATATATGTCGTTTGCGGCGTTTTCCGGTATCTCCGGAATGGATTTAAGCTCCTCCACATCCGCATTTCTGATCTCGTCAATTGACTTAAAGTGTCTCATGAGAGCCTTGCGCCTTGCAGGTCCTACGCCCGGAATATCATCAAGGGAGCTCTTTACCTGCGCCTTGGATCTTAAGGATCTGTGATACTCTATAGCAAATCTGTGGGCTTCATCCTGAATCCTGGTTATAAGCTTAAAGCCCTCTGAATGCCTGTCTATCGGAAGCTCCGTATTGTTATAATAAAGGCCTCTTGTCCTGTGATTGTCATCCTTTACCATACCGCACACGGGAATGTTTATTCCAAGCTCATCAAGAACCTTGAGACAGATATTCACCTGGCCTCGTCCGCCGTCCATCAAAATAAGATCCGGGAATTTCGTAAAGCTTCCGTACTGTGCATCGATTTCTCTAAGCTCAAGCTCATGTCTCTCTTCAAGGCCGTGCATAAGTCTTCGTGTAAGAACTTCCTTCATGCAGGCATAATCGTCGGGACCTGTAACTGACTTGATCCTGAACTTTCGATAATCACTTCTCTTGGGTTTTCCCTTTTCATATACAACCATAGAGCCAACATTGGCAAAGCCGCTGATATTGGAAATATCATAGGCCTCCATTCTGGTAAGTCCCTTGATGCCAAGGATACTCTCAATCTCCTTTACGGCTCCAATGGTTCTGCCTTCTTCGCGCTTTAATCTCTCCTTGTCCTTGGATAAAACAAGCTCTGCGTTCTGAGCTGCAAGCTCCATGAGCTTTTCCTTCTGACCACGCTCCGGAACACTGATATAAACCCTGCTGCCCTTGCGGTCAGTAAGCCATTTCTCAATTATCTCCATATCCTCTATGGGCTCTGGAAGCATAAGCTCTCTTGGAATAAAGGGCGTTCCTGCGTAGAACTGCTTTACAAAGTTAAGAAGAATCTCATCTCTGGGATTTCCTGAAATATGGGTCATGTAAAAATGCTCGCGGCCAATAAGTCTTCCATCACGGACAAAGAACACCTGCACCACAGCGTCATTTTCATCTGCTGCAATTGCAAGAATATCCTTATCCTCCATAGCTGCATCCGTCATCTTCTGCTTCTGTGCCACCTGCCTTACACTGGCAAGAAGATCCCTGTAATATGCGGCTCGCTCAAAGTTTAGTTCCTCAGAAGCCGCCTCCATCTTATCTGACAGATCTTTCATGATAGGCGCATAGTTTCCATCAAGGAAATTCAAGGCACCGGCTATTCTCTGTCCGTATTCTTCCTTGGATATTTTCCCGTCGCAGGGGGCTGAACACCTCTCCATATGATAATTAAGACAGGGTCTGTCCACACCTATATCCCTTGGAAGAACCCTGTTGCAGGTCCTAAGGCCATATATCTTATTTATCAGCTCGATGGTATCTTTAACTGCCGCAGCGCTGGTGAAGGGTCCGTAATATCTTGATTTATCCTTTTTCATTATTCTGGAAAAAAGAATCCTTGGAAAATCCTCGGACACAGTGACCTTGATGTAGGGATAGGTCTTATCATCTTTTAGCATCGTGTTGTATCTGGGGCTGTTTTCCTTAATGAGGTTATTCTCAAGCACCAGTGCCTCAAGCTCAGAGTCAGTAACTATGTACTCAAACCTTGCAATCTGCGATACCATGCGATCTATCTGAGGCCCGCGGCCCACAATTTTACGAAAATAAGACCTCACACGATTGTGGAGGTTAATAGCCTTCCCGACATACATGATGGTATCATTCTCATCACGCATTATATAAACGCCCGGCTGGTTGGGCAGTTTTTTAAGTTCTTCCTGTACGTTGAATTTTTCTTCCATATAAAAATAATAGCATTAAGGCTGCCGCAATGCGACAGCCCTATAAAAAGTTTACTTATTATCAAAATTGTCAGGTACATGTGAAAAACGTCCGCCGCTGGGTGCTGCATCATTCTGTGCAGGTGCGGAAGGGTTCTCTTCGTATGGATTCCTGAAAGCTGTCTGAGGAGCATCAGGTGTCCAGTCAATCAGAGGTTCATCTTCATCCTCTGCATCATCAGTATGATCCTGAACCTGCGTATCTCCGACAGATGCTTCAAAAGTCGGTGCTACAGGCTGTGCCCCGGCTTCCATTGCTGCCCTCTCTTCCTTGGTAGGAATATTCTCGCCAACTGCTGCTGACTCAGGTCTTGTAGCATAGATTCTGCCACGCTTTGCAGCCTCAGCCTCTTCATCTGTAGGTTCGGGAATATTCTCAACCTCGCGATAGATCTTCATGAATTCCTTACCTGTGATGGTCTCCTTCTCTATAAGGAACTGAGCAATCTTATCCATGGAATCAAGGTGATCACGGATTATCTGCTTAGCCTTCTCATAGCATCCTGCAAGGAGCTCCTTAACCTCTTCATCAACCAGGTATTCTGTCTGCTGGCTGCAATTAAGGACTCTGTTACCGTCAAGGTATCTGTTCTGAACGGATTCAAGCTGCATAAGTCCGAATCTCTCGCTCATACCAAACATAGTGATCATACTGCGGGCCATGGATGTAGCCTTCTCAATATCATTTTCAGCACCGGTTGTAACAGTGTTGAAAATAACCTCCTCTGCAGCTCGGCCGCCGAGAGTAACAATGATATCATCAATAAGCTCGTCCTTAGTCTGAAGATATTTCTCATCTTCAGGAACCTGCATAACATATCCAAGAGCACCCATTGTTCTGGGTACGATAGTAATCTTCTGCACGGGCTCTGTGTTTTTCTGAACCGCACTGATAAGTGCATGTCCAACCTCGTGATAGGATACGATCTTTCTTTCCTCTTTGCTGAGGATACGATCCTTCTTCTCTTTACCTACAAGGACCTGCTCTACTGCTTCCATAAGATCCTGCTGGCATACATATTCTCTATGAGCCTTAACTGCATTGATAGCAGCTTCATTTATCATGTTGGCAAGATCTGAACCAACAGCGCCGCTTGTCGCAAGGGCGATTCCCTTAAGATCAACGGTCTCATCCATTTTTACATCCTTGGAATGAACCTTAAGAATCTCTTCACGTCCCTTGAGATCAGGCTTATCAACAATGATTCGTCTGTCGAAACGTCCGGGACGAAGCAGGGCCTTATCAAGTATCTCCGGTCTGTTGGTAGCACCAAGAACCAGAACACCCTTGGATGAATCAAAACCATCCATTTCGGAAAGCAGCTGGTTAAGAGTCTGCTCACGCTCTTCGTTACCGCCATACTTATTGTCACGGCTTCTACCGATAGCATCTATCTCGTCGATGAAAATAATGCAGGGAGCATTTTTACTTGCTTCAGCAAAAAGCTCACGAACACGGCTTGCTCCGACACCTACGTAAAGCTCTATGAAATCAGAACCTGCAAGTGAATAGAAAGGAACATGGGCTTCACCTGCAACTGCTTTTGCAAGAAGCGTTTTACCTGTTCCGGGAGGTCCTACAAGAAGAGCTCCCTTAGGAAGCTTGGCACCGATTTTTACATATCGTCCGGGGTTGTGGAGGAAATCTACTACCTCAACCAGGGATTCTTTTGCCTCATCCTCGCCTGCAACGTCCTTAAAGGTAACTCCCGTCTCACGCTGCATGTATACCTTTGCATTGTTCTTGCCGATGCCAAGCGGTCCGCCGCCCTTGGACATACGTCTGAACACGAAGGAAATGATGAGCCACATAAGAAGAATCGGAAGGATGTAATACATTACAAAGGAAAGTATTGCTCCCGATGAATCCGGAACCTCGCTGCTTACCTCAATACCTGCATTTAACAGTCTCTTTGTCAGAGTAGCATCATCCTCGGCTTTACCTGTGTAATATGTAAGAACCGTTGCAGATCCGTAGAAAGGATTGAACTTCAGCTCGTTCTTTCCTACCTTAGGAATAATGTTGATCCTGTCATTTTCAATTACAACACTCTCAATCTGCTCTTCCTTTATCATAGTGATAAATTCTGAGTAAGATATCTCTTTATTGCTGGTGGATGTCATAGCACGCATGAAATATGTCATAAATAGCATTGTGACCAGTGCAGCCACTACCAGCAGCAATATATTTTGTTTTCTGGGGCCGTTATCGCCACCGGGATTGTTATTGTTGTTTAAGTTATTATCCATATATTATCCCCTTACTTTCAGAGTCGTTCTGTTCTATTATATTTATAACACATATATAAATCAATTGTGTACATTCGAAAAAATTGTGTCCAATTTATAAAAAAAGTATAAACTCCCCTTCCAAAATAACCACTATTTCGTATTCACTTTTATATCAATTCCCATTATCACACTATTTTGCAAAATAATCATCCCTATTCCGCTTGATCGGATAACGAAATTCCGAATTATTTTTTCATAAATATGCTATAATCTTTGTAAAGTTTTTTCAAAGAAAAGATACATTTAAGGAGGATATGTTATATGGGTATTTTACAAGCTGGTATAGGCGCTGCAGCAGGTGTACTTGCAGATTCCTGGAGAGACTATTTTTATTGTGATGCACTTCCCGCAGACACTCTTGCTGTTAAGGGTCAACGTCGCACGGGAAAGACAAGCTCCAATAAAGGGAACGATAATATCATTTCAAACGGCTCCATCATTGCTGTTGCTGACGGACAGTGCATGATCATCGTAGATCAGGGCAAGGTTACTGAAGTCTGCGCAGAGCCCGGTGAGTTCGTTTACGACACAAGCACTGAGCCTTCTCTTTTCTATGGAAGTCTCTCTTCGAACATTGCTGAGACCTTCAAAAAGTTCGGAAAACGCGTTGGCTTTGGCGGCGATGTAGCTAACGATCAGAGAATCTACTATATAAATACAAAGGATATCATCGGCAACAAGTACGGCACAGCTAATCCTGTTCCTTTCCGCGTTGTTGACAGGAACATCGGTCTTGATGTTGATATCGCTATCCGTTGCCACGGTGAGTACAGCTACAAGATAGTTGATCCTATCCTCTTCTATACAAATCTTTGCGGCAACTTCCAGGGAGAATACAAGCGTGATAACCTTGATTCTCAGCTTAAGAGTGAGCTCCTTACAGCTCTTCAGCCTGCATTTGCAAAGATCTCCGAGACAGGAGTTCGCTACAGCGCACTTCCGGGACACACCACAGAGATCGCTGATGCCCTCAACGAAGTTCTTTCCTCAAAGTGGGGAGAGACCTATGGTATCAAGATTTCTACCTTCGGTATCAACTCAGTAAATGCATCTGAAGAAGATGAGAAGATGATCAAGGAACTGCAGAAAAATGCAGTTTATACAAATCCCAACATGGCAGCTGCTACTCTTGTTGGTGCTCAGGCACAGGCTATGCAGGATGCAGCTAAGAACACAGCTACAGGTCCCATGATGGCATTTGCAGGCATGAACATGGCACAGCAGGCAGGCGGCGCAAATGCAGCCAACCTCTTTGCAATGGGTCAGCAGGCTGCTCCTGCGGCAGCTCCTCAGGCAGCTCCCGCTACAGGCTGGACCTGCTCTTGCGGAACAGTTAACACAGGTAACTTCTGCAGCAACTGTGGATCACCCAGGCCTTCAACTGACTGGACCTGCTCCTGCGGTACTGTTAACAGCGGCAAGTTCTGCTCAAACTGCGGATCACCCAGACCCCAGTAATTTAGTACTCTGACTATTTAAGGAATTATCTATGGGATTAACCGAATATGAATGCCCCGCCTGTGGCGGGGCAATGGAATTTGATGCAAAAAGCCAGATGCTCTCCTGTCCTTACTGCGACACGCAGATTAAGGTAGGAGACTATAAGGCCCCAAGGCAGGAAGAACAGGACAAGGATGCCAAGGCTGATAGCAACGAGTGGCGTTCCGAAGAGCTTAATGGAATGGTTGTTTACTCTTGCCAGTCCTGCGGAGGTGAGATCATTGCTTCCGAAACCGAAGGTTCCTTAACCTGTCCTTTTTGCAGTAATAATGTTGTAGTAAAAGAGAAATTTGCCGGCGATCTTAGGCCTAACTATGTTATTCCTTTTAAGACCACCAAAGAAGATGCCATGAAAGCCTATTCCGGATATGTTAAGAATAAGCTTTTATTACCGTCTGCCTTTTTTGAGCAAAACCATATCGATAAGGTCAGAGGAATCTATATTCCTTATTGGATCTACAATGGCAAGATCAAAGGTAATTACAATTTTACCGCAACCAATGTCCGTACCTGGAGTGACGGAGATTACGAATATACCGAAACCTCATTCTTCGATGTTCACAGAGAAGGTAATGAGAGCTTTAAAAACGTGCCCCATGATGCTTCAAAAGAAATGCCGGATGACCTGATGGAATCCATAGAGCCCTTTGACTTTAGTCAGGCTGTAGATTTCAACAGCGGCTATCTTGCGGGCTTTTTGGCCAACAGATATGACGTGGATGCCAAGGATACTGAAGCCCATATAGTTAAGCGCATGGCTGATTCTGTAGAAAGTGATATAAAGGACACTGTTTCCGGTTATACCACATCCACAGTTAAGGCAAAAACAAATGATGTTGTGTCCATATCCCATAAGTATGCCCTATATCCCGTATGGCTTCTTAATACTACCTGGAATGGCAAGAATTTCCTTTTTGCCATGAATGGACAAAACGGTAAATTTGTCGGCGACCTGCCTGTAAGCAAAATAAAGGCTTTGATTCTTTTCCTTTGCACATCGGCCGGTGCTACTCTGCTTAACATAGCAATATGGTTCATGTTTTTTAGCAAATAATTAGTAGGACGTATAATGATGAAATATATTCGTAAACATAAGAAAAATATAATATTGCAGACGCTGCCCGTGCTGTTTGCAGCTATGGTCATATCATTATTCATTCCTGCTGTGGCCAAAGCTGATGCAAGCGGACTGGTAGAGCCTATCTATGCTACCGATGGTTCACTTTATCCTGTTGTAGACTACGCAGATCTCCTCACTGATGAAGAGGAACAGGCTCTGGCGGACAGAATATATCCTCTTCAGGAGCAATACAATTCCGCTATAGTACTTCTTACAGTGCCTTCCACCGGAGACAGATCTCCCATGGAATACGCCGATGACTTCTACGATTACAACGGCTATGGAATGGGCGATAGCCACAACGGAATTATATTCCTTCTGTCAATGGAGGACAGAAGCTGGCGTTTTGAGACTACGGGTACAGCCATCGACGTATATACCGATTCCGATCAGGACTATATATTTGATGAGATCAAATCTTATCTGTCGGAAAATCGCTATTACGATGCTTATTATAAATTCATATCTCTCTGCGAAGACGAGCTTCAATCTGACTACGAATCCGGAATATTTACCCCCGGTAAGTTTTTCATTTGTCTCGCAATCGCACTTGTTTTTGCTCTGATTGTGCTTTTGGGCTTTATAGGTCAGCTAAAGACTGTGACCCCGGCCAAGGGAGCATCCAATTATTCTGATGGAGGTCTTCACTTAACGAGTCAGTATGACAGATTCACCCACAAGACCCTTTCAAAAACAAAAATCCAGAAGGACAACGGTGGTTCATCTACCCACACAGGATCCTCAGGAACATCGCACGGAGGAAGCGGAGGTCATTTCTAATGACCTCCTTTTTTCATAAAAACATAACCCTTTTTTAATAAATAGCTACTGTAAAGTTGTTATACTTATTGTCAGGAGAGTACGCCATGAGATTACGTGATTATTTACGCATAAATGTGTGGCTGCTGCCTATTATTTTAATACTCCTCCCAATAACACTGATAATTTTTGGCAGCTCATATCTGTCCACACCAAATACGTACTTTAATACCCAGCTAAATGATGGCTGGTCTGTTAGTCATGGCGATAATCACTATGAAAATGTAAATCTTAAGAATTTTAATCTTGGCAATACTTCTAAAGGTGATGTTGTTACTATAACAAGCACCATTCCTAACATGACTGCCCCTGCAGCCGCAATTATGTTCAGAAGCATTCTGTCCACAGTAACAGTATGGATAGATGATGAGCAGGTATATGAGTACGGCAAGGATTTTGCAGACAAAAATCTTATGCTTCCAAAACACTACAACTTCATCTCCATTCCCGAAAGTGCCATTGGAAAAACAATAACCATAACCTTTGACGTTACCGAAAACAACGCATTCTCAGGCATTTCGCCGGTTTATTACGGAAATCTTTTTGAATTGGAGCGCAGCTATTTACAGAGCAAACGTCTTGATCTGTTCATAGGAATCTTTCTGTGCCTGTTTGGCTTTATGCTGCTGACTCTGTCCTCCTATCTGTATATGTATCACGGCCAGGACCTTTCTCTGATTTTCAGTTCGGTTATATCCTTCAATCTTGGCGCCTATATCCTTTGCTATAATGACCTTTTCAATTTCATAGGCGATAATGATTTTTATTTCTGCATAATGGAATATGTGACACTGTATTCGATACCTTTTTCTATCATCGTATTCCTTGTGTCCACGCACCCTGAGCTGAATACCAATCTTGCAAAGGTATTTCTGTCCATTAATATTCTGTTTCCTGCATTAACACTTATACTTCAGCTTACTAACCTGGTGCATATAAATTATTTCGTAACCGCACTTCATATTATGGCTTTGCTTGAAGCGGCCATTTTTCTTCCAAGACTTGTCATGAATATATACAGGAGATACCAGTCAAGGAAGAATTCCCCGGATTACACCGGCATGACCTCGGATTCAATCCTTATCATTGGACTTGTGATTTTCATTTTCTGCTGCGTCATCGATATCGCAAAATATAACTTCTTCAATGAATTTGGCGGTGGCGGCGTTGCCTACACAGGCATTACTTTCATGAACCTGGGTGCTCTCGGATTTGTTATGAGCCTTTTCGTGTTCTATTTCTACCATGGAATAGAGCATATAAATGCTGCCTATGTAAAAGAACATCTGGAAGGCCTTGCCTATACAGACCCTCTCACAGGACTCATGAACCGTGCAAAATGTATGCAGTACATGGCTACAGTTAAGGGAAACTATGCCCTTATCAGCATAGATATGGATAACCTTAAACCCGTAAACGACACCCTTGGACATCTTGAAGGCGACAGAATGATCCGCTGCTTTTCAGATATCCTAAAGCAGGCTTTTGATGGTGCTTCTCTTATTGGCAGAACCGGCGGCGATGAATTCCTTGTCGCAATAGAGAATCCGGAATCCGGCATCTGTGAAAAAATGATAGAAAAACTGGAAACTCTTATGGCTGTTTTCAACGACGCAGATAAGAAAATAAGGCTCTCCGCATCCTGTGGTTTTGCATACAGTAATGAACCCAAACTTACCGATGCCAACTCTGTATTCATTATGGCTGACACCCGTATGTACAGAATTAAAGAGCAGCATCATGAAGATAAGCTCTCAAAATTCCTTGATGATATCATCTCCGGAAAAATCAGTCAGAAGGGAGGTGAAGAAGGCACATGAAAAAACGTATGCACTTTCTGATGATAGCCTTTCTTACCTTCATCATTCTGGTGGTGATATGCTATGGCACCTTCATGCCCCACAGCTCCAGGAAGATTTATAAACTTAATGATGGATGGGATATCGAACTTGGATCTGATATTTATGAAAACGTCAATTTGAGAGAATTTATAAAAAGGCCGGGCAGCCCCATTGAAAAGGGTGATGTCCTTAAGATGACCAAGGTTGTTGATATTTCTGATGACATTACCTTCCCTACCATACAGTTCATGTCAAAATATTGCTCATGGCGCGTGACCTGTAACAATGTAATGGTTCAGGAAAAATATGCTGATTATATACCCAATGGAAAATTCATTGGAATAAGCTACAATACCGTAAGTTTGCCCAAGATTAATGGGCCCTTTACGCTGACTTTGGAATTCTCCATCAACGAGAATGCATCCTACAGCTATTTTGACATACCCAAATACGGCGACTTTTTGTCCATAATGATACATTACATATTCAGTAATCTCTTGGGACTGGGAACAGGAGTTTTCCTGATAATCTTTGGTCTTTCCTTTGGTGTGATAACGCTGATATTTTACAGAAGGCTTCCCGGGATCTTATCTCAGCTCTTTTCGTCTTTGTTGTTTGTGGATGTAGGCGTATGGATTCTGTGTTATTTCAGGGTTGCGGATCTTATCGTTTCTACGCGTGGACACTCGACGGAATTAGAGTTTTTCGCGCTTTACATGCTGGTACCCCTGATCTATATGATAATCGGCTGTACCCAGCAGCACTATAAGGACTGGATCTTCATGGTCACAGCTGCAACCAGCACTATGATCTGCCTGTTCTTTATGCTCATGCACTTAACTGGAATTGCTCATATAAACAGGACTTTCTCATATTTCCAAGGCATATCCATGATATGCTTCATTTTCCTGTGCGTGACCATAGGAAGAGATATCGCACAGAAAAAGCTTGAACCCTCTGATAAGATCCAGCTTCTTGGTCTTGCAATACTTGCAATATCATTCCTTTTCAGCATGGTTTTGCATGTTCTTGAGATGGCAGCGGTAATCTATGGAAATACTGTTATCAAGATAGTAATTCCTCTGGGCTGCCTTACCTTTGTATTTGCGACACTTATCAACTATTTCATTTATATATCAGAATCCTACGCAAGAAGAAAAGAGTATGAATCTCTGACTCACCTTGCTTATGCAGATGGCCTGACAGATCTTCCAAACAGATCAAGATTTGAGAAATATATGAATGATCTTGATAAGGGAAATGAAACCTACTGCATCGTAAGTCTTGACCTGAACGGTCTGAAAGAAATAAACGACAATGACGGACATGCTGCAGGCGATAAATATCTGAAGGAGTTCGCTGACATTTTACAGCATTGCTTTGCCGAGAAGGCCTTCATAGCCCGTATAGGCGGAGACGAATTTGCGGCCATTCTGACAAAAAACAACATCTACGATGTTGATACCATGATTACAAGACTTAAGGATGCATTGGAAGTTAAGAACGTACTGTATCCCGAATTCAGAAGAAGCGTTGCCACCGGATATGCATACAGCACGGAAATCCCCGAAGGAGACTCCCATGCTGTTTATCTGCTCGCCGACAAGCGCATGTATAAGAATAAAAAGAAAATGCACGAAAAACTCGGTATAAAAGCAAGATTGTAAATCTTACAAATCCATCTGCAAAAGAATATGATCAAATCAGTTCATTAGGGCTTCAAGGCTGTTTTGCGCATCCTGGAGCCCTTCATCTATGGTCTTTTTTCCTTTGATGATATTTTCCATTTCAGCTCCAAGGATCTTATAAAAGTCCGGCCACTCTTCCATAACAGGTCTGTATACGCCATTTTCAAGAGCTTGAAATACCGCTTCGAAGGGAGGATTTTCCTTTAATACCTTCTGATCGGTAAGGCAGGAATACCTGCATGGAACACCGCCGCTATCTATGGTTTGCATCTGAACAGCAGGATCCATAAGATACTTAAGAAGCTCCATTGACAGTTCTTTATTTGGAGCATTTTCCGGAATTCCAATGGTCCAGATACCGTATACATTGGCATTGTATGCCACCGCACTATCCGTTGTTTTTCCTGTAAGAGCAATGTAATCGGACGACGATCTTGCGGTAGGAGTATACCATCCGGGCCATCCTATAGCCATAGCCGCAGCACCGTTTGCTATGGCCATAATGAGATTATCCCTGCTCTCTGCTTTTCCGCTTTCAATAAGTTGCATATAGAATCTGAGGGCTTCTTTAAATTGCTTGGTATTTACCGTAGGATTATTGTTTTCATCAACAACCCATCCACCATAAGATAAAAGGATTGGAAGGAAGTCTACCACGTAGTTGTTCTCTGAGTCGCCTCTATACATAAATCCCAGATTTCCATACTGCTTAGCCTTGTCGCATACTTCCTTAATGGTCTTAAGAGATGTCAGCTGGCTTCCATCATAGCCCGCTTTCTGAACCACCCTCTTGTTATACAAAAGAACTGTTACGTTTCCATAATATGGTGCCAGGTAAACGTCACCGTCATGATAGCAAATTTCTTTGGTTGCCTCGATGATGTCGGAATCAAGCTCGTATCCGTTTTCACTAAGGTTCATCAAAACGCCCTTTGAAGTGAACTCTGCCATCCAGGAACCATCTACCATGCACAGATCGTAGGCACCGGTATCATTTGTCGCATCATTTATCAAACCGGAGTGGAGTTCCTCCTCACCCAGCTCAACAATGTCACAGATAATTCTGTTTTCCTCCTCAAAGGGAATCAGACAGGATTCTATGGCATCAACATATATTCCTGATCTGAGTGCCAGCGTTATGTGAGTCGCTGTGTCAGGATCAACTGTCAGGATTTGTTCCGGTTTCTTTTGCATGCCGCAGGACACCAGCGACAAAGTCATTATTAAGATCAGTATGACGGATGTAAACCTCTTTAGATGTGATCTCATTTTCAGTCCTTTCCTTCATAAGAAAATCTATCCATCTTTCTTCTGACATCTTCCAAACATTCATCAATCTTATTCATAGGGATGTTGCAAAAAACCTTAACAAGGTATTCATCAAGCTGTTTTCCCGCTGCCAGCTTAAGCTCTGAAACTGCTGCCGCATAGGGAAGTGTTGCTCTGTAGGAACGATTCATTGTTATTGCAGAATATGTATCCGCAACTGCTATGATCTTAGCTCCAAGGGGTATCTGATCTCCTGTAAGCTGATGATAACCCTTGCCGTCTATGCGCTCATGATGATAAAGAATATACTCCTTTACCTTGGGAAAACCCTCTATATCATCAAGTATATCAACTCCAAAGTCGGGATGCTTTTTCATAATTTCCCACTGGGACTGCCCGAGCTTGCCTGAGTGTCCCACGATTTCCCTTGGAATCGCAAGCTTACCGATATCAAGAAGGAGTGATGCATAGTGAAGATCCCGCTGTCTCACCTTTAATCTGTAGCTGTAGGGCAAAAACTCATATATGGCCATACAAAGGTTATGTACATGTAGTGAATGTCCGTCAAGGTTCGGATCATCTGCTTCCAGTATTCCTACCAGTATCTCCATTAGCTGCAGGGAACGCTTCTTTTCAACAAATGCATTGTATGTTGAAACGATTGCGATCAGAAATGCAGCAAACATACAAAGAACCAGAAGATCAAAAACCTTAGATTCCATTGAAATCATAGTCCGCCTCCCTGTCCTTCTACATTACTGAATCTGATCTGATTTTTACCTGCACGTTTTGACTCATAAAGGGCTTCGTCTGCCCTCTTATAAGCCTTATCTATATCGCGGTCTTCCGGCAAAATTTCTGCTACACCAAAGGATGCATGTATGCCGTGAAGCTCGCCTATTTCCACATGATTAAGAGAATCCAGCATACTCTGAAGCAGTTTTGTAACCTCTTCTCTGTCTGATGCTCCGCGGATCATAACTATGAATTCATCGCCGCCAAGCCTTCCGGGAAAGCTCTGCTTTTCCTCAAGAACCTTTTCCTGGAATCTCCATTTTTCAGACATATCTATGTTCAGGGTTTCTATAATAGTTGTTCCCGCCACCTGTATGGCTTTATCACCCATCTGATGTCCAAGCTTATCATTTATCTGCTTGAATTCATCAAGGTCAAGAAGACAAACAGCCATGTATTCATCATGGGGATTATTAAGTACATTACCTGCAAGGGAGAAAAACCTGCCTCTGTTAAGAAGAGATGTCAAGGCATCAAAGCTAGACTGTATCTCAAGTTCTCTTTGAATCTGGGTATTCTTCTGATAGGTTACAAACTGCTGCATCCTTGTTCTCTGGAATGCAAAGTGCAGGATAACGGCAAGTCCAGTGAAGGTTACTGCGTTGTAAATATCCTGCATTACTATTGATGCAGGCTTAACCAGGTATGATGAATAGACAAAAACTGAAACCAGCACAGCTATTATCATCAGCATATTAAGCATATTTGTTATAAAAGAAAATGAAATTACCACCAGCATGATCATAAACATGGTGGCTGCCATGTACGGCTGACTGACAGAAAGCTGAATACTGTATACCATCCACAAAAGGATGCCTAAAAGGAGCTGTAGTTTTACAAACTTATGAGGATACTTTTTCTGAAACCATCTTGAAAAAGCAAAAGTGCATATAGAAATAGCACCATAGGTGATATAAAACTCAATATCAACCTGGTTTACACTAAAAAGATCAAGCAGTGAAAAAATGACGCAAAACAAGTTAACGATGATGAACCATAGACTGAGAATAATAATATGATTCCAGTTGGTATCATCGATCAGCTGCCTGCAATCTTCGTATGTAGCTTTATCGTATCCATAGTATTTCGTACTCTGTGCTGTCATTAAAAACCTCATAAAAACAAACAGTACATCATACTAATACTCTATCAAACAAATCTATTAATTCTCTAAATAATAAAATAATTTTTTAGGAAAAATGCGGCTGTTTACTGCATTTGTACAGCTTTCCCAACTTCAAAAATCTCTGTTTTTTGACCTGGATATTTAATATCTATATAATCTTTGAATTCTTTCGGGTCAGCACTGTTAAAGAGGAACATGTCATAGTGACCGGGAACTGCAAGGCCGGGCTTAAGTGTACCCACAAGGTCTGCTGCCTCCTGATAGGTCATATTTCCGATGCAGTCTTCCTTAAGTCTTCTTGCATCCCTTCCGTTTATGGGCACAAACATTGCATCAAAGGGCCCCTTTTCTCTGAGCTTTCCGTAAATGCCTTCATAGAGACAGGTATCTCCCAGATGGCAGATCTTTTTCCCATTAAAGGTAACAATATAGATAAGATAAGGGTGTGTTCCATCCTCCCCGGTATCAAGGAATTCGTGAGCTGCAGGAATCGCCTCGATATGCACAGGTCCCTCATCTGCACTGATATTTTCATCAACAAAAATAAATCTGTCGGCGCTGATATCGAGGTCTCCAGGCAGATCATCTTTAAAGGCTATAGGTGCTACAAACTTAATGGAAGGATAAAGTTTTCCTATCTTTTTCCATGCCTCTCTGTCGATGTGGTCAACATGATCATGAGTACCAAATATCAGACTTACATCTGACAGATTCTCTACATTCACTATATTTTTCACCTGTCTTCCATCCATATCGGAAAGAAACAGATCTATACCAAACTTATAGCCTGTATCTGTATCCCACACAAGAATTCCCTGCTGTCCTGTGCGCATAAATTCCACTGCCATAACCCTTACCTCCTGAATTTTGTCCTTATACTATTTTTGCCGAGGTTACTTTTTCTTTTTGTGACTCTTTTTATTACCCTGCTTATTTCCGGCCTTTTTTGATGACTTATTAACCGGCTTCTTAGCTACGCTGTAGCCAAACTTTCCAAGCTTTTTGCCAAGCTTAAAATATTCACCATGAGAATAAGCCACAAGATCTGCTGCCTCAAGATCAAAGCGTCCCTTCTCATCCATATATTTTTCATCAACTGTTACAGCAACAACTTCTGCAATAAACATGTCGTGACTTCCAAGTTCAAGTACCTGTTTTACCTTACATTCAATATTTACAGGGCTCTCTTCTATTCCCGGGGCACTTATCTTCTGGGACTTCTGAGGAGTAAGGTGCATCTCCTTGAATTTGTCATAGTCTCTTCCTGATCTTACACCGCACCAGTCAGTTGCCCTTGTAAGCTCAGTATTTGTCAGGTTTACAACAAACTCCCCTGTCTCTTTTATGATATCGTAGGAATATCTTTCTTTTCTTACGGATATGGAAAGCATCGCCGGAGAGCTGCATATATTTCCTGCCCATGCAACTGTTATGATGTTTGGCGTTTCACCTTCTCTGCCACAGCTCACCATAACTGCGGGAATGGGATAAAGCATATTTCCGGGCTGCCATACTTCTTTTGCCATTAGTATCTGTGCTCCTTACTTTTTTATTTAATTTTATACAATATATAAGCCCCGGTAAAGGATTTATAAAAAATCAATTACCGAGGCTGTAAGTCAGATTAAAGCTTGGTGGTCCACTTGGTGCAGTCGATAATCTGCGTAGCAAGATCCTCATAAAAATCAGGCTCATGGCATACCATAAGAACTGTACCCTTGTATTCCTTAAGCGCTCTGTGAAGTTCCTCCTTCGCATCAACATCAAGATGGTTTGTCGGCTCATCCAGTACAAGTATGTTGGACTCTCTGTTCATTAGCTTACAGAGTCTGACCTTTGCCTGCTCGCCACCTGATAAAACCTTGCACTTACTCTCTATGTGCTTGGTAGTAAGTCCGCACTTGGCAAGAGCGGAGCGAACCTCATACTGTGTAAAGGAAGGGAACTCATTCCATATCTCTTCAAGGCATGTGGTCGTGGTATCAGGAGACATTTCCTGCTCAAAATATCCTATCTCCACATGCTCCCCGCGCTGTACCCATCCTGACAGAGAAGGAATAAGACCAAGAAGGCTCTTTAAAAGTGTGGTTTTACCGATGCCGTTTGCTCCTGTCAGTACCACGAAAGTATTTCTCTCTATCATCAGGTTAAGAGGACTTGATAAGGGCTCATCATATCCGATGACCAGATCCTTAGTCTCGAAAAGAACCTTGCCGGGAGTTCTGGCTGTCTTAAAATAGAATTCCGGCTTTGGTTTTTCCTGTACCTTCTCGATAAGCTCCATGTTATCAAGCTTTTTCTGTCTTGCCATAGCCATGTTTCTTGTGGCAACTCGTGCCTTATTCCTTGCGACAAAGTCCTTAAGATCCGCAATTTCCTGCTGCTGTCTGTTATAGGCAGCCTCTCTTTGTGCCTTTTTCATCTCATAGACTTCCATGAACTTATCGTAGTCACCCACATATCGCTCAAGGCTGTGGGTTGTACCATCCATGTGATAAATGATGTTTACCACGCTGTTAAGGAAAGGTATATCATGGGAGATCAGAATAAAGGCATTCTCATATTCCTGAAGATATCTTGTAAGCCAGACGATATGCTCGGCATCCAGGTAGTTGGTAGGCTCGTCCAAAAGAAGGATATCGGGCTTTTCAAGAAGGAGCTTTGCAAGAAGTATCTTTGTACGCTGTCCTCCTGAGAGCTCTGTTACGTCCCTGTCAAGACCAAGCTCAAGAAAGCCAAGAGCTCTTGATACCTCATCAATTTTTGAATCTATAAGATAAAAATCATGATTGGTCAAAAGATCCTGAATGGTACCAAGCTCTTCCATCAATGCTTCAAGCTGCCTCTCGTCCGCTTCGCCCATGGCATCGCAGATCTCATTCATCCTGCGCTCCATCTCATAAAGGGGCTCATAAGCAGATGCCAGCACGTCTCTTATTGTCATTCCTTCCTTAAGTACTGCGTGCTGATCAAGATAGCCCGCCTTAACATTTTTGGCCCACTCAATATTACCGGCATCAGGCATAAGTTTGCCTGTAATTATATTCATGAATGTGGACTTACCTTCACCGTTTGCTCCCACAAGGCCTATATGCTCGCCCTTAAGAAGTCTGAATGATACATCATCAAAAATAGCTCTGTCGCCAAAACCATGTGTGAGATGCTCAACGTTCAAAATGCTCATTATTTTTCCTTCCAAAAAACCAAGGTTAATAAGTTCTATATATTCTAAATGATTTGTTATGTATTATGCAAAATAGCTCCAAAGTCCGAAAACAGTAAGGAATACCAAAATCACGGGAAGTACCAGCTTAAAGTACCACTTAAGGGCAAGACTCATTTTGATACCAACACCGCTGTTGACCTCTTCAATATAATTATCAAATCCCCAGCCGTACTTGCTTGTACAGAACAGGCAGCATATAAGTGATCCTATAGGCAGCACCAGATTACTTACAAAAAAGTCCTCAAGATCCATTATGCAATTGCCTGCTTTAAGAGGCTGAAAATCGCTCCATAAGTTAAAGCCAAGGGCACAGGGAATTGATCCCAAAGTGATAACAAGGCCTGCAAAGGCTGCTGCCCTTTTTCTGTCATATCCAAAAAGGTCTATTGAGAAACTTACATCATTTTCAAATACGCCAACCATAGTGGAAAGAGCTGCAAAGTACATGAAAAGGAAGAAGAGACTTCCGATTATTCTGCCGCCCCTCATTGATGCAAACACATTGGGAAGGGTTATGAAAATAAGGCTTGGTCCCTTATCCGGTGCTACTCCGTATGCAAAGCAGGCGGGAATAGTGATAAGACCTGCAACTATTGCAACAAAGGTATCAAGACCTGCCACCAGCATAGCTTCGCCCACAAGGCTTCGATCCTTTTTTATATAGCTGCCAAAAATCTCCATACCGCCCATTCCAAGGCTAAGTGTGAAAAAGCTCTGGTTCAAAGCGCCGTAGAGTACGTTTCCGATACCTACTTTTCTGACATTTTCCATGTTGGGCATAAGATAAAACTTAACGCCTTCGATTGATCCGGGAAGCATCAGTGAATAGATACCAAGTCCGATCATTATAATGATCAGCATGATCATCATTATCTTCGTGATCTTTTCAACTCCCTTTTCAAGACCCATGGAAGTGATGAACACAGTTATCAGCATTGTGACACCCATGAAAAATATCAGGATTCTTGGGCTGCTCATCATTGTGCCATAAAGCTCTTCTATTTTTTCAGGACTCTGACGCTGGAAAGCTCCCATCAAAGCCAGCACAAAATATCTGAGTATCCATCCGGATACTACGGAATAAAACATAAGAAGAATATAGTTTCCTGCGATGGCAAAGTATCCGTAAATATGCCACTTACTACCTTTAGGCTCAAGCTTTTTAAATGCTGAAAGTACGCTGAGACGACTTGATCTACCTATGGCGTACTCCATGGTCATTATCGGCACTCCAAGAATAAGTAAAAACAATACATAGACAAGTACAAACAGACCGCCGCCGTTTTCTCCAACCATGTATGGGAATCGCCACACATTACCAATTCCTATTGCGCACCCTGCTGAAAGCAGAATAAATCCCAATCTGCTTCCAATTGATTCTCTTTCTTTCATTACTAAACTCCAAATTACTTTTTATTTCTTAAATTTCGCTTTATGCCCTTTATAATCCGGCATTAGCAAGGAAGTTATCGACATATTCCATGTAGCCTGCAGGATCATCAATTACTCCTTCAATGTGAGCGCTGTTTACGTATGCAATACTCTTTACCTGGCTTCCTACATTTTCGTATACTTTTTCAACCATCTCAGGAAGGCAGACTGTATCCTTTTCTGATACAAAAATCAGTGTAGGGAGCTGATCATTTGCTACAACCTTGATTGTATCGCCATCATCCCAGTTAACATGATAGAAAAGCTTTGAGTAAAGTTTTCCGGTTTCTATAAAATATGATGTCACAAATGACTCCATCTCTACCGGATCATCATCTGCAATGACACTTTTGATCATATACTCCATACCGGGAACAGGGCTGTCACAGATAACCGCATCTGCCGCATCTTCCGCGCCGGGTGTTACATTTGATGCATAAACCGCTGTAACCTGAGCCCCCATGGACTGACCATGCACGATGACTTCACTGTTTCCAAGATCATTTCTTGCATACTTTACAAGAGCCTTTACATCAAGTGCTTCATGAACTCCAAAAGTCACCTTTTCATCAGGATTAAGTCCGTGACCTCTGTCATCAAAAGCAATTACATCATAGCCTCTCTCTAAGTACTGCTGTGCAAGAGGATAGGTACTTACCCTGTCTCCGCCTGCGCCGTGAACAAGTATTACGCACTTGTCACTGCCCATATCAAAATATGTTCCCGGAACAACATTTCCATCCTCTGCTGTTGCAGAAATCTCCACGCCTTTATGTGCTGCATTAAAACCATCCAGATCAAAACCATATGTCGCCATCTGTTTAATCGAATTTCCCTGGGTATCGTTGCCCTTATTCTGATAAAACACGCCGTCTGTAACAAGCTTTGCCATTCCGATGGTGCCCACTATTATCAGCACCAACAATACACCTAAAATGATTTTTGCTATCTTAATTACTATCTTTTTCACTTCTATTTACCCCAATATCCTTTCTATTAAAATCTTCCTTCTCTGTCATCCATAAAAAATACAAAATTAAAACGAACCTCGCTGTCTTATTTTTTACTATTTCTTTCTGTGGTTTATCTTAGGTGAAATCAAACAGACTCATCTGTTTAAATTTTTCCGGAAACTCATTCATATATGAAAAGCAATCATCCGGCTTATACATCATATTGTTAGCTTTGCAAACTCTTCGCATAAGCGCAAACAGTGCCCTTGAATTGGGACTTGGAACCTCATAGGCATTACCATAGGTAGTAATGTATTTTTGCCTGAGCCCCGGAAAATGCTTATCCAGAGCAGCATAATAATACTCTCTGTCGCCCTCTCTCAGAGTAAGTCCCATACCAAAATTGATGATGCCCTTAACCCCTGTCTGTGCGCAGGCATCAAGTATCTGTCCCACGTTTTCTTCCGTGTCATTTATAAAAGGAAGAATCGGTGACAGCCACACCACAGTAGGAATCCCTCTTTTTTGCATCTTAGACAGAACCTCTATCCTTCTTTTGGTGTTACATACGTTAGGCTCCAAAATGCTGCAAAGCTCATCATCAAAGGTAGTAAGTGTAATCTGAATAACGCACTTTGTTTTCCTGTTTATCTCATCAAGAAGATCGATGTCTCTTAAAATCCTGTCGGACTTTGTCTGAATAGCAAGGCCAAATCCATACTGATTGATTATCTCCAGACACTTCCTTGTTAATCCCAGCTCTTCCTCGCAGTGCATATATGGATCAGACATTGAACCTGTTCCTATCATGCACTTTTTTCTCTTCGATTTAAGGGCAGCCTCCAAAAGCTGCGGCGCATTCTGCTTAACCTCGATATCCTCAAAGGGATGTGTGAACTGATAGCACTTACTTCTGCTGTCACAATAAATACAGCCGTGGGTACATCCTCTGTAAATGTTCATCCCACAGCGCCCGTCGCTTGTTATGAGTATTCCTTTTGCATCTACAAAATGCATATCATCACTCTTTCCTTATATACCAACTGTAGCCGTAGAAAATCAGCTTCCTTTCAAGGTCTTCAAAAACAGGTCTTAGTGACTCCGTCATCCAGCTTCTGGCCTCGTCTTCCGATATTTCTCCGCCTTCAATTCTGGCATTAACATTGGACTGGATAAGCATAAAGTTTACAAAGTCTTCAAGAGTAAAACCATACTCCATCTCATACTCTGTCTGCTTTTCCATTCTGAATCCGTCAATCAGATCCTGCTGGCTCCATTTATTCTCTTTTCTTGGTGGTTTGGGAAACTTCTTAAGATACTCATTCTGGTACCATGCTGTATAAGCGCTGTTTCCTGCCATTTTATCAGTGATACCAAAATCATAGATAACTATCAGTGCTTTATCAGAAACTACCTCTTTCATATTCTCCATGAACCGCTTTTCATCAACCCAGTTTATGCAGCCTGCTGCCGTGACGATGTCGTATTTTTCATCCGGCACTTTGGTCTCCTCTGCCTTAGCCACATAGAATGAAAAAGCCTTATCGCTGTAGATCTCTTTACACACCTCTACCATAGAATCAGCGATATCCGTTCCGGTTACCTTTTCGCAGATAAGCTTAAGAGCTTTTGTGGAAAGTCCCGCTCCGCAGCCAACATCCAGACCGTTTCTGAAAAGATAGCCTTCAGAGAGTTCTAAATCCTCCAGCAATCTGTCCATTACGCTTTTATGGAGCCATGGCCTCTTCAAGTAACCCTCAGCGATTCTTTTCGAATCAAAAGATTTGTTATTCATTTGTATTACCCCTTAACTTTTCTCTTTATCCCCTACAAGAAAAATTAACCCAGAACTTCATTATATTTGATTATCTACCGCTCTGCAAAGCAAATAGTAGAAAACATATTTGCACTTTAAAAAACCTTGCAAATTATTCAGGAATTCGGTATATTATTCACTAATAAAGACATAGGCGTCTGCTAGAATTAGTGGGCGCCTTTTTTGGATTTATAGACCTTACAGTCTTTATTGGGGAGGAGGGGTATCTTGAGACCTGTTATCGGTTTGATTCCGCTTTATGATGATGATAAAGAGAGCTACTGGATGCTTCCCGGCTATATGAAAGCTATCGAAGAGGCGGGCGGTCTGCCCATAATGCTGCCGCTTACATCTGATGAAGATGAGCTTGATGAAGCATATAGTCTTTGTAATGGTCTGCTTTTTACAGGCGGTCATGATGTGTCTCCCGATGTATACGGCGAGATAGCAAAAAAGACCTGCGGAAAGCCCTGCATCATAAGAGATAGGATGGAGTGTTATCTTATTGATAAATGTCTTCGGGATGATAAACCGCTCCTTGGTATCTGCCGCGGTATTCAGCTTTTAAATGCACATCTTGGAGGTACTTTGTACCAGGATCTTCCCACAGAATATCAGTGCAGCGTAGAACATCACATGACGCCGCCCTATGATAGAAAAGCCCATGACGTAGAAGTTTTTGACAACACGCTTTTAGCAAAAATCATTGGCAGTGGAATCCACGAGGTAAACAGCTACCACCATCAGGCTATAAGGGAGCTGTCCCCGGAAGTCACTAAAATGGCCGTTTCAGAAGACGGACTTATTGAGGCAATCGCTGTGAATAACCACAGATTTGCAATAGGGGTGCAATGGCACCCGGAGTTTTCCTATTATAATAATGAGGAAAGCATGAAAATAGTAACAGCATTCGTAAATGAATGCAGAAAAGGAAGGAGTATATAGTTATGAAAAAAAGAATGTTGGCACTGGTAATGAGTTGTTTAATGGTAGCTGCAACCGGCTGCGGTGGTACCGGAACAGAATCATCTGATGGAGCAGCACAGACTGAAGCCGCTGAGACAACAGAAGCTACTGAAACTGCAGAAACTACAACTTCTGACGCTTCAGGCAAGGTTTGGAAAATCGCAACAGATACAGCTTTCAAACCCTTTGAGTACACTGATGACAACGGCAACTTCGTAGGAATCGATATGGATATCCTCGATGCAGTTGCTAAGGACCAGGGCTTTGAATATGAAGTACAGGTTCTTGGATGGGACGCATCAATCGCTGCATGTCAGGCAGGACAGGCCGATGGTATGATCGCAGGCGCATCAATCACAGACGAGAGAAAAGAATCAGGCTGGATCTTCTCAGATGGTTATTATGATGCAAACCAGAGTATGGCAGTTGAAGCATCTTCAGACATCACAGGCTTTGATGACCTTGATGGAAAATCAGTTGCTGTAAAGACAGGTACCATGAGTGCTACATACGCAGAGAGCCTTGCTGATCAGTATGGCTTCACAGTTACTTACTTTGAGGATTCACCCACCATGTATCAGGCAGTTGTAGGCGGACAGGTTGCTGCTACATTTGATGACACACCGATCATGGCTGCAAATATCAAGGATACAGGCATCTCCATGAAGCTTGTTGATGGCACAGGCAACGATCCTGCATCATATGGTTTTGCTATTTTCAATGCAGACAACCAGGAGCTTGTTGATATGTTCAACAAGGGTCTTGCAAACATCAAGTCAAACGGTACCTACGACGAGATCATTGCTAAATATCTTGGTGAATAAAAGGTTTGCTGTTTCAACAAATCCGCCGGGCAGGTCTTTCCTGCCCGGTTCTATGAGGAATTTATTCTATGGTTAAAATAATTTCAGTTTACGGAGGGATGCTACTTGTAGCCCTCGGAAGAACTCTCCTGCTTGCTCTTTTAGGTTTGTTCTTTGCATGTATAATCGGTATGATCTTCGGAATCATGGGTGTTCTGAAAAACAGAGTATCTAATGTAATATCCCAGATTTTCGTCGACGTAATTCGCGGCGTGCCTATGATCGTTCTGGCGTTCTTTGTCTATTTTGGAGTACCGTATTTCTTTAATACAATAATCGGCGGTTTTTCCATAAGTCTCACTGCACTTCAGGCTGGTACCATCTGTCTTGCCCTTAACTGTGGTGCTTATATGGCAGAGATTGTCCGCGCAGGTATTCAGTCTGTAGATAAGGGTCAGATGGAAGCTGCCCGCTCCCTTGGTCTTACCTACGGCATGGCCATGAGAAAGGTCGTACTGCCTCAGGCTATCCGCACTATGATTCCTACATTCATCAATCAGTTTATTATCACACTGAAGGATACATCTATCCTGTCAGTAATCGGATTTCCGGAGCTTGTTAACACCGCTAAAAATGTTCAGGCTAACACCTTCATGTCCTTCCAGACATGGGCTATCGTTGGAATTATGTATCTGATTGTTATCACTATCCTTTCACGAAGTGCAAAGGTAGTTGAAAGGAGGCTTAGCGTTGGCAGATAAAGGCGAAATCAAAATTAAAGTAGAGCATTTAAAGAAAAGCTTTGGTAGTCTTGAGGTCCTTAAGGACATTTCAACAGAGATCACAAAGGGTGAAGTGGTATGTGTAATCGGTCCCTCCGGTTCAGGTAAGTCCACCTTCCTTCGCTGTCTCAATAAGCTTGAAAAAGTCACTTCCGGCACAATTGTGATAGATGGAAATGACATCACTCAGAAACAGGTAAATATCAACCATGTCCGTGAAAACATCGGAATGGTATTCCAGCACTTTAATCTTTTTAACAATCTGAATATAATGGATAACCTTACACTTGCTCCCGTGCAGCTGAAAAAATGCTCAAAGGAGGAAGCAGTAACAAGAGCTAAAAACATGCTTAAAAAGGTTGGACTTGAAGATAAATCCGAGAGCTATCCAAGCCAGCTCTCCGGCGGTCAGAAGCAGCGTGTTGCAATTGCAAGAGCACTTTGCATGCAGCCCGATATTATGCTTTTCGACGAGCCCACATCAGCGCTTGATCCCGAGATGGTCGGTGAAGTTCTGCAGGTTATGAAGGATCTGGCAGCAGATGGAATGACCATGGTTATCGTTACTCACGAGATGGGCTTTGCCAGAGAAGTCGCTGACAGAGTCATATTCATGGATGGAGGCTTCATCGTAGAAGAAGGCACTCCGCAGGAAGTTTTATTAAATCCAAAGGAGGAAAGAACCATCGATTTCCTGAACAAGGTTCTTTAAGATTGATTCATGAAAAATATAATTACAATCAGCAGACAATTTGGAGCAGGTGGAAGCACAATAGGTCAGGCAGTTGCCGACAGACTTGGCTACTACTACTGTGACAAGGATATGATATTAAAGGCAGCCATGGAGAGCGGTTCACTTTCACCTGAAGAGGTTCGCTACTATGACGAGCGTGTTCCCCGAGAATGGGGCTTTGGACAGAGTCTTTTTGATTTCTACAACAAGCCTCTTGATGAAAGACTTTTCGTAGCACAAAGAGAAGCAATAAAAAAAGTTGCCGAAAAGGGCAACTGCGTAATTGTGGGACGTAATGCAAATATAATCCTTAAGGAGTTTGACAAAACTCTCCACGTTTTCATAGCTGCATCCGAGCGCTTCAGACTTGAGCGTATGCAGAAAAAAATGCCCGATATGTCTGAGGACAAAGTTCTTGAACACCTTCACTCAGTAGATAAGGCAAGAAAAAAATACTGCAAGTACTACACTCATACCGAATTCGGTAATGCGGCTTATTATGACCTTTGCGTAAAAAGCTCATCCCTTGGAATCGAAACAAGTGTAGACCTTATTTGCGACGCAGCAAAACGTTGATATTACATTAAATTAAAATGCTTCACATAGCATCCTTACGGGGAACCCTGTAGTCCGGAATTCCAAGAATCTTTGCAGCCTTTGTAAAGTATTCTTCTTCGATATACGGCCAGTCTACAGGGTTTCCTGTTTCTTTTTCCTGAAGAATCATGGCCTTATTAATAAGTTCAGGGGTTACATCCTTCCCTGTTTTTAATATGTGCTCATTATTGACTACAAACCATTTTCCTTTTTCCATAAGTCCTTTTTCATAAAGGGCATCTATTACATAATCCACATCATAGGGCAGGTTCAAAAACTCTGCTTCCCAGGAAGGACCTTCCGGTTCATTTTCATCAAAACCATGCAAAATAAGACACTGCGCCAACCCCGGTGCACTTATGGCAATACCTGTAGATCCGGTGTTGAAATAGTGCTTCCCATTATGGTGGCATTCGCCCTGAACGTGAGTGTGCCCACCAACGATATAGTCTGCATCTATCTTTTCAAGCCACTTTTTCGCAGTATCGTCGTGAAATAAAAGAAGCTCACGATTGTTAACCGGAGATCCGTGACAGCAGATTATGTCAGGGTATCCCTCACATTTGTATCTATAGCTGATTGGAAGCGACTCAAAGAAATCCAAATCCTCATTTGTCAAAAGCTCATAGGTGTAAAGAAGATTCCCGCTGGCAGAATTGTATAGCCATAAGGGTGCATCCGACTCGCCGCGAAGAACCCTCCTTTGACCCAAAAGGTAATCCTCACGATTTCCTCTTATTGCTGTCACCTTGTATTTTTTTATAAGCTCGTAAATATACTGCATAGTTTCGGCAGTATCCGTGGTATCTGAGACATAGTCTCCAAGCAGGATAAACTCTGTTATTCCTCTTTCCGTCATATACTGAACTGCTGTTTTGAAAGCAGTATAGTTACTGTGTATATCTCCAATTACGCCGATCTGTTTTTTCATGTTGTCATCCTCAGGTCTAATATCTTTTTTGTTTGCATAGCGATATTTTAACCTTATTCTTATTTTGAGGCAACAAACATCCCCGGGTCCTTTGGGAGCTTCAAGATTCCATTTGTCTTAGCAAGCATCGCCTCATTTATTCGTAGGCAAGCATATTGCCGAGGGAAATCGAAAAGCCGATGGCTTCATACATTTTAACATCACAATCTGCGCAGCCTACTGTCAACGAACCAACCTTACTCTCAGCGTATGCATAGCTTACTAATTCTCTTGCAATTCCACTGTGCCTGTATTTGGGTGTAATGTAGAAGTCCTCAAAGACACCGCTGACTGCATAGTTGAAGGTCGAAAAGCCCTTTGTAACAGAGCAGCACCCGGCCAGTTTATCACCGTCAAAAGCTCCGTAAAATTCTATTACTTCTCTTTCGATAGCTTTTCCCAAAGCCTTCATATCCTGCTCAGAAGGCGCATCCTCGCCTATTTCGTTCTTGTAGGCCTTCTGCAATTCCCATAGTTCGTTTATTTTGTCGCTTGAAATTCTGCAATAATCCATTTTCATACCTTTCTGGCTATGGCAGTAAACTCGCCGGGAAGCTTGTCGTCCTCCCATGCAGGATGCTCATCGAAACACACCAGTGTGAATCCTGCATCTATGATGCCGTTTATAATTTCGCTAATCGTATACTTCCTGTACTTACATTTAGGAATCTGCCTGCGAATCTCCTCATCATAGAACCTGGCATGGGCCATCTCGCCTTCAAATACCTCCGAATAAAAATACCCGGGAGTGGGCTGACCGAATTTCAAAATATCAGCTATCTTGGTGAAGGGATGAAAATCGCTGCAAATCAGTTTTCCATAAGGCTTAAGAAGGCAATACATGATGTTCATGAATTCGCCAATGTCATGAAAATAGTGGAGAATACCGCCTTCCATAAATACCACATCGAAGTACCCTGCATACTTTTCCATATCAATCTTAAGGATGTCACACACCTCACAATTTATTGATACTCCTGCCGCATCTGCGGTTTCCATGGCATATTTTTTGTTATCCTCGGAAATATCGAATATGGTAACTTCGGATCCAAGAAGCGCCAGCGGTATGGCCTTCTTTCCGCAGGAGCCGCAGATATTTGCTACTTTTACTCCCTCAAAAGAATCAAAATAACCCGCATGCTGCTTTAGCATTTTTCTTGGATCCGCTTTATCCTTAGCTGCTCTCTCAGCAGGCGTTCCCGCTGTTCTGACCCAGAAGTTATAGGCATCAAACTCCCATGCTTTTTTGTGCTGCTCGCTGTAATCGTCCGTTTGTACTTTCTCTGTTGTTTCCTGCATGTTTTCCCCTTTTTATTATTTGTGATTTCAGATATACATTTTCATACCGTTTTTACCGGGCCCGTCCTCATAGGCTTCACTAGTCAAATAAAAGGAGTCATGTATTTCTGCATAACTCCTTTCACTCTTAATTACAAAATCTTATTACAAATTCCATCCAAAGCAGTTTTCAACAAGCTTTACCGTATCATCTACAGATCTGCTATTATCCCGCTCTATCCAATTGAATTCACTCTTCTTAATGGAATCGTAAACCTTCCTGTTAAGATTACATAAAGTCTCATTACAGTTAGCCTTGGCTGCTTCCGGATTTGTAGCACTTTCTATAAATTCCTTGAAATCCTGATGGTCCGGCCTGTTGCAATACTCATCAATCAGATTGACAGGTTCGCGAATCATAAACACAATCCTTGATGGATCAGTCAATTTTTCCGCCTGCTCCAATGTCAGATGACAATCGCAGATAATACGTCCATTTTGAGATAGTCTCATAAGATCCAAAATCACAAAATCCAGCTGCTCTCTGGTGTTATCAAGAAGCCATTTTTTGTACTCCTCAACACTTCTTCCGAAGAACTCATCTGCATCTCTGAAAACTTTGTTCATGTTGGGCTGATGCTCTTTGTCTGAAATAGCCTGATGCTCAGGAAAACGCTCATCGATGTCATACACCGGTATGCCATATTTCTTTCCCAGTGCTCTTGAAACAGTGGTTTTTCCTCCGCAAGGTGTACCTGTAATAAAATAAACGTTTCGTAAATACTCTTTTATTATATCGTCTTGAAATTCCATTTGTAATCTCCTTAAATTAAATAGTTTATTGTTCCTGATTACAAGGCACGAAACTATTTATTAAGGTTTCATGCCTATTAGAAATTTCGAAGCTTTAAAAACATAACCATATCGATATCCTCCAAAATAATTTACTAATTATCGACAGCAACATTGCAATTATAGCACTGTTCTTTCTGAAAGCATACCTGTAAACTACATAATTCCCAACGATTCGCCAGAAAATTATGTATTCGCAATAATTTAATCCATACCAAGCTTACTGCGAAGTTCTGTAAGTGTCGGAGCCTTTGAATCCTTCTCCGAGATCTGATTTAGATCATTTGTATCAATTTCAATAGGCCAATTAATACCAAGCTCAGGAGCTAACGGGCAAAGTGCGGTTCCAGGCATTCCCGGCGCCCATTCATTATCAAAAAAGTACAGGTATTCACTATCTTCCAGGGCCTGGAATCCGTTACATACGCCCTGTGGAACAAATACCTGAACCCCGGGAGTGATATAAACAGTCTGAACTGCACCAAAGGTTTTACTGCCAGGTCTTGTGTCCACATAAACGCCAAAGACAGAACCATACGCCACCGTAACAAGCTTATTCATAGCTTCGCCGTGAAGTCCGCGAACAGCCCCCTTCTTTGTTCTTGTAAGGTTAATCTGCTTCCATCCTGTCACTGTTCTGGGAAGAACTTCTGAATGAATGCTGCTGCGAAACAGTTCGCGAACAGTTCCGCGGTCATCCGTAGCGCTTTTTACATTTATTATTTTCAATCCCTCTATACTGGAATCCATTGCCTCAAATGGCTCAATGTGTGTACTCATAATCATTTCTCCAATCTATAATATTTGAAATCGCCTTCCTCTTTGATAAACTCAAATCCCAGTTTATCAAGTATATGCTGACTTCTAACATTCTTTACAACAGTATCTGCGTTTACAGCAATCATGCCAAGCTCTTCAAATGCATACTGGATAGCCAGGCGTTCGGCCTGCGTCCCATATCCCTTTCCTTTAACAGCATCATTTTGCATGTGAATGCTAAGAGTGCATTCTTTTTTGTCCTGATCAATCTGCTTAAGCTGGACCTCGCCTATAGGCCTGTCTCCAAGCATTACTGCAAACAATCTGCGGGATGGTTCCTGTTTGGAATCATAGTATCTGTCAACCGCTTCCTCCCTATAATTATACGGTTTAAACAGCGACATATCCATATATATGGAATCATCGTTTTCCCAGTTTTTATATAGCTCATGACACAGTTCTCTGGTCATGATGTTTAAGGTTACTTTATCCAAATTCTCTACTCCTGAAATATCCTTATACAATAGCCAAAATATGTCGCAGGAATCAGGTTCCATATCCTTGTTCATTGCACAGGGATCCACATTGCAATCCTTAATCTTAGTATTGAAGCCAAGACGCCTATAAAGCTTTATATTAAGTTCTTCTGTTTCGTCTACGCCTATGGTTACTCCGGTGAAGCCTCTATCTGCCAGCTCTTTTACCGCCTTCTCGATCAGTGCTGTTCCTATGCCCTGTCTGCGATAATTCTCCTGCACACGGAATGCACATAAGTAAGCTGTTTTAGTGCCATCTGCAAAGTCCTTATCATCAAGATTCAGAAACACATACAGCTCACCAATTAGCTTTCCATCATCCTCTGCAGTCCAAAAGATTGCATTTCCTCTTTTTTCAAAAGCTCTGCAAGATAACCTGCCTCTGAACGAAGAGGTTTTAAATCTGTGTCAAACCAGAATCTCCATCCAGAATGCAGAATAATCTCTGCCTCAGCTTTTTTCACAAGCTTCGACAACAGCCTAACCTTTTCAGTATCTATGTATTTTCCGTCACTTATTTCTCTTTGATGATCAGCATTCCAGAAATTGGAATTAAGAACCCCATCAATATCTAAGAATATTACTTTCCCCATAGTAACCCAACAAACTCCTTATTCCGCCCTACTCATAAAAGCCAGGATGTAATCATATTCTTTATTATATTAGAATTTATGGGCTGTTGAGAAGCTTCAAAAGTCATAATCATATTTTTTCCTAATTGATAACCACTTTCTTCATAAGAATTGATTTTAGCAACATTCTTGTTAGCATAATTCTCATCGTCCATCATCCCAAAGTGTTCCCAGATATACTCTTTTCGTGTCCTAATATTAAGGCATGTGAAATCAGGGCTCACTATACCTCTTTTCCCTAATTTGAGTGGACATTCGTATTTATATGGCACTCCATATTTCTCCAGCATATTTGCGATAATTATTTCTGACTTTGATCTGACTCTTATCCCGCTATCTGAATAGTATTCTGCCGAACCTTCATCAAATCCCATAGGGTCATATGGTTTTTCTTTCCATCGTTTTATATATTCCTCATCCGATGTTATAAGCGGCTTTACAAGCAGTTTTCTCTTATCACTTAAACCTTCATATATTGAACTGATATCATTTTCCTTAATACACTCAAGATACTTAGTTATCTCCTTGAGTTCTTTTTTTATCACTCTAGCCAGCTTTTTATCATAGTCTTTTTGAGCCAGCTTCCTAGCAATATCTCTATTTTTCTTAGGTATGAGCTCTCCGTTTGTATCCCCCGTCTTTTTTATCCAATAATACAAGGCATAGCTGTTTCTATCCTGCACTCTTAAATGGCCTTCCGGTGAACTATTTATTGATGCTTCTCTATCCATAATCAGCTTTTCCAGCACTGCTTTCCTTCTACTGACTTTGCTTATCCATTCACTGTCATATCCAGTTCTCTGTTCTGTTTTATTATTTACTTCCTCCATTTTGTTTTGATATCTCCTATTTCTAATACTAATTCATTCCTCACAATAATCCTTATTACAAACGGTATCTATATTCCAATTTCAAGAAGCCCACTTGCCGGTTTCATCCTTTTTACACAACATATATAAGAGAACTCCTTAAGCAATATTTATATACCTATTTCTCACAACTCTTCGATGCCAGGTATATAAATTAAATAATTAGATATAACTTATATACTTTTCTATCTGCTTTTCCTAACTTCCTACCTCAAATAATTCATTGAGCGCAGAAAAAAGTATATAAGAAATCAGTATATTTCTATCTTATATACCAGCTCTACTCCACAACCTTGCAAATAGGTATATAAACCATATAAGTATTTTTGTCTTATATACCAGCTCCACCCCACCGCTTACAAAAAGGTATATAAATCCATATGTTTGGAATATCTTAGCCACTTTATGATTAAAGCAACCATTCAAAAGAATTATTGAAAAGAAAACTTTCCTAAATCCATCGACTACTATACAAAATGATCAATAGATTGTAAAGAGCAAATCTACGACAAAACGGCGTCAAAGGCAAAACAAAAAGCCTGCAAAACCTGATAAACACAGGCCTTGCAGGCGATTATCCGTTACTCCATTTCGATTGTTCCCGGAGGCTTGGAGGTGAGATCGTACATTACTCTGTTGACTCCCTTAACCTCGTTAATGATTCTGTTCATTACCGTCTGCAGAATCTCCCATGGAACGTTAGTAGCATCTGCTGTCATGAAGTCAGATGTATTTACTGCGCGGAGCGCTACTGCATAATCATAGGTTCTGAAATCACCCATAACACCAACGGATCGCATATTTGTCAGTGCTGCAAAATACTGAGCAGGAAGCCATTCGGGATTCTTGCCGTTCTCTTCCTTGTAAGCAGCAGCTGCCTTGCCAATCTCCTCGCGGTAGATGGCATCTGCATCCTGTACGATACGAACCTTCTCAGCTGTAACTTCACCGATGATACGGATTCCAAGTCCCGGTCCGGGGAATGGCTGTCTGAAAACGAGATGCTCAGGAATACCAAGCTCAAGTCCTGATGCTCTTACCTCATCCTTAAACAGCATGCGAAGTGGCTCGATGATCTCTTTAAAATCAACATAATCCGGAAGACCGCCTACATTGTGGTGAGACTTGATAACTGCACCTTCGCCGATTCCGCTCTCTACAACATCGGGGTAGATAGTACCCTGTACAAGGAAATCAACGGCTCCGATTTTCTTGGCCTCTTCCTCAAATACACGGATGAACATCTCACCGATGATCTTTCTCTTCTTCTCAGGCTCTTCAACACCCTTAAGTGCCTCATAGAATCTGTCCTGAGCATTTACTCTTATAAAGTTAAGGTCGTATGCGCCGTTTGGTCCAAATACTGCCTCAACCTCGTCGCCTTCATTCTTTCTAAGAAGACCGTGATCTACAAATACGCAGGTAAGCTGCTTACCGATAGCCTTACTCATAAGTACGGCTGCAACTGATGAATCAACGCCGCCTGAAAGAGCGCAAAGAGCGCGGCCGTTTCCAACCTTCTCTCTGATCTCGGCGATACTTCTCTCAACGAAGTCTGCCATCTTCCAGTCGCCTGCACACTTACATACATTCATTACAAAATTCCTGAGCATAATAGTTCCGCACTCAGTATGCATAACTTCCGGATGGAACTGAACAGCATAAATCTTTCTGTCAGCATTCTCCATAGCTGCTACCGGGCAATTAGGTGTATGAGCTGTAATCCTGAAGCTCTCGGGAGCCTTTGCTATATAGTCTGTATGGCTCATCCAGGTTGTAACTACTTTATGACCTTCGCTATCCTCTCTTACAGGAACGCCGTCCTCGTTCTCCGTAAGGCCTGCGAACAATTCAGATGCAGGATCAAGATAAGTCTCTGTCTTACCGTACTCACTTAAAGGCGCTGTCTTAACTTCGCCTCCGTTCAAAAATGCAGTAAGCTGTGCGCCGTAGCAGATTCCAAGAACCGGAATGCCCAGCTCATAAAGCTCCTTCTCACACAATACTGCCTGATCGCCGTACACACTGTTGGGGCCACCTGTTAAAATGATGCCCTTGGGATTCATCTCTTTAAGCTTATCAAGCCCGATGTTATAGGGATGGATCTCGCAGTAAACGTTGCACTCACGAACACGTCTGGCTATCAGCTGCTTATACTGTCCGCCAAAGTCAAGAACTACAACCATTTCTCTTGCCATATTTTCTCACTTTCTGATCTTTTTTCTGATGAATCATGCTCATGCAAAGTAAAATCCACCTCGCACTCACAATATTTTCATCACACCACTAAACTAACATATATGTTGACCTTAAAAATTGCAAGTAAAACCATTATAAAATATACATTAACTAAATCATCCGCCAAGTCATTAAAGCCATTTAAATCAATCCGTTAAGCTCCTGATAAAGCCTCTTCGCGTAGCTGTCTGTCATACCACATACATAATCCGTAACCAGAAGAAGCCTTAGATAAAGCTTTTCTTCCTCAGATTTTCCTTCAGAGTAAATCTGATAAATCTTCTTATAGTTGTTAGAGATAAAAGAAATCATTCTGGAATCAATAGGCCTTAGCTTTGAATCTGTGTCAAAATGAATTGCCGCAGGAACCAGTCTGTCCAAAAGATACGTCAGTATCTGATCTGCACTTACCTCTATCTTCAAAATTGGTTCTGAATTGAAGGCATACTTAATTGCTATTTCTCCAAGAGCATCAACGATATGCTTACCTTCGGCAACATGCTCTTTATTATCCGGTCTATCTCCCGAATTATCTCCGCCGTCATTGCTGTTACCAGCCTCTTCTTGCGTCTTACTTCCATAGACTTTACCGCTTCCTTCAAGAAGTTCACTTCCAAAGGAACCATCCATAATACTCTTGTAGTTTGCAGCAAAGCCCTCCGTAGCAAGATAAATGAGTTTACCCTGAACAGCAACAACCCAGTTCGAAACGGCATATTCACCCGGATCACTTACGCCAAGCTCGATACCTTTTCCATATCTGTATTTAAGTGAATCAAGGAGCTGTCTGTAGATTTTATCGGATTGATCCTCAAAGCATCTGCTCTCAAGCTCACGTACCAGCAAGTCAAAGCTAATGAGTCCCTTCTTATACGCATCCTCTATGTCGGCAGTTCTGTAAGCAATATCATCTGCCGCTTCAAGAATAAATGTAAGAGGATGTCTTCTTCCTTTTAATCCGCAGGATTCCTGAATATCATTAAAAAGCTCTCTGTCCGCATAATAATATCCCATCTTATGACAGCAGATGTCGGGACTCTTCTTGTCCACCTCAAGGGATGATACAGGGTACTTGATGATAGTTGCAAGCAGAGCCTTTGTCAGGTTCATACCATGCTCGTCCACAAGATAGTGAAGTTTTGATACCACGCGAAGCGCCTGGGTATTACCTTCAAAGTTATAAAAATCTCCCAGCATCTGAGGATTCAAAATCTCTGTTATAGGCTTACCTGAAAACTCCTGATCAGGAAGCTTGTTCTTGAACCACTCTCTGATAACAGTTTCGCCAAAATGTCCAAAGGGCGGATTACCTATATCATGAAGGAGTCCTGCACACTGCAAAATATCGCAGATATCCTGCTGATATGAGGGCAGAAAACTCTCATCCTTAATCTCTGCCAAAATCTTTCTTGCTATATTTTGTCCAAGGGACTTACAAAAGGAGGAAACCTCCAAAGAATGAGTCAGTCTGGTCCTTACAAAATCAGACTGATCAAGCGGAAAAACCTGTGTCTTATCCTGAAGGCGCCTGAAAGACGCACTTCCGATTATTCTGTGATAATCCTTTTCAAACTCACTGCGAAGATCATTTGAGCCTTCTCTCTTTTTGATAGATCTGACTCTGTCTTCACAAAGCAATTTACTCCATTCCAAATCTCTATCCTCTTATATAAATCTTCTGATGGTAAGAATTGTTCTATAGGTTGCGTTTTCGTATTTTATTCCGGTACGGGCGGTACTAGCATGAACTATACGTCCGCCGCCAAGATATATCGCCACATGTCCGCCGTAGTAGATAACATCTCCGGGCTGAGCATTCTCATAGGACACTGCCTTTCCGTATGCTGCCTGAGCATAGGATGATCTGGGCACACTGATTCCAAAGGCCTGATATACTGCATAAACAAAACCGGAGCAATCCGCACCATTGGTAAGACTGGTGCCGCCTGCAACGTACGGATTACCTACAAACTTACATGCATAATTAGCTATACTCTGCCCTGTAGCTGAGCCTGTAGGTGCTGCAGCCTCTGCGCTCTTTGACGAGCTGCTATCCGATGCATTGCCTGCTGATGCAGAATCTGTATCTGCATCATCGTCATCTTCATCATCCTCATCAGTATTTGCCTGCGCAAGAGCCTCTTCCGCTGCCTTTTTGCTGGCTTCTTCAGCAGCCTTCTTCTTTGCTGCCTCCTCAGCCTCTTTAGATGCCGCTTCATCTGCGGCTTTCTTGGTCTTTTTAACTTCGGCTTCCTTGGAGTCGATCTTTGCCTGCAATTCCTTTATCTCCGAGGTTTGCTTCTGAAGCTGTGCAGAATATACTGCCGCATCCTGCTTTGCCTTAGCCAGCTGCACATCAAAGTTGGCAAATTTTTTCTTATAATTGGCAATAACCGTCTCAGTGTATTTCTGCTCTTCCTCCAGCTCATACTTGGAGGTCTCAAGCTCTGACTTTGCTTCTGCCAGCTGATCGCCATATTCCTCTGCGGCGTTTTTAGCTGCCACATATTCGCCGAGCTTTGTCCTGTCATATTCATACAAAGACTCTACATACTCTGCTTTATTAAGAAGATCATCAAAGCTCTGGGCCTGCAAAAGAAGCTCTGCATAGCTAAGCTCGCCCTTTTCATACATGTAGCGTATGCGCTTTTTCATAGCTTCGTAGAGCTCTTCTTCTAGAGCCTTGGCCTCGTCATACTCTGCCTGGGTCTGAACAATTTTCTCTTCAGTATCTGTGATGTCTGCCTGAATCAGATCGATACTTGTAAGGAGTCCCACAAGCTCTTCATTTGCAGCATCCAGCTCAGCCTGAATCTCTGCCTGCTCACCCTCTATTGCACTAATATTCTGATTTGCACTATTAAGTCCGCTCTGACTGGACCTCTTCTCTGATTCCAGAGCATCCTGTTTTTTTTCGAGCTCCTTCTGTTCTTTTTCAAGCTCCTTCTGCTGCTTTTTTAACTCCTCACTGGTTGTTGCAAAGGCCGGTGACCCGGAATTAAAAAGCATCGCCGCAGCAAGTACTGTACATATATATTTATTAAAAGATTTGAATTTAAATCTTCGCATATTTCCCCATCATTCATGCAGATAGATATCCGCAAAATCTCCAACAAAATTTTATATCTAATTATAACATGATTAAGCTGTCAGCTTTTATCCTTATACATATTTCAAAAAAAATTCACATGAAAACAAAAAGAAAAAACTGTTGCCTCCTGTCAAGGAAGCAACAGTCATAAGATGCTAAAAAATTATAACTCGCAGTTACCAACTGTACGAGGGAAGGACTCAACATCGCGGATGTTGCCCATACCTGTCAGGTACATTACGCAGCGCTCAAAACCAAGACCGAAGCCTGCGTGACGAACTGAGCCATAGCGACGAAGATCAAGATAGAACTGATAATCTTCCTTCTTAAGTCCAAGCTCATCCATTCTCTTCTCAAGAGTCTCAAGATCATCCTCTCTCTGGCTTCCGCCAACAATCTCACCGATACCGGGTACAAGGCAGTCAGCTGCTGCAACAGTCTTACCATCCTCATTCAGCTTCATGTAGAAGGCTTTGATTTCCTTCGGATAGTCAGTTACAAATACAGGCTTTTTAAATACCTTCTCTGTAAGGAATCTCTCGTGCTCTGTCTGAAGATCTGAGCCCCACTCTACCTTATAATCAAACTCATCGTTATGCTCTTTGAGAATCTCAATTGCCTCTGTATATGTGATACGACCAAACTCGCTGTTTGCAACATTCTTAAGACGATCAATAAGTCCCTTATCTACGAATGAGTTGAAGAACTCCATCTCAGCAGGTGCATTCTCAAGTACATAGTTAATAACATACTTAAGCATTGCCTCGGCACAATCACAGTCATCCTTAAGATCTGCAAAGCACATCTCAGGCTCGATCATCCAGAACTCAGCTGCATGACGGGTTGTGTTTGAATTCTCAGCACGGAATGTAGGTCCGAATGTATAAACATTCTTAAATGCAAAAGCATAGGTCTCAACGTTGAGCTGACCTGAAACAGTAAGGTTAACAGGCTTGCCAAAGAAATCCTTGGTGTAATCTACTTCGCCTTCCTCATTCTTGGGAACGTTGTTAAGATCAAGAGTTGTTACCTGGAACATCTCTCCGGCACCTTCACAGTCACTTCCTGTAATAAGAGGAGTGTGAACATATACAAAGCCTCTCTCCTGGAAGAATGAGTGAATAGCATATGCAGCCAGTGATCTTACTCTGAAAACAGCCTCAAATGTGTTTGTTCTTGCACGAAGATGAGGAAGTGTTCTAAGGTACTCAAGTGAATGACGCTTAGGCTGAAGGGGATAATCGGGAGTTGAAGGTCCCTCAATCTCTATTCCTGTAGCCTGCATCTCGAAGGGCTGCTTTGCATCTGGAGTCATTACAATCTTACCTGTAGCAATGATTGCGGCACCAACATTAAGCTTACTAACCTCTGCAAAATTATTAAGCTCATCAGAATATACCACCTGAAGAGGTGAAAAATATGTACCGTCATTCAAAACAATAAATCCAATTGTCTTAGAATCACGAATGTTACGAATCCATCCGCCTACGGTTACTTCTTTGTCTGCGTACTTATCCGGCTCTCTAAAAAGCTCTCTGATATCTGTTAGTTCCATAATATGCCTCCATATTTAAACATTAGTTGTTCGAAAATTATTCTCCGTCCTCAGAAGCATCTGATGCTTCCTCAGTGTTCTCCTCTGCTGCAGTCTCTTCTGTTGCCTCTGCATCATCAGAAGGCTCAACAACATTTGCATTTGTAGCAAGGAACTCAATAACCTTCTTACTAAGAAGGCTCTCTCTGATATTCTCTACATCAACAGTCTCTTTGTATGCATCAAGACTGTCTACCTTATCAGAATCAGCAGCGCTGGCATTTGCTGTTTCCATATCGGATGTAAGCTTCTCATTAAGCTCATCCTCTGTAACCTCAATGCCTTCCTGTGCTGCTATAGCACCAAGCATGATGTACTGCTTTGCAAGCTTAAGTGCCTGCTCTGCTTTATAATCCTCAGCCTCTCCTGAATATCCTTCCTGTGACATAAGCACCTGAAGTACTGAATCAGCTGTCATTGACTGTCCGTAGCTAGCAGAATAGTACTGAGCTACCTGCTCCATCTGATCTGCGTAAAGACCTGCAAATCTGTCAAGCATAGCCTGAGGCGGATTCTCAAACATGCATCCGTTTGTAGCTGCCTCAAGTGCCTCATTCTGAACAGATGTATCATAGGATGTCTGCTTATCCTCCATGAGTTTTCCTTTTATGTAATTGCTAAGCTCATCAACTGTAGATACGCCTTCGATTCCAAGAGTTGCTACATAAGCATCGTCAAAATCGGGCTTAATGAGAATCTTGTTAACTGTTACTGTAAAAATAACATCCTTGCCTGCAAGGTCTGCATTGCTGTATGAATCAGGGAACTTAAGGTTAAGATCCAGGGTCTGACCAAGCTCTGCTCCGATAAGACCATCTTCAAAGCCATCGATAAATGTGTGAGAACCGATGGTAAGATTATATCCCTGAGCTGTACCGCCATCAAATGCCTCTCCTGAATCAGCATATTTGCCGGCGTAATCAATATTAACTGTATCTCCTGTCTGAACAGCTCTGTCAGTTACTTCTACTGTAGCTGCCATTGAATTCTGTACGTACTGGATATAGCTAGCAACCTCATCATCAGTAACTTCAGGTGAAGCAACCTCAACTGTAAGATTCTTGTAATCTCCAAGTGTTACATACTTGGATAAATCTGTGTCTTTTAAATATGCTGCGTTAGTATCATTACCTGCTTTTGAACATCCTGTAAGAGATGAAACGGTAAGAAGTGCCGCAAGCATCGCTACTGCCATCTTTTTCATAAAAAAATACTCCTCTATTACTTCCTATAAAAATAAACTTTTTTAATACTATCACAGAATTGACTATGATTAAAGTATTTTGTTGCCTGCCCGCTAAAAGAATGATAGAATACAATTTGCTAGTTAAATCAGTTTGTAGTAATTGGAGGTTAGTTTTGAGTACCGCAGCTATAGTAATGATAGTCATTTTAGTTATTTTGATCATAGCTCTTGTAGCCCTTACAATCCTTGGCAAGAGAGCACAGAAGCGTCAGGAAGAACAGCAGGCTCAGATGGAAGCTGTAAAGCAGAGTATTTCCATGCTGATCATCGACAAAAAGAGAATGCGAATCAACGAAGCAGGACTTCCTGCAGCCGTTATGGAGAACACTCCCAAGCTTCTTCGTCGTTCCAAGCTTCCGATCCTTAAGGTTAAGGTTGGTCCCCAGATCATGAATCTCGTATGTGATGAGAAGATTTTTGATTCTGTTCCTGTTAAAAAGGAAGTTAAGGCAGAAGTAAGCGGAATCTATGTACTTTCTGTTAAGGGTATTCGTGGAAGCAACGCTGCTCCCGAAGAAAAGAAGGGCTTCTGGAAGAATCTCGTTGCTAAGGCAAAGGAGAAGGCAGGAGCAAAGCCTTTATAATTTAGTTTTAAAGCTGCTGCGAAGGAAATCCTTCGCAGCTTTTTTATGTTCTGCGTTTAGGGATCTGGATGCTGAATCCTTTCGTGCCCTACGCAAATTCATTGTGTAAATCAGCATTTTTTATTATATTAATAGTAAGTGTTTTACTTATTCTTATCCGGAAGGGAAATTCAATGATAACAAGAAAAGCATACGCAAAAATAAACTTAGGGCTGGATGTCCTGGGAAGACGAGATGATGGCTACCATATTGTAAAGATGATCATGCAGAGCATTGACCTACATGACGAACTGTCCTTTGAAAATCGCGATGACGGACAGATTATCATCATGACAGCTAACCCCAGAATCCCCACAGATAAAACCAATCTTATTTGGAAGGTTGCTGCTCAGCTAAAAGAAAAATATGGCATAGAGAAGGGTGTTACCGTAAGCCTTAAAAAGCACATTCCCATGGCTGCAGGTCTTGCAGGCGGAAGTACCGACGGAGCAGCTACTTACCATGCTCTTAACGAACTTTGGAATCTTGGTCTTAGCCAGGAAGAATTATGCCAGCTGGCAACTCCTCTTGGTGCAGATATTCCTTACTGCATCTGCGGTGGTACAGCACTCTCAGAGGGAATCGGTGAAAAGCTGACATTCCTTAGAGATATGCCTTCCTGCCACATAGTTATTGCTAAGCCTTCTATCGATGTCTCAACAGCATGGGCTTATACAACCCTTGATTCCAAGCCCATTGAGAACCATCCTGATATAGACGGTATGATGGAAGCTATCGAAAAGCGCGACCTTGCAGGCATCACAGATAGACTTGGTAATGTTTTAGAGCCAGTAACCGCTTCAAAATACACTGTAATCGAAGATATCAGACAGATTCTTCTTGCTAATGGTGCCATGGGAGCCAGAATGAGCGGAAGCGGCCCTACAGTATTTGGTATCTTTGAAAATAAGAATCTTGTCTACGCTGAGCATGCAGTAAATGAGCTTAGAAGCAGAGGAATTGCACCGGAACTGTACATCACAAAGCCTGTATAAAGGTAATGCCTATGAATGGAATAATTAAGATAATCGGCGCACACGATCACGGCGATGGAAAGCCTGAAATAGTAAAAACTGAATGTACCGCTTCCTGCATCACCGACGGAAACAGTACCCTGATTCAGTACTATGATCCTGCCGATGATGACAAGCTGCATATAAGGAATCATCACACCCTTATTATCGGTAACGGTAAGATCACCATGTCCCAAACAGGCTCTGTGAACTCTGAACTGCACTTTGGTCTTGGCGAGACCTGCGAGACCGACTATCAGACACAGTACGGCATCATGAAGCTCACAGCCATCACAAGGCACCTTATGATTGAAGAAACACCTAAAAAAATCTCCGTCCACCTCCAGTATGAACTAAAGGCTGACGGAGAAAAAATCTCTGACTCAAAAGTGAGAGTGTCCTTCACTTTTACAGAATAATACGAATTCATTTTATCGGAGCTTATTCTACAGCTCCGATAATTTCATTAATATTCTCAATTCCCTGCTCTGACATATAGCGCTCTATTCCCTCAATAACCTCTATTGTTGCATAAGGGTTATGGAAGTTCATTGCGCCAACAGCAACTCCTGTTGCTCCTGCAAGCATGAATTCTATTGCATCCTCAGCTGTTGCAATTCCGCCCATACCGATAACCGGAATCTTTACTGCATGTGATGCCTCGTATACCATACGAACCGCCACAGGCTTAATTGCAGGACCTGAAAGACCACCTGTCTTATTGGCAATTGCAAAGGTCTTTTTGTAAATATCAATCTTCATTCCGGTAATCGTATTAATAAGAGAGATTGCATCGCTGCCTGCTGCCTCTGCTGCTCTTGCCATCTCTGCAATGCTTGTGACATTGGGACTAAGCTTCATTATGATGGGCTGTTTAGCGTGCTTTTTTATCTCCTTTGTAATCTCGAAAAGTGCATCAGGATTCTGTCCAAAGGCAATGCCACCCTCCTTTACATTGGGGCATGAAACATTGATTTCAAGCATGTGAACGCTGTCCTGATCAGCAAGTCTTTCTACTACGTCCACATAGTCCTGAGTACTTTTTCCGCAAACATTAACGATAACCTTTGTATCAAAGTCCTTAAGAAAAGGAAGGTCTCTTTCAATCATCACATCCACTCCGGGATTCTGAAGACCGATTGCATTAAGCATTCCTCCGTAAACCTCTGCAACTCTCGGTGTGGGGTTTCCCGGCCACGGCACATTGGCAACGCCCTTGGTCACAACAGCCCCAAGTCTGTTAAGATCAACAAATTCCGCATATTCCATTCCGGATCCGAATGTACCGGAAGCTGTCATTACAGGATTTTTAAAGGTTACTCCCGCTATATTAACTGATGTATTCATATATTCTCACCACCTCTAAAACGATTGTTTTTTATCTAACTAAGTCCGTTCGGATACGTGGACCGTAATCGCCCAAAGGACGTGCGATAACGGTCCACAGCTCTCCAAGTAACTGATTATCAAAGCTCAAGATCATCTGCATCAAAAACAGGACCATCGGTACAGATGCGGGCGTTCTTAACATGTGAATGATCGTCCACCTCTTTGGTCTTGCATATACATCCAAGACATGCACCTACGCCGCAGGCCATACGCTCCTCAAGGCTTATATATGCCTTCGCACCGATTTCTTTTGCATAAGCAGCCACGCCGCGAAGCATGGGCATAGGGCCGCAGGCATAAATGACATCAGCTTCTACACCATTTTCTTTGCAGGCATCAATTACATTTCCTTTGGTACCGATACTTCCATCCTCTGTAGCAATCAGAAGCTTTCCATAATTCTCAAATTCATCTGTAAGAAAAGTATCAGCATTCCTATATCCCATAACCATGGTTACAGACTCTGGTTTTGAAGCAGCATTCTCTGAAAGCTCCTTTGCAAGGCCAAGAAGCGGCGGAACTCCTATGCCTCCACCGATTATAACTACTCTTTTTCCTGCTGCCTTATCAAGAGGAAAACCGTTACCTAAAACTCCAAGGATATCAGTATTATCCCCCTCCTGATACAGAGCAAATTCCGCAGTGCCGCTGCCGGCTATCCTGTACACAATGCGCAGTTCCTTATTCTCTCTGTCATATCCGCAGATACTGATGGGCCTTGGAAGAAGTGTGGACTTATTTTGGGGATACACACCGATAAACTGCCCCGGTTTTGCATCCTCTGCAAGACTTGTTCTAAGCCTTAAATCCATGATTCCTTCCGCAAGGAGCCTTTGCGAAATAACCTCTGCTCCGATTTTCTTCTTTTTAGACATAGCTTTTCTCTCCTACCTTATGTTTATCATCACGCTGTAAATACTACTTTGCCGCTGCATATCGTATAGTGAATTTTGCCGGGAACCTCTTCACCAATAAAAGGTGTGTTGCAGGCTTTTGATGCAAATTTTGTTCCAACTGTATAGGTCTCGTTTTCTCCAAAAATAACAAAGTCCGCGGGACCGCCCTCAAAGCACCTTCCAACAGGAAGCTCGTCATAGACATTTTCACCTGCGCTCTCATCTCTTATGAGGGTTCTGATTCCGTAAACCTCCGCAGGCTGACAGGTCATTCTCGAAATAAGTGTCATAAGATTCATATATCCCTTCTGTACCAGCTCTCTTATGCCAAGTCCAAGGGAGGTTTCAAGTCCTATTATGCCGCTGGGGGCTTGGGTTAATTCTGCTGCCTTCTCCGTCGCTGTATGAGGAGCATGATCCGTTGCAATAGTCTCTATTGTACCGTCTGCGATTCCTTTAATTATTGCTATCCTGTCCTCTTCTTTTCTAAGGGGCGGATTCATCTTAGCCATGGTGCCATGTTTAAGTACCGCACTGTCTGTAAGGGTGAAGTGATGAGGCGTAGCTTCTGCGTGTATGCGAGGGTTTGTTTTTCTTGCTTCTCTTATAAGCTCGACGGCTTCTTTTGTACTAATGTGCTGGACAGTTATCTCTGCTCCTGTTTTTCCGGCGATTTCAATGTCGCGCTTAACCATGGATATTTCTGCATCCCTTGGCGATCCCTTGATACCAAGACTCTCTGCTATATCACCTGCATTTATTCCATTGTCTGTTATATATGAAGGATCCTCTTCATGAAGACTCAGCACCCTGCCAAGCCTTGCAGCTTCCATGCAGGCTTTTTCCATGACATCCGGATCAGTTATGGGCTTTCCGTCATCTGTAAAAAGAACGATTCCTTCCCTCAAAAGACCTTCCATATCTGTAAGCTCTGACCCTGCCATATCCTTTGTAATATTGGCACAGGTAAAAACTCTTATTCCTGTGGATTCGCCTTTTTCAAGAGCATACCTGATGGTCTCAGGATTATCCATATGGGGATTCGTATTGCCCATCATGACTACTGATGTAAAGCCGCCTGCCTTTGCTGCATCTGCTCCTGTCAAAATATCTTCCTTATCTGTAAAACCGGGATCTCTGAAATGAACATGAGCATCCACAAGACCTGGCGCAACAACAAGACCTGCAGCGTCTATCTCTTCAAGATTCTCACTTTTCACGGATGCTGCTTCAACAGCCAAATCATGTAAGGTTCCGCAAAAACCAATCTTTACGATTCTCTCTCCGTCTACAAGAATATCCCTGAAATCATTTGTTCCGGACCAGGGATCTATCAGTCTACCGTTTTTTATAAGCAGCATTTATCAGTATCCTTTCTTTGTGTTATACTAACGTGGTATAGCTGAAATATCAGCATATATATAATACATAATTGGAGTGAATAAGTAAGTATGTTAAGGCTAATTTTTGTAGGTTTATTTTTATTTGTATTTTTTATTTTAAGCCTGGTAATGCAGTTAATTCTCTGGATTGTCGGTAAGTTCAATCCCATGGCTCAAAAGACCATGTCTCTTGCCATTGTAAGCAGAGCTTTTAAAATCGTAGCATTCCTCTCAGGAGTTAAGCTTACTGTGATCGGCGAAGAGAACGTACCAAAGGATATTCCGGTTCTCTATGTTGGTAATCACCGAAGCTACTTCGACATCGTTCTTAGCTATGCAAGAGTACCCAGAATCACAGGTTATATTGCTAAGAAAGAAATCAAAAAGGTTCCGATCCTGTCAACCTGGATGGTCTTCATGGACTGTCTCTTCCTTGACAGAGATGATATCAGACAGGGCCTGCAGGTCATCCTGACAGCCATCGATAATGTAAAAAATGGCATTTCAATGACCATCTATCCTGAAGGAACAAGGAACGCTTCAGATGAAATGCTCCCCTTCCACAAAGGAAGCTTTAAAATTGCTCAGAAAACCGGTTGTCCCATTGTACCGATGACCATCAACAACTCTAATGCGATATTCGAAGATCATGCGCCTTTCATCAAGAAAGCTCATGTAATCCTTGAGTACGGAAAGCCGATCTACATGGATCAGTTAGAGCCCGAGGATAAAAAGAATATCGAAACCTATTGCTACAACATAATTAAAGAAACTTATGAAAAAAACAAGGTGGATGAGTAATCATTCACCTTGTTTTATATTACAATTTCGCTGTTTTCGCGCCGCCAAGGTTAACACCTTCAAGCACGTTTGTTTCAAATGAGAATACGATCTTGTTATTCTCTCTGTCCTGCTTAATTGCGATATCGATCATATCGTCAAGAAGCTGGGAATATTTCTTTCCAAGAGGCTCCCACAGATAAAATGAAAGTGATCCGGGAATAGTATTGATCTCGTTAAGATAAATCTTACCTGTTTCCTCATCAAGCATGAAATCAATTCTGGATACACCGCTGCAGCCAAGACACTTAAACGCATCTACAGCCATTTTACGGATCTCGCTTCTCTGCTCATCTGTGATTTCTGCAGGAATTTTTCTCTTAAGAGATGCCATTCCCTTGGAACCGCCGGTCTTTGCACCGCCTTTAGCGCCGCCCTCTGAGCCGCCGCCAATATACTTATCCTCAAATGAAAGAATCTCATCTGAGTTAATGGGCTCTTCGCACTCAGAAGCCTCTGCATTCTCATAATCACCAAGAACTGAACAGTTAATCTCCTTAAGCTTCACAATTGCGGGCTCAACAAGAATCTTTTTGGAGAACTCAAAAGCAAGCTCAAGGGCTTCCTTAAGCTCCTGTGTATTACCAGCCTTGGAGATACCGATACTTGATCCAAGGTTGATGGGCTTAACGATAACAGGATATTTGAAAGCATCCTCAATCTTCTTAACCAGTGCCTCAGCATCCTCGTAATCAACCCATGTATAGCACTTGCAGTCAAGAACAGAAATACCATTGTCCTTAAGAACTGTCTTCATTACATATTTATTCATGCCAACTGCTGATGAAAGCACGTCGCATCCAACTACGGGAAGACCAAGAGTCTGAAGGTATCCTGTAAGCACTCCGTCTTCCACGTTAGTTCCGTGAACGATAGGGAATGCGATATCAACAGAATTAATAACATTATTACCGAATTTCTTCATAGGATAATGAACAAGATTTACCTTATTACCATCCTTGATGAATACTACTCTTGTGCTCTTTTTAAGAAGCTCAGGAATATGTGTATATTCCTTGATCTTATCTATGTCTTCACCAATATAAAAATCATTATCCTTGGTTATATAAACCGGGATAACCTCATACTTATCTCTGTTAATATATCCGATAGCCTGGATAGCGGAGATAATAGAAATCTCATGCTCTGTACTTTTACCACCAAATAAAACTGCTAATTTAAGTTTCAAAAAAACACTTCCTTTCAAAAATTAACTAGGGTTCCCTAAAAGTATAGCCTCATCAGAAAAAATTTCAACCTCATTTATTTTTTGCAGGCATAAGCATGCACAAACAAACAGGTGACGAAAATATAAGAGGCAGCGCATATCTGCTGTAATTAACAGGACTTACTATCAGCATCAGAATAAAAATGAAAATAGGTACAAGAATTCCATTTACCGGTTTTCTTTCTCCGTCATTTTTATGCCATCTCTTTATGACATTATAATAGAGCAGATACGCAGGAATCCAAAAGCTGTAAAGCACCACCTGAAAAAGTATGCTTATGCCCGGCATATCTCTCAGTTCATAGTACCAGTCATCCAGTCCCATCCATAGTTTAGAAGGATTTACCTGTTTTACATTTTCAAAAATTCCCTCTGACATTGGTATTTTGTCAAAAATCTGTACGGAGGATACCGGAGCAAAAAAGTTACCGCAAATAGGAAGTATTGCCCTTAAGTATATTATTGGATGCTGTATGCCCTTCTTTATCCAGAACTTATAATAGGCCTTCATGTCTTCCTTTGTCGCATGAATATTAAAGGTGGCTTTTACAGGGTCAGTTGCATCAAAGGCATAATCGCTTTTTATTTTTTCATAGTCCAAAACCCTGCCGATGATCTGCTTATCGCCATCTGTAAGCTCATCCTCCCTATCTCTTACAAGTCTTGCGGTCTGCTGGAAACAGGTCCCAAGCATCTCCTGCTTTCCGCCGGGATAGATATTAGCTGCGGGATAAATGACCTTAGGAACTATAATGAACCAAACAACAATGCACAGACATATGTTCATAAGAAAAACCATTCTGTTCTTTTTTCTGAAAACCAGATGCAAAAGGCTTGATAAAACCACCACATAAGCCCCGGTATTCTGGGTAAAGCACATAAGAAGAGAAGTTGTGATCATGAAAATAATACCTTTTTTGGAGGATACCTCTCCGCCTTCAAGATATTTGTAATAACCATACAAAAGAATCAAAAACAGAAGACTATGCACTGTATTTTTCAGCATGCAAATTGTGTAATAAGAAATGAAGGGTGAAAATATAAAGAACAGCCTTACTACCTTTACCACAAATTGTTTACCTGCATCCTTTGCGTTATTTTCAAGATCTGTAAGAATTCCTGAAAAAACAAAGCAGGCTACAAGGGACTGTAAAAGGCAATAGATAAAAAGTCCTTTTCCCGGATCTCCAAGTATGACGCCGAGTTTAATAAATGCAGCAAACAAAAACGCTATAACCACAGGATGATGCGCATTCATAAAGGCATTGATCGTCTCCTGTCCCTCCACAAAGCCAAAGGGCACAGGGGATACACCATCAAAAACATCCCTCACCTGATTGATAGTGTCGTAATTTAATACTCCGGGAGCAAGAATAAGAAGATAAGGAAGATGGGCGCACCACATAAGAAGCGCAGACATAACCACCTTTTTCCCGGCCGGCTTTTGAATGGGTCTCGGCTTATATTTTGAGCCAAGATATTTTAAAACAATAGTAGATGCAAAGAACAATAAGAAAAATGCCGCAAAACACAGCATATCCTTGACAAGCACATAGCCTGTCAAAAAGAAATGGTCTTCTACAGCATTAACATTTAATACGGTTATCAAAGACATACAAAACGAAAAGCATAAATCCATGAAGTCTATTCTTTTTTCACCCCTTAGCATCTCCCCAACCTCTTTTCTCAAGTGTAATTATCCGGAAGATCATTCTCCAAAAGAATGACCTTCTGCCTCCCCGCATCGATCTCATACATAAGATCGGTGGCTTCCTTTAGTGTCTCCTTTGAAAATAGTCTGTCCTCCGAAAATCCTGCTTCCAGAGCACCTTCCTTTATAGGTCTTGTGTGATCTATACCCACCAGGATGATATAATCCGCTGCCTTTGCAGCCTGTCTTCCAAACTCGCGATTATACTCTGCTTCCTTATCACCAAGCTCCACCATGCCCGGAGTTACAAGGATTCTGGTATAATCCTCAAATTTTGAAAGTGTATTAAGTGCCATTTTAGCACCCATCGGATTTGAATTATACGCATCGTCGATTATTGATACATTACCGTGCTTAATGAGCTCCTGTCTGTGAGGTGCAGGTGTTATCCTACGAACTCCCATCTTAAGCTTGGAGAAGGGAATTCCCAAGGTATGCGCCATGGCTATAGCACCAACCACATTGGTTACATTGTGTTCACCAAGAAGCTTCATGCTAAATTCGGCGCTGTCCCCATTTGGCGCTGTAACTGTAAACGTAGCACCATCAGCACTGTATTTAACATCTGTAGCTCTGTAATCGCAGCCCTCCGACACACCATAGGTAATGACATTTTCATGCCTCATATTGGCAGTTATGATCTCATTATCACCATTTGCAAATTTCAGACCCTTGCTGCTCTTTTCCTGAACCGCATCAAAAAGCTCGTACTTGGTATCTATTATGTTCTCGATGGAATGGAAGGTCTCAAGGTGCTGAGGTCCGATGGAAGTAAGTATTCCATCATCAGGATGAACAATATCTGTTATTTCCTTTATGTCATGTACGTGCCTTGCTCCCATCTCACATATAAAAATCTCATGCATGGGAGTAAGGTTTTCTCTGATAGTTCTTACAACACCCATGGGAGTATTGAAGCTCTCAGGTGTCATAAGTACTCTAAATCCCTCAGAAAGCAGCGTCCACAGATAATACTTTACGCTGGTCTTACCATAGCTTCCTGTGATACCTATGATCCTAAGACCAGGATGCTCAGCAAGAATCCTCTGTGCATCATGGATGAACCAGTCATTTACTTTTTTCTCAATGGGCTTATTTATAAGATTGCAAAGAGCAGTTACCAGAGGAAGAAGTCCCATGTAAACTGCGATGATGCAGTAAGCTGCCGCTCTGTTTCCAACCTTATAAAGTATGGCTGCTGCCACCCCAAAAATAAGGAAAACAACCGCATATGTTACAAAAAGTCTCTGAACTCTCTTAGTTACCACAAATTTCTTTTTAGCCGGCTTTGGAAGATACTGAAGGATCATGAAGACAAGAAATGCCAGTGAAAGAATTCTAAGGACGTTCCCTGCCTTTGCATCAGCTATTCCTGCAAGGATAGTCACCACCAAAAATCCCACATGCAGACCATATCTTTGCGGTTTGGATCTAAGGAATCTGAAATATCCCTGAAACTGATAGGAAGAAAGCTGCAACATGTGGGAGTAATATCTAAGTCCCAGTACGGTTACAGCTATATATGCGATAGTAAATACTACAAAAATAAATGTATCCATTCTATTTTCCTTTTAAAAATCCACATTTAAAAAGCTTCCGAGTATCTTGTTGAAAAGGTACTGATTATCAAGGAAGGAATAATGTCCTGCCCCCTGAATAACTGCAAGTCCTGCTTCCGGCATAAGTTTTTCCATCTGCTGTCCGTCTGATAAAGGTGTCGCCGTATCCTGGTCGCCCCAGATAAGAAGAACAGGCATTTTTAGTGAAGGCATGTACTCCTGCAGATCCTCATTAACAACCTTTACAAGACTCGCTCTCATAACAGGCGATGCTGCAGCATAATCCGCAGAGCCAAATTTTTTCTGCAGGCTCTCAAGGGTGTTAGGGAAAGCCTTGGCAATGCCGGTATTAACAAGAATGCTCTTATAAAATTTATAACGCTTAGTCTTACTGCTCTGTTTTCCTGAAGGAATAGGCTTAATTCCTGCGCTGTCCGTAAGAATTACCTTTGGAATCTTAAAGCCAAGCTCATCCTCTGACTTTGTTCCGATCATTTTGATAATTACTCTTCCGCCCATTGAATGTCCAAGGAAAATCACTTCCTTCTCATCAGGGTAGAGCTTTTTTACAAAAGCAATTACAAAATCCACAAAATCTGCTACTTCCCAAGGCTCAGATGGCTCATCACTTTTTCCAAAGCCCGGCATATCCATTCCCACTACGTGGTATTTCTTAGCGGCAAATTTGATAACGCCGTCAAAAAGATCCACATTGGAGCCCCAGCCATGAAGCATCACAAGGAGTGGTCCCTGTCCCTCATCACGATAATTTATTTTTAATCCGTTTATTTCAGTGTTCATAAATCTTATTCCTTAATAACACTAAGCATGAATATGAATTTTGCATTGAGAAGCGGCTGATTCATAATACCCATACCTGCATCTGTATCAAGGTAAGTCCTCTCGGTGTCATCAGTTATGTAGTTAACTGCTTCCGGGTTCCTGCCCATAAGGTAATGAGCATGATTCTCAATGATAGTCGTATATTCATAATTATATATGATATGGTCCGTAATTGTTATGGTTCTCATATCATCCAAAAGTGTGGCATGATCCTCGTCTGAAACCAGATACGCACTGTTCTTTGACGCACTCGCTATTGCCGATGCCTTTTTCATAAGGAGCTTCATTATCCTGTCGCACACATCCACATTCACCTTCTGGCTTGTAGATATGTAGGTCACTCCTCCAAGGAACACTTCCTCATCCTCTTTGAAAAGGCTGTCAAAATCATTTCTTTCAAAATAGGAGGTCAAAACCTGCTCGTAGCTTGATGAGCCTGTAGCTCTGTAAAGCTGCGCTGCAGCATGAAAACCTGCTGTGTTTTCTTTAATGTTCTCATTACCTGCAAATACGCTGTATGCTTTGTCGGCGCATTTAAGGCAGGCTGTTGCAAAATCAGAGTCAAAGCTCTGATACTGGTAACTAAAATCTGCAAGAAGTGTGGCAAAGCAGATGGTGGCTTCCATGGTGATAGGTGTAACCTCCACTTCTGCCTGCATAAGATCCTTACTCTCATCTCTTACGGTAAGCGCAGAACCATAGACACCGCCTGTCCTTTCATCCTGCATCTTCATAAGCCACTCTATCTCATATCTTATCTCATCGAGAAGATCCGGTACACTATTTCCGCTCTCGGGAATACCGGTATCATCCGTAATAGCCTTAGGATTCATCTCATAAGCAAGAAGCAGATTCTGTGCGATCTTACAGCCCTGAACCACATCCCTGTCAGCCTGGGAATTAAGGTGCCATCCACCTGTAACATCAATAGCCCTTGACGGATTCTCCTGCAAATGAGCCTCTGCCGTATGGCAGGCAAGATGGGCATCACTGCCTGCAAACTCCTCCGAAAGATTTGATCCGCATCTGTTCATGTAATAGGTCTTACATGCACTGTTAAAAATTTCATCATACAGATCGTTCTGAATTCTGAAGCTAAAGGAGCTTCCGATTATATCGGTGTAAATATAATAATTACCGTCAGTTATAAGGTCGGAAAAATATCCAACCTTGATATTTTCATCTCCTGAACTGCCTACGCTCCGCATTTGACCGGTATACTCGAGATCATTGGTATCAAGATTGTAGACATAGAAAACATCAGGGAGTTCCTCACCCTTAAATACTACAGCCTTCTCCGCCCCAGTCCTGTATCCGTTCTGATCAACAAGCGCACCTGGAATCTCCGGTGGAACATCATAAACAATATTTGGAGCAGGTGTGCTTTGAATGTCAACCTGCTCTGTCTTTACTACATTTTCAATTACAGGTGCTTTCTGCCCGCATCCGCAGACAGAAGCCCCCATCATTAGCGCCATGAAAAGCGCAATCTGTTTCTTCATACTATTTCACATCCTGCGCGAATTATTTTTTTCCTGCGCGATTGTAATTAATAAGACATCCGTCAAGGATAATCTCTCTCTCGTTATCAGTAAGATCGCCAAGAGTCATTGTGAACTCTGTAAGCTTTCCGTCTGAAACAGCCACAGCCTTGATAGTATCAGCCTTATCCTCTACAGCCTTTCTGATTCCCGGAAGGAATACATAATCAAGGTTCTTGAAGGGAAGATCGCCCTCCTTTATAAGAAGCGGCAGCATACCCCAGTTGATAAGGTTTGAACGATAACGCTTTGTAGCATACTCGTTGGCAATGTTAGCCCATCCGCCAAGCACCTTCTGGCATGATGCAGCCTGCTCTCTTGCTGATCCGTCACCGGGCTTAACAGCGAAAATTGTTGATCCGATTCCGGTATTTGCTGCGGAAACATCGGGATATTTTTCCAATACTGCCTTAATTACAGCTGCTGTCTCAGGAGTCATTCCATCAAAGGAAGCATCCTCACGTCTCTTTAATTCCTCAGCATATATAGCCTTTGCTCTGCCTACATACTCAGGATCTTTTCTTGAAAGAGTAAACTCAGCAAGTCCCTGAGGATTGGATCTGTAGGAGCTGGTCTCACCTGAAGGAATAAGCTCATCTGTTGTGGTAACAGGATCATGAATCTCTGAAACAACTTTGAGAAGCACGTTCTCTGTGAGCTCTGTCATCTTGGGCCAATCCTTGATGTTGGGACCAAACTGAAGCTCTACGCTGTCATCAGCAACGCCCTTTGAATCGAATACTCGGTTTGCATATATTTCCTTATCAAAGTGATATGTATACTTGTTGAACTTACCGTCAAAAGCAGTTGCAGGTGTAAGTACGCCCTGATTAGCTGCTGTTGCTGCGATTGATCTTGCATCCATAAGTGCAACTGATGCAATCTGTCCGCTCTGAACCTTGGAACCTTCTCTGTTGGGGAAGTTTCTGGTTGAATGACGTATACTGAAGGCGTTATTTGCAGGTGTATCTCCGGCACCAAAGCAGGGACCGCAGAATGCAGTCTTAAGGATTGCGCCTGTCTCAAGAATTTTGGCAGCTACGCCGTTTTTAACGATCTCCATGAAAATAGGTGTTGATGCAGGATATACGCTTAAGGTAAATCTGTCATTACCTGTAAATCTGCCCTCAAGAATGTCTGCAGCAGTGCAGATGTTCTCGAAGCCACCGCCTGCACAGCCTGCGATTACACCCTGATCTACCATGAATTTGCCGTCTTTTATCTTTTCTTTAAGAGAATATTCGATCTTATCACCAAAGCTTACCTTTGCACGCTTTTCAACATCAGCGATGATATCTGAAAGGTTTGCATTGACCTCGTCGATCTCGTAGGTATTGCTGGGATGGAAAGGCATTGCGATCATGGGCTTGATTGTACTTAAGTCAACCTCAACAACGCCATCATAATATGCCACATCTCCGGGCTTTAATTCTTTGTACTCGCCGACTCTGCCATGAGTATCATAGAAGTTCTTAACCTCATCATCTGTCTGCCAGATTGAAGAAAGACATGTGGTCTCAGTGGTCATTACGTCGATTCCGATACGGAAATCAGCTGAAAGTGATGCAACACCGGGGCCTACGAACTCCATTACTTTATTTTTAACATAGCCATCTCCGAATACCTTACCGATAATGGCAAGAGCTACGTCCTGAGGGCCAACGCCATGCATAGGCTCACCCTTAAGATAAATTGCCACTACGCCGGGCATGTTTATATCATAGGTCTGATTAAGGAGCTGCTTAACAAGCTCAGGTCCGCCCTCACCCATGGCCATGGTGCCAAGTGCACCGTATCTTGTGTGAGAATCTGATCCGAGAATCATGCCACCACAGGTAGCAAGCATTTCTCTTGCAAACTGGTGAATAACCGCCTGATGAGGAGGCACATAGATTCCGCCGTATTTCTGAGCAGCTGTAAGACCATACATATGGTCATCTTCATTTATTGTTCCGCCTACTGCACAAAGTGAGTTGTGGCAATTGGTAAGAACATAAGGAATCGGGAATTTCTCAAGCCCTGAAGCCCTGGCTGTCTGAATAATACCAACATAAGTAATATCATGGCTGGTAAGCTTGTCGAACTTGATCTTAAGCTTGTCCATGCTGCCTGAGGTATTATGCTTCTCAAGGATTCCATAAGCAATGGTATTCTTCTTAGCTGTGGCTTTGTCTGTCTCTTTGCCTGTCTTTGCTGCAATCGCTGCGGCTGCATCTGCATTATCAGGTATAAGCTCTATTCCATTTATCAGATATGCACCGCTGTCATAAGTCTTAATCATTCCCGTCCCACCTTTCTCTAGTAACTATTCTCTATTATTATTCACTTTCTCCAAGGTATTATACTTTAATCTTGCATATTTGTGTATAAAAAAAGGAAGCTGTACACCGAAAACCATCGGTGCACAGCCTTGTGTATCAGATTTTTTCAGACTTTACTCATATCCAGTTTGTCGATATGCCAAATCTCATCCACATACTCCTGTATTGTTCTGTCTGATGAGAACTTTCCGCAGGATGCAGTGTTAAGAATTGCCATCTTAGCCCATTTCTTGGTATCTCTGTAGGTCTCTGAGATATTCCTCTGAGCCTCTATATAGGATTCGAAATCCTTCAATATGAAGTACTGGTCAGCCTTGTTTGAATTAATAGTATTAAGAAGAGAATTAAACAGTGGTCTGAACAGCTCTCTGTCGTTTGAGAAGGTTCCATCCACAAGGCGATCCAAGGTTCTCTTTACATTAGGATCTTTGTTGTAGATATCTCCGGGGTTATATCCACCGTTCTTCTCATAGGCGATTACTTCATCAGAAGTCATTCCAAAGATAAACATGTTATCTTTTCCTACTTCCTCAAGCATCTCAACATTTGCGCCGTCAAGAGTTCCAAGAGTGATGGCTCCGTTTAGCATCATCTTCATATTACCTGTTCCGGATGCTTCCTTACTTGCTGTAGAAATCTGCTCTGAGATATCAGCTGCAGCAAAGATAAGCTCTGCATTTGAAACCTTGTAATCCTCTATGAAAACAACCTTGATCTTGCCCTTTATTGCAGGATCGTTATTTACAACATCAGCTACAGAATTGATAAGCTTGATGGTAAGCTTTGCAGTCTGATAACCTGCTGCAGCCTTTGCACCAAAGATGTATGTCTTGGGTGTGTACTCCATATCGGGATGAGCCTTTAAAAGATCATACATATAAATAACATGCAGGATGTTGAGGAACTGTCTCTTGTACTCATGGAGTCGTTTTACCTGGCAATCGAAGATTGACTTGGGATCAACATCGATACCGTTATGCTCCTTGATATAAGCTGCAAGACGCTTCTTGTTGGCAAGCTTGATATCCATGAACTCCTTTTGAGCCTTTTTATCTCCCGCAATATCCTTAAGACCTGCAATAACAGAAAGATCTGTAATCCAGCTTTCGCCAACGTGAGCTGTTACCCAATCTGCCAGAAGCGGATTGGCATGCATAAGGAAACGTCTCTGGGTGATACCGTTTGTCTTGTTATTGAACTTCTCAGGATACATCTCATAGAAATCCTTAAGCTCTCTCTTTTTAAGGATCTCTGTATGGAGTCTTGCAACGCCGTTAACAGAGTGACCGCCAACGATGGCAAGGTGCGCCATTTTAACCTGATTGTCATAAAGGATCGCCATACTGCGAATCTTATCCTGCACATCAATGCTGGGAAGATTAGAGTACTGACGCATGATCTGGTCAACGAATCTTCTGTTGATCTCATCAACGATCTGATAAATTCTGGGAAGCAGTCTCTGGAAAAGATCGATGGGCCACTTCTCAAGAGCCTCTGCCATGATTGTGTGGTTAGTGTAGCAGCAGGTTTTCATGGTTACATCCCACGCAGTATCCCATGGCAGATAATACTCATCCATAAGAAGTCTCATAAGCTCTGCAACCGCAACTGTGGGGTGTGTATCATTAAGCTGGAAAACAGCTTTTTCATAAAATCTGCTGATGTCCTCGTGGTGACGAAGATATCTCTTGAGAGCCGTCTGAACAGAAGCAGAGATGAAGAAATACTGCTGCTTAAGTCTGAGCTCTTTTCCTGCAATGTGATTATCGTTAGGGTAAAGTACTTCGCAAAGCTGACTGGCAAGATTCTCCTGTTCAACAGCCTTCTGATAATCACCCTTATCAAAAGAATCAAGCTCAAAGCAGGTGATGGGCTCTGCATCCCATATTCTAAGGGTATCAACTACTCCGTTTCCATATCCTACAATGGGAAGGTCGTAGGGAATAGCGCGAACTGACTGATAGCCCTCCTGACGGAACATCGTACGTCCTCTGTCATCAACAAAGGCATTAACATAACCGCCAAATTTTACTTCCTTGGCATACTCAGGACGTCTAAGCTCGAAAGGATTGCCGTTTTCAAGCCAGTTATCCGGTACTTCTACCTGATAGCCATCCTTAATTTTCTGCTTAAACATTCCATATTTATAGCGAATACCACAGCCATAGGCCATATATCCAAGGGATGCCAGGGAATCAAGGAAGCATGCTGCAAGTCTTCCAAGACCACCGTTACCAAGCGCCGGATCCGGTTCCTGATCCTCAATCACATTGATATCAACCCCCAGCTCATCAAGAGCTTCCTTAACGGGCTTATATGCCTGTAAATTGATCAGGTTGTTTCCAAGAGCGCGGCCCATAAGAAATTCCATGGACATATAATAAACGATCTTGGGATCCTGCTCGTTGGCTGCCTTCTGTGTAGACATCCAGTGATCGACTATCGCATCCTTGATGGCATAGGCAGACGCCTGGAAAATTTCCTGTGACGTAGCTTCTTCGATAGTCTTTCTGTAAAGAGTCTTTACATTATATAAGACACTTCGCTTAAATAGTTCCTTATCAAAAGATAGCGTTTTTTTCTTCATGAACTTCCTCCTCATAATAGAAGTATGTATAGAATAATTGTACCACAATTCGTCCACCTTTAGACGACATTTTATGAATAATAGTTTCAGCTTGTTAAAATGCGATAAAACTATTATAATGAAATGGATTGCGTGATAAGTTACGCAATAGACCAAGTAATAGCTTTATAGAAAGGGAGAAAAAGCATTATGAAAAAGTTACTTGCTATGATGCTTACAGCATCACTCACATTCAGCCTTGTTGCTTGTGGTGGTTCATCATCAGACAACACAGCTGAGACAGCTGCTTCAGAAGCAGCAAGCGAAGTAGTTGAAGAAGCTACAACAGAAGATGCAACTGAGGAAGTTGCTGCAGAAGAGACAACAGAAGAGACAGAGGAAGCTGCAGAAGAGACTACAGAAGATGCAGCTCTTGACGGATCAGGCTACAAGATCGGTCTTGTAACAGACGTTGGTGGTGTTAACGACCAGTCATTCAACCAGTCAGCATGGGAAGGCCTTCAGCAGGCTCAGAAGGAGTTCGGTGTTGAGGTTAGCTACCTTGAGTCAAGCACAGACTCTGATTACGCTAGCAACATTGAGACTTTCATCGACGAAGATTACAACCTTATTATCTGCGTAGGTTACATGCTCGCAGATGCAACAAGAGAAGCTGCTACAGCTAATCCTGATGTTAAGTTTGCAATCATTGATGATTCTTCAAACGCTGATCTTGACAACGTTACATGCCTTACCTTCAAGCAGGAGCAGGCTTCTTACCTTGTAGGTTATGTTGCAGGTCTTACAACAAAGTCAAACAACGTTGGTTTCGTTCTTGGTATGTCATCTGAGACAATGCACCTCTTTGGTTATGGTTACGCAGCAGGTGTTCTCGATGCTAACCCTGATTGCACAATCCAGCAGATGAACGCAAACAGCTTTGCTGATTCAGCTATTGGTAAGACAGATGCTACACAGATGATCACAAACGGCGCAGACGTTATCTTCCACGCAGCAGGAAGCACAGGTCTTGGTGTTATCGAGGCTTGTCAGGAAGCTGGCGACGGCATCTATGCTATCGGTGTTGACTCTGACCAGAACTACCTTGCACCTGATACAGTTATCACTTCAGCTATGAAGAGAGTTGACGTATCTGTTTATGATTCAGTTAAGGCTCTCCTTGAGGGTACAATCAAGGGTGGCGAAGTTGTTTACGACCTTTCAGTTGGTGGTGTAGACATCGCTCCTACAACAACTCTTCTTTCAGATGATGTTATCTCAAAGGTAGAAGACGTTAAGGCTAAGATCATCAGCGGCGAGATCAAGGTTCCTTCATCTCAGTCTGAGTTCGAGGCTACTTACGGCGACGTTTACGAGTTAGACTAATAACTATCGAATCGTTGCCTATGGCACGTAAAGTGATATAATAATTATGAGGATACCGAACCGGGGGGATTATGCCTTGGTTCGGTATTTTTGAGAATTTGTAATTATTCAGAATCAGGTTGATTTTTGAAATCCAATTACCCGGTCCTGAATAGCTATAAATTTGTATTTTTTAGGAAATAAAGGAGGCAATATGAGACCTATTTCCATGGAACGCGTTGAACAAACAAGAGGAGAAATCCTTGATATTATAAAGAGTGCAGAACTTACTCACGAGCAGAAAGTTACCTGTCTTGCCAACAAGGCAGATTCTCTTTTGGAAGTACTGGATTTACCCGAGGGACTTGATGAATTATTAAATGTTCCCGGCGATGAGAAATGTATATGTGATCTTTCAGAAGGTCATGCACCGCTTCGCCCCCGCTATATCACACCTGATTATTCAAAGCTTATGAAAGAGGGCTGCAAATATCTTAACCTTGATGCACCCAAGGATCTTTTCGAGGCACTTAATACTCTGCTTATCTTTTACAAACATGTGCCCAGCGTAACCAATTATCCCGTATATCTCGGTCAGCTCGATGATCTTCTCGAGCCCTTTATTGATACAGTTCCCGAAGAAACAGCTGCCAAGCTTATAAAGATGTTTCTTCTTAATGTGGACAGAACAGTTCTTGATTCCTTTGCTCATGCAGACATTGGACCCAAGCCTTCAAGGACAGCACATTATATCTTTGAAGCTGAGAAGGTTTTAGAGGACGCTGTTCCCAATCTTTCACTTAAATATGACGCAGCAGTAAGTACCGATGAATATCTCAAGGAGGCTGTTGAGTGTGCGCTTACCTGCGCTAAGCCAAGCTTTGCAAATCACAAGATGTTTACAAGCGAGCTTTCAGAGAATTACGTAATCGCAAGCTGCTACAACGGACTTTTACTTGGCGGCGGATCATACACCCTTTGCCGTCTTATACTTGGAAATATAGCCAAGAAAGCATCTTCTATCGAAGACTTTAAGACCAATAAGCTTCCCTATGTAATGGACATCATGGCAAAATACATGGATGCCAGAATCAAGTTTGAGGTGGAGGAAAGCGGATTCTTCGAGAATAATTTCCTTGCTCAGGAAGGATTTATCAGCAGGGATAAGTTCACTGCAATGTTTGGTCTTGTTGGTCTTGCAGATGCTGTTAATCTCCTCCTTGAAAAAGAAGGCAAAACAGGAAGATATGGCCATGATGACGCAGCAAATCAGCTTGGCGTAGAGATCATGGAGATCATAAATGATTTTAACAACAATCACACTAACCCTTATTGTGAAGCCACAGACGGACATTTCCTTCTACATGCACAGGTAGGACTTGCCGAGGATGTGAATATCACACCGGGTACACGTATTCCGATAGGTGAAGAGCCTGAAGAACTTATTGATCAGCTTAACGTTCTCTCTAAGTTCCACAAGTACTTCCCTTCAGGAACAGGTGACATATTCCCGATAGATCTTACAGTACATCGCAACCCTGAGTACGTAATGGATATCATCAAGGGTGCTTTTGCCAAGGATCTTCGCTATATGTCATTCTATTCAAGCGACAGCGATGTAATCAGAGTAACAGGCTATCTTGTTAAGCGCTCTGAGATGATCAAGCTCGACAATGGGCATGCCGTTATTCAGGACACAACCGCTCTTGGACTTGGCGCTTCTAAAAATGGCCACATTTTAGAGCGAAAGGTCAGATAATAATGGAAGCTCTTGTTACAAAAATAATACCTTTCAGCAGTGTTGACGGCCCGGGTAACCGCACTGCCGTATTTCTCCAGGGTTGCAATATCAACTGTAAATATTGTCACAACCCTGAAACCAGAAAGGTATGTATATCTTGCGGAGCATGCGTATCAAAATGTCCTGCAGGTGCACTTTCCATGGATTCGGGGAAGGTCATATTTGATGCATTGAAATGCGTATCCTGTGATACCTGCATCAAAACATGTCCCCACGATAGCACCCCAAAGGCTGTCAGTATGACTCCGGATGCGGTATTTGAAGTTGTGAAAAAACAGCTTCCTTTTATCAGAGGTATAACTGTTTCAGGCGGTGAGTGTATGCTTCAGCCCGAATTTATCAGGGAATTATTTACTCTTGCCAAAAAGGAAGGCCTCGGAACTCTTATTGACAGCAATGGGACCATACCCTTTTCAGAGTATCCTGAACTTATGGAGGTTGCAGATGGCGTAATGCTCGATATCAAGGCATTTTCATCTGATGAGCATCTGTATGTTACCGGCTTCCCTAACGATATGGTTCTTGAAAATGCCCGGTTCCTTGGGGAAACCGGCAAGCTTTTCGAGGTAAGATGTGTTATTGCGCCTGATTTATACAACTGTGAAGAGAGTGTCAGAAAAACAGGGGAATTTCTTTATCCCCTCTATAAGCTCCACAAATTCAGGATAAAGATAATTGCTTACAGACCTATGGGAGTAAGAAAAGAATATTCAGACATGCGAGTTCCTACGCAGGACGAGCTGTCAAAATATAAAAACATGCTGTCCGGCATGGGTTATGAAGACATAATAATCATTTAAGAAGGAGGTACTAGGATTGGAAAAGGCAAGCCATATGGACCCAAATACTGTAGTCATCGAAATGAAGGATATTGTCAAGAAGTTCGGTGATTTTACAGCTAACGATCACATCAATCTGAAGGTACACAAGGGGGAAGTTCACGCTATTCTGGGAGAAAACGGAGCCGGAAAAAGTACGCTTATGAATGTCCTTTACGGACTCTATAAGCCCACAAGCGGTTCAATTTATGTTAACGGAAAGGAAACAGAAATTTCCAGCCCCCGTCATGCCATCGATCTTGGTATCGGTATGGTGCATCAGCACTTCATGCTGGTTCAGCCCTTCACCGTTACTGAAAATATCATTCTTGGCGTTGAGCCCCAAAAAGGTATCGTCATCGATAAGAAGCTTGCAAACCAGAAGGTTGTAGAGATATCTGAGCGCTACGGCATGAAGGTCGATCCTAATGCCAAGATTGAAGATATTTCTGTTGGTATGCAGCAGAGAGTAGAAATTCTTAAGGTTCTTTACAGAGGTGCAGATACACTTATTCTTGACGAGCCCACAGCATCTCTTACTCCTCAGGAAATTGATGAGCTTATGGAGATCATTCAGAACCTTACCGCTGATGGTAAGAGTGTTATCCTGATCACTCACAAGCTCAAAGAGATAAAGGCCTGCTCTGATAACTGTACTATTATCAGACAGGGTAAATACATTGATACCGTTAAAGTCGGTGATGTAAGTGAGAATGACCTTGCAGCCATGATGGTAGGCCGTGAAGTTAATTTCCGCGTTGAGAAAAAGGAACAGGAGCCCGGAGCTGTTGCTCTTGAAGTTAAAGACCTACATGCCAAGGATTACAGAGGCGTTGAGATTCTTAAGGGCCTTTCAATCAACGTAAAAGAAGGCGAAATAGTTGGTCTTGCAGGTGTCGACGGTAATGGTCAGACAGAGCTTGTTGAGATCCTCACAGGCCTTAAAAAGGCTGAATCCGGACAGATCACAATGCTTGGAAAGGATGCTTACAACAAGTCACCCAAGGAAGTATTCGAGATGGGTATTTCCAGTATCCCGGCTGACAGACAAAAGCACGGTCTTGTTCTTGATTTCTCCATCGAGGACAACATGATCCTTCAGCATTTTGAAGAAGAGCCTTATTCAAGCAGAGGTATCCTGAACAGAAAAGCAATTCGCGAACAGGCTACCAGACTTATGGATAAGTTTGATATCAGACCTCGCGGTTCTGAAGAGAAGCCCGCAGGTACACTCTCCGGCGGTAACCAGCAGAAGGTTATCATTGCCAGAGAGGTTACAAACGACAAAGAGCTGCTGATAGCAGTAAATCCTACAAGAGGACTTGATGTCGGCGCTATAGAGTTTGTACACAAATACATCGTTGAGCAGAGAAATAAGGGACGAGCTATCCTGCTTGTTTCATTCGAGCTTGATGAGATTATGAGTCTTTCTGACAGAATCGAAGTTATCTTTGATGGTAAGATCACCGGTAGCGTCGATGGTAAGGAAGCAGATGAGAAGGAACTTGGATTCTTGATGGCAGGAGGAAAAAAGCATGAATAAGAAAAAAGGTATATTACACAGCAATGTACTTTACACTATCATTGCCATCATAATCGGTTTTATAATCGGTGCCATTTTCCTTGCAATCGCTAACATAAGCCCTATTGAAGCATATTCAAAGCTTCTCTCAAGCGTTGTAAGTAAGCCTAAGTACTGGTTCTGGACACTGACCTATGCAAGCCCTATCATCCTCACAGGATTGTCAGTAGCTTTCTCATTCCGTACAGGTGTATTTAACATCGGTGCTGAGGGTCAGTTCGTTGTTGGATCTCTTGCAGCAACAGTAATAGGAATACTCCTTGATCTTCCTGCTGTAATCCACATTCCGCTTTGCCTTATAGCTGCAGCTGCTGCAGGTTGTATCTGGTCACTTATCTGCGGAATCATGAAGGTTAAAAAGGGTATCCACGAAGTCCTTTCCTTCATCATGTTTAACTGGATCGCTTATTACCTTTCAAACTACGCAGTTAACACAGAAATTCTTCACAAGGTAGGCGGCGGTGAAGCAACAAAGGATCTGCATGAATCTGCAAGACTTCTTTTCCCTAAGAGCATAATCGCTCTTACAGGATGCTCCGCAGCAAATGCAGGTATCATCATTGCTATCGTTCTCGCTGTTGTCGTATGGATAATCATTGAAAAGACAACTCTTGGTTACAAGCTTAAAGCCGTTGGTTTCAACAAGTTCGCAGCTCAGTACGCAGGTATTGATTCCGATAAATCAATCCTTACAGCACTTGGTATCTCCGGTGCGCTTGCAGGTCTTGGCGGTGCTGTTCAGACCATGGGTATGGGTGGACGTCTTGCACAGTTTGCCAGCCAGGAAGGCTACGGATTTGAAGGTATCACAGTTGCTCTTATCGGCGGTTCAAACCCCATCGGAGTTATCTTCTCAGGTATCTTCTATGGCGCCATGAAGTACGGCGGATCAAAGCTTACACTTATAAATGCTCCTTCAGAAATCATCAACATCATAATGGGTTGTGTAGTTATTTTCATAGCTATTGCTCATGTATTTAAGGCATTGCTCTTAAATCTTTCTAAGAAGAAGGAGGCAAAATAATGAATATACTTATTCAGAATCTCGGATTATTAATAAATGCAACACTTATAGCTACACCTCCGCTTCTTTTTGCAGCTCTTGGATCATGCTTCTCAGAGCGATGCGGCGTTGTAAACATCGGTATTGAAGGAATGATGACAGTAGGTGCTGTTGTTGGTGCTATCACTGCTCTTACTACTCATAATGGTATCATCGCTTTCCTTGTAGGCGGACTTGCCGGCGCACTGTTTGGACTCATCCATGCAATAGTATGTATCTCCTATCACGCAGATCAGACTATCGCAGGTACAGCCATTAACTTCATTGGCCCCGGTCTTGCTGTATTTGCCTGCAAGATCCTGTACAACTCATCTGATACACCGGCTATCGATTCAGCATCTAAGCTGCCTAAGATGTTCAACAACATGTTTGCAGCAGGAAGCTTTGGAAGTAACGTACTTAACGTTTATTCAATGGCATATCTCGTATTTGTAGTTGCAGGAATCTGCTGGTTCGTATTCTACAAAACAAGATTCGGCGCACACCTTCGTGCCTGCGGAGAACATCCGGAAGCCTGCGAATCCCTTGGTATCAACGTATATCTTGTAAGATATATCTGTGTTATCCTTTCAGGATTCCTTGCAGGTCTTGGCGGAGCTTTCGTAACACTGGCTACAGTATCACAGTTTAGACCTACAGTTATCGTAGGACAGGGCTTTATTGCTATCGCTGCTGTTATCTTCGGTAAGTTCTCACCTGAAGGTGCCCTCAAGGGATGCCTTATATTTGGTGTATGTAACGGAATCAAGGCTCTTGCCAGCCAGGGAAATGTTGTTTCACCCAACCTGATCTCAATGATCCCTTATGTGGTAACCATCATCGCTCTTATCCTCTTTGTAGGAAAAGCTAATGCTCCCGCAGCAAACGGTAAGCCTTACATCAAATCACGCTAATCTATATAGAACATTTTTATCCGTGCCACAAGCTTTCCCGGCTTCTGGCACGGTAATTATTCTAAAGAAATAAGGAAATGATTATATGACATATAATGAATTAGTCGAAAAGGCGCTGGAGGCAAGAAAATTTGCCTACACCCCCTACTCGCATCACGCTGTAGGGGCTGCTCTTTTGACAGAAGATGATAAAGTATACACCGGCTGCAATGTAGAGAATGCAGCCTACACCCCCAGCAACTGCGCTGAAAGAACAGCTATATTCAAGGCTGTTAGTGAAGGCGAAAGAAAATTCAAAGCTATTGCCATCGTGGGAGGTCCTGACAATGCAGAGCATCTTCCTATCTGTGCTCCCTGCGGAGTTTGCAGACAGGTAATAAACGAATTTGTTGATGCTACGACCTTCGATGTGGTTCTTGGTACAGATAACCCTGAAGAGACTGAGGTTCACAAGCTTTCTGAACTTCTTCCTCTTGGCTTTGGTCCCAGGAATATGAGTTTTCTTGAAAACTATTAATACTGAAATACAGAGAGGTAAAAATGGACTTTAAATCAGTACCAAAAATTGAATTACATTGTCATCTGGATGGTTCTCTTGATCTTTTAACATCGCAGAAGCTCCTTGCAGAGCGGGGTGAAAGCTATGAGATGGACGAACTTGCAGATCTTATGCAGGTTCCTGATTCCTGTGAGAGTCTTGCAGAATACCTTAAGAGATTCGATCTTCCAAATCACTGTCTTCAGGATGCTGAGGGTATAGAAGAGTCATCCTATGCTCTTGCAAAAAATGCTGCCACAGAAAACGTAAAGTACCTGGAGGTGCGCTTTGCTCCAGCTTTTTCTACTTCAAAGGGCATGTCCTTTAGAGACATTATCGAGTCTGTAGAAAAGGGTCTTAGCCGTGCAAGAAATGACTTTGATATAGAGACAGGCATCATCCTCTGCACCATGAGAGGCCTTGATGAAGAGGTTAACAGGAGCGTCGTTAAGATCGGAAGAGAGATGCTTGGAAGCGGTGTTGTAGCCTGCGATATAGCAGGTGATGAAGCTGCCTATCCTATCTCCATGTACGCTGACCTCTTCAAATATGCCAAGGAAATTGAACTTCCTTACACAATACATGGCGGCGAAACAGGTATTGTATCAAATATCACAGGCGCCATCGACCTCGGTGCAAAACGTATCGGTCACGGAATAGCAATGATTAAGGATCCTGACCTCATGAAGTTCTGCGGAAGTAACAAAGTCGGAACTGAGATCTGCCCTACAAGCAATATACAGACAAAGGCTTATCCTCATATCGAGGACTGCCCTATTCTTAAGTTCATGGAGTGCGGCATTCCTGTATCATTAAATACAGATAACAGAACAGTTAGCAATATTACATGTACTGAAGAGTATGAAAAGCTTGATAAAGCATTTGGATTAAATGAAGATATTGTCCGCAGAATCTATGAGGATTCCGTAGATATGGCATTTACTTCCGATGATGTAAAGGATAAGCTCCTTAAAAAGTGGGCTATATAAAAACAACATTTTCCATTAACGGTACACATATATAATCAATTATTGAAAGGAATAAAAAATGGATATTAAGACAATTTTGAATCACTGCGACCACACACTTTTAAAGCAGGAAGCTACATGGGATCAGATCAAAGAGATCGCTGATGATGCTATTAAATACAACACAGCATCTATCTGCATTCCTCCCTGCTACATCGCTCGTGCTAAGGAGTACGTTGGCGATAAGGTACAGCTTTGCACAGTTATCGGTTTCCCTAACGGAAACATGACTACAGCTACAAAGGTATTCGAGACAAAGGATGCCCTTGCTAACGGTGCTGATGAGATCGATATGGTAATCAATATCGGTGAGCTCAGAGCTAAGAACTATGACTATGTTCTCAATGAAATCAAAGAGATCAAGGCTGCTTGCGGAAACAACATTCTTAAGGTTATCATCGAGACCTGCCTTCTTACAGATGAAGAGAAGATCAAGATGTGCGAGCTTGTTACAGAAGCTAAGGCTGACTACATCAAGACTTCCACAGGCTTCTCAACAGCAGGTGCTACCTTTGCTGATATCGAGCTTTTCGCAAAGCACATCGGTCCTGACGTAAAGATGAAGGCTGCAGGCGGAATCGGAAGCATCGCTGATGCTGAGAAATTCATGGAGCTTGGTGCTGACAGACTCGGTACAAGCCGCGTTGTAAAGATCGTTAAGGATGAGAATCTCCTTTAATTACCAAAGGCTAAATACAGCTATATAGAATAATTAAAGCCATACCTCTTAGTTCCAAATCTGAACTGAGGTATGGCTTTTTAATTTATTTATGTTCCGATATTATTTACTTTTCCAAAGGCGATCATGTTATCAAGGACTGCGCCGTAGTCTGTTCCTTCCTCCGGATGAGCGTGATAGATTCCATCTACCATATATCTTTTGCCGCCATTTTCAAGTTCCTCTATGACCTTGTATCTGTCTATATAAAAAGCTCTGCGAGATACCTTAACCCCCTTAGCTACGCCCTTACATTCAGATATTGGACAATCAGGGAAGTTGATATTCAGGATTTCTCCATAGTCGAGATCCACCTCAAGGGCATCCATAAGCATGTCCCTTAAATAGTGATCTGTGACCTCGTGAGACCCATTAAAGCCTTCTGATAATGCAATTGCATGATAGCCCTGGAAAGCAGCCTCAAATGCAGCTCCTGCGGTGGCAGAATACTGGATATCAGATGCCACATTGTAACCAAAATTTATACCTGAAAGGACTACATCAGGTCTTTCATCCATTACACTAAGGCTTCCTGCTCTGACGCAGTCTCCGGGAGTTCCGCTGCAGGAAAATGCTTTTACACCTTCAACAGGGAAATCATGGGGATAGATATCAATGCCGTGCCTTAAGGTAATACTGTGGGAAGCGGCGCTCCTCTGGGAATCAGGGGCAATCACCCATACTTCGCCAAACTCAAGAGCAGCCTTAGCAAGCCTTATGATACCCTCAGAATCTATTCCATCATCATTTGTAATAAGTATTTTTCTCATCCACATCCTCCCAAATATTGCAGTTTCTAATTCTCAAGGTAATACAGCGAATGTTTTACTTCATTACTTGCTGTTCCAATCAAGGTCTGACTGTTTATCACCTTAAGCGCATCAATCACCGTCTGAATATAACTATCATCAGGCTTACCAACTACTATCAGCGCAAGCCTGTCTTCTGTGCTGATCTCTATATCCTTAACTGTATCCAAGTGATCGTTTCTGACAAATGTAACACTTTTAAAATTCTTAATCTCCTCGTAGGCCGGAGGGATTTTCCATTTAGTGTCATAGACCACAAGGCAGTCAAGATCACTATTATCTTTTGAAAACTCTATAAGCTCCGTTGTATTAAAATATAAACATGACCAGTTCGAAGTCACTATTCCGCTTATAGAAATAATTATGGCAGAGGCTGCAAAAATCTGCAATTTCAACTTGCCACCCAAAACACCTGCAGTCTTATATATCAGTAAAAATAAAACAGCAAAGCTTATACCGTATATTGGATAGAAATATCTGGGGCTTGGCTTACTTTCCTGGGCTATTTTAAGTATGGCAAAAAAGTAGAGTACTGTTGGAACAATCAGCAAAACATATCCTGAAAGAGCTGCTCCGCTTGTAGTCTCTAAACTCTGCTCTTTTCCCTCTCTGCTTCTGATGATAAAAATAACTCCTGCCAAAAGTCCCAAAACAAGAACTACAACGCCAAGACTACCAAGGAAGTCTCCGTTTATTACTGTAAGAAGCCGCTTAAAATTTGAAAGCATTCCTTCTCCGGAGGATGCGATACTCTCCAAGGCTTCTTTTCCTCTATAGCCACCAAACATGTGGGTAAGCATTGCGGGGAAAATGGCTATTGCAGATAATGCCGCTGCGGAAGCGGATAAAATAATTCCAAGAACATCTGTGAATCTTCTTTTTATCAGCAATATTATTCCAAAGGTGGTGAAAAGAAGCGCTGCATATATTGTTACATAATAATGGGTAAGCGCTCCGCAAAGCAGTGTAAGAGAAAGTTTCCCATAAAAATGGTAATCGTTACTCTTACTTCTGTCTCCATCCACGATCTCGTTTAAAAGAAGAAGACATATAAACATCGCCACAATATACATTCTGAAGTACGCAATGGCATTAAGGATTCCTGCTGAAATTACAAAGGCACATAGTATTACCGCCATAACCCTTTTGTCATCGAGAAATTTTCTCAAAAGACTATCCAGCATAATAAGGGATAGCAGTCCAAAAACAATATTTATAATGCCTGCATACCATCTGCTAAAGCTCTCCGGAAACAGCGAGCTTATCGTATGAAGAATGCTGTAATAAAGAGGCGGATGAACATCATTTTCCTGATTTATAAATACATTCTCATAATCAAATCTATGGTCAGTGCTTACTCCGAGATATTTTATAAACTGAGTATCTGAAGGAACATATTTTACGCCCTCATCAAGGGTCATCATAAATCCCTCTGTATGATTGGAAAGGCCATAGCTTAGCATCTCATCAACGTGATAATTCTTCTTGATAGCTATCACCGTGATCATACTGATAGCGAAAACCATGCACATCAAAATGATCCTGCGGTTGTCCCTTTTCTTTAGCTCTTTGGCGGATTCTTTTATTTTTTCCAATCCGCCCTTAAAGCTGTCCCGTATCATATGAAGCAAAAGCACTACCCCATTTATGGCGAGAACTCCGCATATTACTGCCACAATGGAAGTTAATACTCCGGCTGTGATATGGATTTTTGCTGAAATTTTCTGAAGAAATACAAGATTAGACCAAAGACTCACAAAATGTATTCCCGCAAGTGCAACTATGACGACTCCCGGAATTAAAAGCCTCTTATCATAAGCCTTCATAGAATTTCTTATATAGCAGACTGCATATATTAATACCGCAAAGGCTGCGGCCACATATTTAATATCATGAAAGGATGCGACTATTATCAAAAATAATAATGAAATAATCGAGTATCCTGACATTACCTTGGATTCATTCATATATAACTCCCGTTCAACAGAGCCGATTTGGATTTTCATCCTATGCCTATCTATATTTTACTTCATAGCACAATATAAAATAAGCGCCTTCCTCAAAAAGAGAAAGGCGCTTATGAATAAAGCTCTGTTCTCGTTTTCTGTGTCAAAACTACTCTAATAGACACTGAAAACTTCGTCAAGCATTATGATTTATACTCTTTCAACACCGATTGTTACTGTCTCGCCGTTGATATCCCATTCCTTGGAATTTGCCACATTGCTGTCATATACGATCTCTGTAGCAAGAACCTTGGTTGAGATTGAATCAGCATTGTCCTTAACAATTGAAGCAATCTTCTCATTGCCATTTACAGACAGCTTGATGTGATCCATAACCTCGAAGCCGGAATCCTTACGCATGGTCTGAACCTTACTGATAACCTCATACATGAAGCCTTCGTTGAGAAGCTCCTCTGAAAGGTTTGTATCAAGAACAACAGTGATTCCATGATCCTCTGTGCTCTCAAAGCCTTCCTTCTGAGCCATGTCGATAAGAAGGTCTTCCTCAGTAAGCTCAACAGCTGTGCCGTTTACCTCGAACTTAAGTGCTCCGTTAGCCTTAAGCTCATCCATAGCGTTGTTTCCATCAAGTGAGCTAAGGTGCTCTTTGATTCCGCCAAGAACCTTACCATACTTAGGTCCTACTGTCTTAAGCTGAGGCTTGAAGGTATAGGTTGTGAAGTCTCTTACATCATCAGCAAAGACTACCTTCTTAACATTCAGCTCATCCTCGATGATCTCCTGATAGAACTCTGATACAGACTTCTCAGCCTTAACATACATCTGTCCGATAGGCTGACGGTTCTTGATAGCAGCTGCATTACGGCAAGCACGTCCAAGAACTACGATCTGAAGAACCTCATCCATGTTCTCCTCAAGATCCTTGTCGATGAAGCTCTCATCTACTGCAGGGAAATCGCAGAGATGGATTGATTCAGGAGCTGTGCTATCACCTGTTCTTACAAGGTTCTGATAGATCTCCTCTGTCATGAAGGGAACCATTGGAGCTGCTGCCTTACATACGTTTACAAGAGCTGTGTAAAGAGTCATGTATGCAGAGATCTTATCCTGCTCCATTCCCTTAGCCCAGAAACGCTCACGGCATCTTCTTACATACCAGTTGGAAAGGTCATCTACAAATGCATCAAGAGCCTTACCAGCTTCAGGTATTCTGTAATTCTCAAGGTTCTTATCAACTTCACCGATCATGGTGTTCATCTTGGAGAGGATCCACTTATCCATAACTGTAAGCTTATCCTTCTCAAGACTGTATTTTGAAGCATCAAAGCCGTCGATATTTGCATAAAGTACAAAGAATGCGTAGGTGTTCCAAAGTGTTCCAAGGAACTTTCTCTGTCCTTCCTGAACTGTCTTACCTGCAAATCTTGAAGGAAGCCAGGGAGCAGAGTTGGTATAGAAATACCATCTGATAGCATCTGCACCGTACTTCTCAAGTGCTTCGAAAGGATCAACCGCATTACCCTTGGACTTACTCATCTTCTGTCCGTTCTCATCCTGTACAAGACCAAGAACGATAACATTCTTGAATGCAGGCTTGTTGAAAAGAAGAGTAGCCTCAGCGTGAAGTGAGTAGAACCATCCTCTTGTCTGGTCTACAGCCTCAGAGATGAACTGAGCAGGGAACTGCTTCTCGAAGAGCTCCTTGTTCTCAAAAGGATAGTGAAGCTGTGCGAAAGGCATTGCTCCTGAATCGAACCAGCAGTCGATAACTTCCTTAACTCTGTGCATCTTCTTGCCACACTTAGGACATGTGATCTCAAACTTATCGATATAAGGTCTGTGAAGCTCTGTTGTCTCAGCAGAAGGATCTCCTGAAAGCTCAGCAAGCTCTTTTCTTGATCCTACTGAAAGCTGATGTCCACAGTCATCGCACTCCCAGATATTAAGAGGTGTTCCCCAATATCTGTCACGGGAGATACCCCAGTCCTGAATGTTCTCAAGCCAGTCACCAAAACGTCCCTTACCGATTGACTCAGGAATCCAGTTGATCTCCTGGTTATTTCTGATAAGGTCATCCTTAACTGCTGTAACCTTGATGAACCATGAAGAACGTGCATAGTACAAAAGAGGTGTACCGCATCTCCAGCAGTGAGGATAATCATGCTCCATCTTAGGTGCTGAGAAAAGAAGGCTTCTCTTATCAAGGTCCTTAAGTACCTCGGGATCTGCACTGATAGCGCCCTCATCCATTTCCTTCTGAGTGGGCTTACATCTGTAGCCTGCAAAAGGTGTCTCGGGCTTAAGCTTTCCTTCGCCGTCAACCATCTGTACAAGAGGAGCATCATATTTTCTACCAACACGGGCGTCATCTTCACCGAATGCAGGAGCGATATGTACGATACCTGTACCATCTGACATTGTTACGTAGTTATCGCAATAGATGAAGAATGCCTTCTTGTGCTGTCTCTCTGTCTCATCAGCAGCGCACTGATAAAGAGGCTCATATTCTTTATATTCAAGGTCTGTACCTACATAAGTCTCAAGAACTTCGTAAGCCTTCTCGCCCTCTTCCTTCGCTAAACTGCCGAGTACTGTATCTGCAAGAGCTTCTGCAAGATAATATGTGTAGCCATCTGCTGCCTTAACCTTGATGTACTTCTCATCAGGGTTCACGCAGAGGCCGATATTTGAAGGAAGTGTCCAGGGTGTTGTGGTCCATGCAAGGAAGTATGCATCCTCATCCTTAACCTTGAAACGAACAACAGCTGTGCGCTCTTTAAGAGTCTTATAGCCCTGAGCAACCTCGTGTGAAGAAAGAGGTGTGCCACAGCGAGGGCAGTAAGGAACTACCTTGAAGCCCTTGTAAAGAAGACCCTTTTTCCAGATCTCGTTAAGAGCCCACCACTCAGACTCGATAAAGTTATCATCATAGGTGATGTAGGGGTGATCCATATCAGCCCAGAAACCAACTGTGCCGGAGAAATCCTCCCACATTCCCTTATATTTCCATACGGATTCCTTACACTTCTTGATGAAAGGCTCCATACCGTATTCTTCAATCTGCTCTTTTCCGTCAAGACCAAGGAGCTTCTCAACCTCAAGCTCTACAGGAAGACCGTGAGTATCCCAGCCTGCCTTACGGGGAACAGTGTAACCCTTCATTGTGCGGTATCTCGGAATCATATCCTTGATCGCACGTGTAAGTACGTGTCCGATGTGGGGCTTACCGTTTGCAGTCGGCGGTCCATCATAGAACATATACATCTCGCCCTGGCTGCGTGTATCTACGCTCTTCTGGAAGATGTCCTGATCTTTCCAGAACTGCTCAATCTTCTTCTCGCGGGCGACAAAATTCATATCAGTGTCAACCTTCTTATACATCTGAAACTCCTTTCAAAACTAAAAAACCCCCGTCCTGTAAAAAGGACGAGGGTCAAACTCGCTATACCACCTGTTTACGCATACTCCCCGAATTTACGGTTTTATATGATTCTCCATAACGGGGAGATTCCGTCGTAACTTACTGATTTAGATAGTTCGGTTACGCAGCTCAGAAGTGATTTTCCAAAATTCATACTCGCACCTGCTCGCACCACCCGCAGGCTCTCTGAAGCTTTCAAAACAATGTACTGTCTTCGTCACAGCTTTTCTATTCAGTTATCCATAATTTTATTCATGACATTAAAAAAAGTCAAGATATTATTTTTCGTTCACTATTGCAGGCTTTCTCCTAAAAAACATCAGAAGATATCAATATATGCACCAATAAGCCGTATTTCCATCCATAATCAGCTGCTCGTACACATTGAAGCTGTCCCACTCTTTTCCTGCAAAATAAGCCTCCCTGACATCAATCCCGTCCATTTTGCTTTTCCTGAATCTAAGGTCTGTGGTTCCGGTATCCAGCTTATTTACATACTCTAGAAGACTGTAGGGGACATTGTGCATTACTCTCTCATTTATCTGACCCACCGTGTAATAAACATCATCGAAATAGTTGAGGGATACACTGTCCTCGCAGGCTGCTATTTCCTGTATAGTTGTACCTGTGGTCTTTTCATACTCATCTATTGCGCTAAGTACAGCTCTTGCACATGCGATATCCTCAGCATTTGAGATGTAATGATTAACTGCTATCTGCTGATTGGAAAAAATCTGTAACAGTACAGTACACAATATTACTCCCTGCATTACCGCGACAGCTTTTCCATCAAGCTGAGCAAATGATAGGAAAACAAAGCATCCAAGAGCTGCGTACAGCACAAAGATAACTCTTGGCGTATCTGCCTGAATAAGCGGAATTACAATAGCCAGGCAAAACATAATGAATCCTGCAAATAAGAAAGTCAATATCTCCGGCTTTTCATAAATGTTGCAAATGACCATCAGCGCTATTGCTATGATTATTACCAGAAGATTAGCAAACCGCACCGGCAAAAGTCCGTTTCCGCTAAAGAAGAATGCTTTTAGTATATACAGAATATGAGCAAGTCTTTCATATAATGATTCATGCCTAAGAGTCTTGGGCAGGTCTGTAATTATACGTAAACGGTATACCACTCTTGATGTTATAAGATTAATAATTCCTGCCATTATGCAGCAAAGCGATGTAAAAAGACCTCGTTTGAACATTCTGGCAGTAAGGGCGTAGCCCTCATCGATGACAACAAATAAAAGGGCGTAAATAGCGCTTAGCATCACCGTTACCTGATAAGTAAACACAGCCATCAGAAGGAAAACTACGGCACCAAAATATTTTTTTCTGGAATACATATAGACAGCTATTGCAGAAAACAAAACGCCTATGCTAAAGGCAAAGCACTCAGGAAACATGAAATATTCCGAGTATAAAGTACTGATAAGGGGCAGCGAAAGAATAAATCTTCCAAGATATTCCCAAGCAAGATCCATCTCCACTCTCTGTTCTCTGATCCTGCCTATAATAGCCTGCTGATATATAAAGGCAGTTGTAGCTGTGAAAAACAAAAAGAAAATGTATGATAATCTGTAATGCTCCGGCAGAATAAAACCCAATTTATAAAGGCCGATTTCCACCAGGTATGAAATATATCTTGTATATGCGAGCTTTGATTCTATATTTATAAGAGGATTCAGATAATGAGTCATGGTGTCAGACTCAAATCCAAATCGATAAAAGCCCTGATACGCAATAACAACAAGAATAAATGTCAATAAATATGATGTTACAATGTCGCTCCGATAATTTCGCTTATTATTCATAACACTATTATCCTCTTTGCTTTATATCTGTCATTTCATCTGATCTTCCAAATACATAAGCAGCGAATCTATATTTTCATTTGTAATATAGCCGCCAAATTCATGGTACTCCTTTTTCTCGTCACTAAAAATACTATCCTCAATAATCATTCCGATATAGGGCTTATAGTGAGAAGCATCAAAATAATACTTCATGTCTGTAGTGTATTTATTTAGCCCGGAAAAATTGTAAAATTCTATTTCCCGTGAAACAGCTCTTAGAAAATCAAAGTATCCTTTTGATACTGCCTCTGTATAAGTCGTCTGCAAAATTGGAGAGGTAAAAACTCTAAGTTCAATACCGTTTTGTTCGCAAAGGCTTGCCAAGTCTCTTAAAGCACAAATACCTTCAAACTCCTCATCCCCATTAAATGCACCGCATCCAAGAGATGATTCCATCTTCCTTTCTTCTGTGGGTTCTTCAATTGAAAGATTCCTTTTTTCTACGCCATATTCATAAAACAATCTGACATTGTCCCTGTCCTCATCATCCTGAGTCAGGACATCCTTAAACACGGACATCTGCGGTCTTACTAATAAATAGTCATAGAAGAATCTTGCAGGATTTTTCGCATACTCCTGATATTGTTTCTCAATCATTTCGCCTGAATTGGATGAATAGGTATTGTACATGGATATTTCATCTATTCCCACAATAACCATTTTTACATCCACGCCGGAGGCCAAAAATGTCTTAACTGTCTCTAAATTATCCCTCGGGCATCCCATAGGGTAGGTCATGTTATACCAGCTTAAGGAAACGTCATCCAATTCCTGCAAAAGTCCGTCAGGTGGAAGATTCCCGACTCTTGATGATCCCAAAATAAAGGCATTAAACCTTGTGGGATTCTCTATCACATACCTGGTCTTTATGTAATTATCATTCTTCGCAGCCTCTGTAATTCTGATATTCCGGTAATGAAATACATTAAATACATCTATATAGTATGAAAGACCCAGATACAAAAAGACCGGAATGAGACATAAGCAAAGCTTTAGAAAAAGCTTTTTCATCCCAACTCTCCTCCTTTGGAAACTATTTTCTCTGTCATATTTCAAGCTCTATACATATTCAGAACTGATTATAAATAAAATTAACCTGTTCCGTGCACGAGAACAGCAAAATCGCCATGATCAGTGCATAGTAGCAACACCATCTGATGATAGGATTAAGACTCTTTACTATCTCATTTCCATCCTTTTTATATGTGATGTGGCTGATTACTCCAAAAATAAAAAGGCCTGAAAGTATCAGTAAAACATTGCAGTTTTCCGGAATCAAAAGCAAACTGCTAAGACTGCCAATTTCGCCAAGAGCAAGTAGCTTTATCTCATTTGGAATTCCTGCAAAGGAGATAATCGTGTTAACTGCGGAGCTTACGCTTGGAGCCGCAAAGAATATCCAGGCAAAGGATACTGCCATGTATGTGATAAAGACGTTTCCTTTATAGCCTTTTTTCTTTAGTGCCCTGTCAATGCAGACAAACAGGCCGTGCAGTATTCCCCATACCAGAAATGTCACACCGTTTCCATGCCAAAAGCCGCTCACCAAAAACACGATCATGGTATTAACGTAGATTCTTACCACATTTACACGACTGCCGCCAAGAGGAATGTATATGTATTTCTTTAGCCATCCACTAAGTGAAATATGCCACCTGTTCCAAAATTCAGCCACTGTTTTTGACAGATATGGATGGTTAAAATTACGGGTCAGATCAAAGCCCATCACTTTGCCGCATCCAACTACAATGTCTGAATATCCTGAAAAATCAAAATACAGCTGAAATGAATATAACAGCGCCGTGATAAGCAGTGCTGTTCCTGCATGCTCAGCACTTTGAGCATTTTCTTTTACGCCGCTTATATATAACGCTAAATTATCCGCCAGCACCAGCTTTTTCAGAAGTCCCCAGCCGTATAGTCTTATACCATCTGTAACTCTTTCATAATCAAAGGATCTGATTTTTTTAAACTGTGGCAAAAGAACTCCAGCATCCATTATTGGCCCGCTGGAAAGGCATGGAAAAAATGACACAAAAAGAGCCACCTGAACTATGCCCTTCTCACACTCCATCTCATTTTTATAAAGAGCGTAAAAATATGTATAGCTCTGCAATGTGATAAATGAAATGCCAAGCGGCTGAATAATATTGCTGCTACTCCAGCTTAAAAGCTTATATGCCAAAAGCGGCGCAAATAAAAGCAGGGTAAATATCCAGAAGGATCTCTTTGTTTTGGATATACACAGTCCGCCAATATAGGTGATAATTATCAGGTACAGATAGAACCAGATAAAGCTTTTTCCGGAATACAAAAAGAAAGCAACGCTGCCGGACAGAAGAATAAGTCTTGAAAAGGTATTCCTCAAAATATCATTTTTTATCAAATATGAGACCAGACATAATAATATACATAAACATATAAAGAAGGCCCCAAAAAGCTTTGTGTATACAAGCATATTAATCTAACCTCACAGGATTCTCCTGAAGAATATAGCAATGGAATTTCTGCATATCCGTACTGGTTTCAATAATGCCAGAAAGATTATTCTCATCAATGTATTTAAGGAAACTCTCATCCGTATTGTCCGTTGTGATAATAGCAACTCTCTCTCCGGCATCAGAATTTGGCGGATACCAGTCTGCACTGCTTAGCCATTTTATAGCGCAAAGGTTCGTCATATCTATCTGACAAACTTCGGTCTTCCCATTACCTGCCAGGGTTATAATCCCTGCATAATCCATAGTGGAATATCCTCTATGAACATTATTTTCTACCATCCAGTCCACGATTTTAACGTACACAGAGTCTTTAGAATTGTCGTTCTTTATCAGGTTCATATACACGCTTGATGATGAAAACACAGTACACGAAATTATTATCGCAAGAAAAATATTTCGCAGTACCATTTGGGATTCCATATTATCAAGCGTAATTCCAACTGACATTCCTATCGCAAAAAACAGGAATACAGAATACCTTGATGAAACATCAAAGGTTGTAAAAGCCATGGCTGCAACCATTGCAAACAATGACATCCAATGACTTGCCCAGAAAAATGCAGACTTCTGTGGCATCTTTTTTATAAATACATAAACAGAAAAGCAAACAGCTATCAGACAAACTGCCACAACAACCAACAGATACACCAGGTTTCCATTTGTATCAAAAAGATCAAATATAGAGGGAATAACCTCATTCACAAGTTTGGCAGGGCCGTTTCTTAAATTTCTTGAAGTACTGGATACTCCCTCTGATAAGAATTTACCTGAAACGTATGATATTACTACCAGGAAACAGCACCAAAAAAGCGGGAATAATTCCTTTAACTGGCACTTTTTCTTTTTGATCAGGATAATAAGCGTTCTAAGAATCTCTACACAGGTATATGGCAAAAAGACCATCAGAAGTCCGCGCATTCCCTGCATTCCCAGCACAATGGACAGTACCACGGAAATAATCAGATTAAACACAGGGATTCTTCCCTCAATAAAATCAGCATGAAAGATTCCATAAATGTAAAATGCGAAAAGAACCGGAAAATAATAGCCGGCATATAAAATATACATTTCTAATGTGTCATGGACATTGAGCGTTAGGACAAAAGGAATAACAGCAGCACACCACGCAGCAATACTACTCATTCCAACCTTCCTGTATAACGCAATCATTGAAATGATGAGGAGAAGCCCGCACACTGAACATGCAAGCCCCATAGAAACGTTAAGATTCCCCGAAAAATGATATATTATCGCCCCAAGGTTAGCCGGATATATTACCCTCTCCTCCGTGCTGATAAACCAGCTATCCGGCGTTCTCAAATTATTGTCCGATATTTCTTTTGCAAGTATCGCTTCTCCTGCGACATCGCCATCCATCCTGGCTGTATAATGAAAGACATTCGCACAAAAAAATATCAGGAAGCCTGTCACGAACATTATTTTTAATAAAACATCGAGTACTTTCGAAAAAGTATTATTCATTTTTGCCTGCCCCAAAACGAAAAACATACGGATAAATACCAATCAAAAATGTAAGCACAATGAAATAACGAGCTGATCTGACGAGGTACGCCGCTGTCGTTCCTGATGTCAAAAATTCTGTGGAAAATGGCATTTTCAAAAGCTTGTTAAGTACAAAATAAAGTGCCCCACCGCCAAGCAATCTGGCAATGCAATGAACAGGCTTTGTGGTACTTTTGAAATCCACAAATCTTTTTTCAATCTCTATTCCAAGGAAGAAGCCGCCCATGATTCCAAGCCCGGAGAAATAATCCTCTGTTTTACAATAGAATATTCCAATACTGGCTATAAGAAAGAAAACCAGGTTGACCTTCCATCTGTTCTCTTCGCCGAATTTGTCCATTATAAAAGGAACAGCGAAAACAACCAACGCGCCGCATAACCAGCCTGTAAGCACGTCTGTGGGATAGTGCACACCAACAGAGACTCTTGAAATACCAACAAGCAGCGGCAGCACAAAGGCGAGGACTTCAAAAACTCTCTTCTTTGTATATCTTCCGAGAGTACCGTAGGCAATAGCTGAATTCATGGAATGACCACTTGGAAAAGAGTACCCCTGGGCCACCACATCATACAGATCTGCATCCGGCTCCACGGGCCTGAAACACTTAATCTCAGGATGCGCCATATAAGGTCTTATTCTTAAAAAGATATTTTTAATCAGCGGATTAAGGGTAATGCCCACCGCTACGTTTGTTCCAATATAAATTCCAAACTTTTTGTCATAGCACCAATACAAAAAGCCAAGTATAAGTATAAGGGCATATTCTTCGCCAAGTGCTGAAAACTGCGATACTATTTTTGCTCCTGTCTCTCCCAGAACCCCCTGAAGCCATGTCATTAGAGCGGGCTCAAAAGCAAAATAGAATGTATTACCCATAAAAATACCCCCTTAGAAAATCCTATAAACCTATTGTATCATACTCATGTTATACTTTTCGTGTACTATTCCTACATGGAGATATTTTATGAAAACACTCATCACCATAGACAATTATGAAGCACCTGAACTTTATGTTTATAAAGAACAATCTGAAGTTCAGCTGTATCACATAAATGAACCTGAGCCCGGTATTTTCATAGCAGAGAGCCCAAAGGTTATTGAGAGAGCTCTGGCTGCGGGCTATGAGCCTATATCGCTTCTTATAGAAGATAAGCAGCTCCGTCAGGATAATGGTGAAGCAGCTTTACTTTTGGATAAGATATCTGCTCTTTCCTTTGAAGTTCCTGTTTACACCGCATCTGATGAGGTACTGACAGGTATCACAGGCTTCCACCTGACAAGAGGTGTCCTTTGTGCCATGAAAAGAAAAGAGCTCCCTTCAGTAGAGAGCATCTGCAATGACGCAAAGAAAATTGCTGTTCTTGAAAATGTGACAAATCCCACAAATGCAGGAGCGATCATACGAAGCGCCGCTGCACTCAATATCGATGCAGTACTTTTTTCGCATGGGTGCACAGATCCGCTATACAGACGTGCAATCCGGGTAAGCATGGGCAATATTTTCCTTATGCCCTGGACCTTTTTACCTGAGGGCGATACCGTGGGACTTCTTAAATCCCTTGGCTTTTCCACAGTTGCCATGGCACTCAGGGATAATTCCTATTCTATCGATGATCCGAAGATCAGATCCAGTGAGAAACTGGCAATTTACCTTGGCGCTGAGGGTGATGGTCTGATGCAGGAGACAATTGATGCCTGCGACTTTTGCGTAAAGATTCCCATGTCCCATGATGTGGATTCATTAAACGTTGCAGCAGCCAGCGCGGTGGCTTTCTGGGCTATATCTCACTGATGTTTTAGAGTTTAGAATTTCACAGTCCTGTTTATTGTATTTAATACATTTTTCTTATCAAGGCTCCACAGCGGTTCAACAAGGAGTGCTCTTGGCCCATCTCCTGTCATTCTGTGGATAACGGTTTTCTCGGGGAGCATATTTATGCTCTCTGCTAAAAGCTCCACGTGCTCTTCCAAAGATAAAATATGGAAGGGCTCTTTTTTATATTCCTCATACATCTGAGTTCCTTTAAGAATCTGGAGATTCTGAAGCTTTATCCCGTCAAGCTCAGGAGAAAGGTTAGAGAGATAGCGGACAGTTTCAAGCATATCCTCCTTTGATTCCCCTGGGAGGCCGAAAATCACATGAACAATGACCTCTATTCCGATGGCCTTCAAAGTCCTGTAGGCTTCTTCAAATACTGATAAATCATAGCCCCTGTGAAAATGTCTTGCGCTGTCTTCATGAATCGTCTGAAGTCCAAGCTCTATCCATACCGGCTTAATTTCTCTAAGCTCCTTAAGCATGGAAAGGACATCTTCGCCGATGCAGTCAGGCCTTGTACCTATTGCAAGGATCACCACGTCATCTCTTTCTATGGTCTCTTTATATAAAGCCTTTAGCCTTTTAAGGTCCCCGTATGTGTTGGTATAGGACTGAAAATATGCGATAAATCTTTTGGCATCTGTCTTACTTCTGATACGCTTTTTGGCTTCCTCAATCTGAACATCAACAGATGCAACCTCTGCTGCAAACTCCCCTGATCCGCCTTCAGAGCAAAAGGTACAGCCTCCTGTAAGAGGCGTGCCGTCAGGAAGGATAATGCTGCCATCTCTGTTTGGACAGGTGCAACCTGAGGACAGGGAGAGCCTGTATATCTTTTCTCCATATTCATTTTTCAGATAGTCAGAAAGTCTCTGGGCCATACTGTAAGTCCTTTTTACAAAAAACAATCACTCCCTAATAATATCAAATTTCCTGTTGACAATATATATATGCTTCGTGTAATATATGTTTTGCGTTGTTAATTATATAAATCGTTTGCGATAGTAGCTTAGTTGGTAAAGCGCCACCTTGCCAAGGTGGAGACCGCGGGTTCGAGCCCCGTCTATCGCTTGAATAAAAAGAGAACCGGTTCGATTGAACCGGTTCTTTTTTATTCGAGCGAAGCTGAGACCCTCACCCGCGGTGCGGGATTCGTGTCTCCGCTTCGCTCCGGTCGTTGCTAAACGCTCGTCCCCCGGACGAGCAGCAACCCGTCTATCGCTTGCATTGAAATGGTTCACTTATCCGCGGTGCGGGATTCGTGTCTCCGCTCCGCTTCTACGTTCCACTTCGGTCGTCGCTGAGCGCACATCCCCCGGATGTGCAGCGACCCCCGGGCTCGTGCGACCCGTCTATCGCTTGCATTGAAATGGTTCACTTATCCGCGATGCGGGATATATGATTTACCTCCTTGCAAAAAAAGAGTTGACCTGACGCAGGTGAACCGCGTCATAATCAACTCAACCATTCTGTAATATTTTATTTTTCTATATCTAATTTGAACAATTGATATATCTGTGATGAGACCATCATAGCATTCATAATTAGTGGTGCCCAGTATTGCTTGTATCAGCTATAGATTGGGACAATCCTACATACTTTAAATAGCCTGTTAGGTATTGCTTAAAATGACCCTCTATCAACTTACATGTTCTACCTTGTTCCAAATATGTCAATCGGCAGCCACCATCTCCTGCACATGGGTCATTTGAGTAAACCATAACCCGTTTAATCGATACAACGGCTCTCTTTTCTTTTACAATAGGCAAATTATAAAGATATTTAAGTAACTCTTTTACTTCCTCTACATTCTTCTTAGTTACATTTATACGAATAATCACATTAATAGCACTATGTTCAATGTTTTGTATTACCCTTTGAAAAGCTGTTTTAGGTACTTTTCTTGTACTACTATAAAAATTTTCAAAGCCATCTACCGCTATCTGTGCTTGATTTATACCCAGTGTTTTAATTTCTTCACTTATCTCTCTAGTCATAAAAAAAGCATTAGTATCTATTGCTGCACCATATTCTAAACCCTTTTCTTTGGTATACTCTAACGCAAAGCTACTTATCTGCCTTACAGCTTGCATATTCATTAACGGTTCGCCACCAAAATAAGTGATACAGAGTTTCTTTAGATTCGGATTACGGTCTACCTCGTTTTTTATATAAGCGATGGTCTGTTGTACAACGTCACCACTCATATTGATTCCGTTATCATGCTTACCCTGAAAACAATACTCACATTTATAATTGCAACGCATTGTTACTGTTACAAGTAACCAGATGGTATCTGGATACTCATCATCAAATTTATGCTTCTGATACTCTACAAGTTTACTAGGTTCATCTATCTCTATTGGTGCTGCAAAACACCCTTTTATAAGTTCCTCTGAAGGATTATCTAAATCAATGTCTTTAGGAATAACCGCAAATTTACTGGATAACACATTATATGTGACATCCTTATATCGCTCGTCATCTGTATGAAAAAGCTTTCAAATCTAGTGGAGGTAATTACAAATACAAAAGGCAGTCGTACTCGGGAAACTGCCTTGTATAGTATCAAGAATATATAGTCGGAAGAAAGTAAAATTTCCAAATCGTATTATTATTATGACATTTGGAAAAAATAAACTTGACAGGCGAGACACGCTTTTTTACAATTTATGTATGATTTATTTCCAAATGCACTTAATAATCTTAGGTTTTGGAAAAAATGAGGTTTAAGCTGAATGATAGGACGAATCGAAGAGAAAAGACAATTGCGACAACTGTTAACCGCAGATGAGGCGCAATTTGTTGCAGTTTTCGGTAGACGAAGGATTGGAAAGACGTTTCTTATAAGAGAGAGTTTTGATTATAAGTTTACTTTTCAACATACTGGTCTCAGTAATAATTCAATAAAGAAAAATACGAGGAAAAAGACTCAGTTGGAAGCTTTTTCAAAATCGTTGAAAGATGCGGGATTTTCCACTGATAGGACATTAAACTCATGGTATGATGCATTTGATTGCCTAAAAGAACTTATCAAGCAATCTAAAGATACTAAGAAGGTAATATTTATTGACGAGTTATCTTGGATGGATACTAAAGGGAGTGAATTAATCTCTGCACTTGAGCACTTCTGGAATGGATGGGTAACTGCCCGCCCAGAAAAGGATGTTATTCTGGTGGTATGCGCTTCTGCAACGTATTGGATGATGGACAACATTGTTAATTCAAAAGGTGGTTTACACAATAGACTAACTGGACAAATAAAGCTAAAACCATTTACTTTGGCAGAATGCGAAGAGTATTTAAAAACGAAAAAGATATCTTTTAACCGACATCAGATTATTCAATGTTACATGATTCTTGGTGGCGTACCTTATTATTGGAGCCTGCTTAGTAAAGGAAAGAGCCTTTCGCAAAATATAGATGAGCTCTTTTTCAAAGAAGGAGCTTCATTACAGGACGAATATGACAACCTTTACAAGGCCCTTTTTAATAAACCAGATCAATATATTAAAATAATTGAGGCCCTTTGCAGCGTCAATAAAGGAATTACAAGGGAAGAAATTTGTAAAAAGACTAAGATTCCAAGTTCCGGAGATCTTACTAAAAAACTAAAGGAACTTGAAAATTGTGGTTTCATAAGAAAATATGTGCCATTTGGTGCAGAAAGTAAAAATGCGTTATATCAGCTTATTGATGGTTATACACTTTTTTATAATAGATTTTTAAGAGATAATGCATACGATGATATTTTTTGGAAGAACGCAACTAACTCCGGGCAAATAAATGCATGGACGGGAATCGCATTTGAAAGAGTCTGTCTTGAACATGTTTCCCAAATAAAAAAAGCATTAGGAATTTCAGGAGTTCAGACCAATGTAAATTCATGGAAATGTGAGGCAGATCCTGATAAAGGATTGTTGGGGTCTCAGATAGATCTTTTAATCATTAGAAAAGATCAAGTCATCAACGTATGTGAGATGAAGTATTCTGAGTCAGATTATGTGCCTGACCTGGCGTTTGATAAAGCTATGCGAAGGAAAATTGCAGATTTACAGCAGGCAACAAAAACAAAGTTTGCCATTCATTCTACATTGGTAACGACTTATGATGTGGAAGAAAATTCATATTATGGAAATATCCAATCCATTGTAACGGGTGAAGATTTATTCAGATGATGCATAAAGAAAAGAGACGGGTTTTGCAAAAATCCGTCTCTTTACATTCAAAATAGCACCGATCACCAATCCAATAATGATCCTGATGATTAGGCTAATACTATTGTACTTCCTTACAATGTTCATAGTTACGCCCTCCTTCAAAACTTTTCTCCAAAATTCTCCAATAGAATTATGCAATAATCATAGCAATGGAGCAAGCACACGCAGACAACAATCGATAAATCTGTAAAAAATTCCATTATTTATGTTCTCAAGAGTTCTCTGGGTACAGCTTTCAAGACTTGTCTCATAGTCTTTTTTCAGCGATTCAATTATATCTGCTTTGTAGAACAATGAATTACACTCAAAATGCAGGAACAGGCTGCGATAATCAAGATTTACCGTACCGATGGTTGCAACCTTGCCATCAGCTATCATAGCCTTTGCATGGACGAAGCCCGGTGTGTATTCGTATATCTTAACCCCAGCCTTTAACAGGTCTCTGTAATAACTTCTGGACAAGCGATAAACCGCCTTCTTGTCAGGAATGCCAGGCATAATGATCCTGACGTCGATGCCTCTTTCAGCAGCTCTAATGAATGCATCAAAAAGCGCATCGCCCAGCATCAGATAAGGCGTGTAGAACCAAACATATTCCGTAGCCAGGGATAATACCTCTGTATAAAAGACGTTACTTGTATGCTCTTCTCTCATAGGCGAATCATAATAAGGAAGAATGAATCCATTATCGTCTTTCACAGAATCTGAAGCGTCAAAAGATCCGATTTCCTCTTTATTTATCAGGTCTTTTGAGAATGAATTCCAGAATTCCACAAACATGAAGGTATAGCTCTTTACCCCGGCACCGGTAATCCTAAAACCGATATCCTTCCATTTTCCAAACAATTCCTTCTCGTTAACATACTCATCTGCCAGATTGACGCCGCCGCTGTATGCGACCCTGCCATCAATTACCATGATTTTTCTGTGATCACGGTTATTTAGCTGTGTTGTTACAAAGAAAAGCGGATTGAAGGGTATGCACTTGATTCCCTTTTGCTGTAAATCACGTATGTCTACTAAAGAATAGGTCGCAATACTTCCAAGGTCGTCATACATGACTCTGACATCAACTCCTGCTGCCGCTCTGTCAGCAAGAATGTCAGTAAGTGTATCCCAGAAAACTCCGCGCTGTATGATGAAATACTCAATAAAGATATATTTTTCTGCCTTTTTAAGATCCTCGCACATATCAGCAAACATATCCTCGCCGAAGGGATAATACTTGGATGTATCATTTTTCAAAAGCGGAAAACCTGTTGTCTCATAGATTCTCTTAACGGACTGCCCAAGCCTCCGGTCTTCTTTCTTCAGCTCATCCGATAAATCTTTTTCATCAACAAATTCCTGTACCGTCACTTTATTTGGAGCCTTCTCCATTTTTCTCTTAAGGCTTCTCCCTGTGCTCTTGTTTCCAAGGAAGGCATATAATATGGCTCCAAGAATGGGGAAGCCCAGTATGACCACAATCCAGAGTATCTTATATGAACTCTCATCCCGCCTCGAAATCAGAACCAGCACAAATATGACTGCCAAAACAGTAAACAGGATCTGTATGACATTGCCAAGATGCCCACCTACAACGGTATCCAGTCCGCCAAAAAGAAGTACATACCAAAATACCTGCAGTGCTATGGCAGGAACAACAAGAAGAATTCGTCCTAATATTTTTTTCATCAGATTCTCCTTTCAGCAAAGTTGTCTATATTATATCATCATGATTTACTGTTTTACGTTTTTTGTTTTTCTTGTAGATTGCGCCTTTTTTCTGCAGTTTCCATCAAGTATAATGTAAACATGCTGAAAAAAAGGGGACTTACATGAGTTTGAAAACCTAAAAATGTTGGGAGTGACGAAAAGTGGAATACACGCATTTTGTTTCAGTTGCAGGTCTTGTTGTAAATGATAAGGATGAAATCCTTTTATTGGAAAGTCCCAAGAGAGGATGGGAATATCCAGGAGGAATGGTTGAACCCGGTGAAACACTTCAAGCTGCACTTATCAGGGAAATCAGAGAAGAAACCGGTATAGATGCTGAGATCACAGGATTTATTGGAATTTGTAAAAACGTCCAGAAAGATGTGGTAAACATAGACTTTTCCTGCAAATACATCGGAGGAAAACTGGCTACAAGTGACGAAAGCTTGCATGTTAAATGGGTCAATAAGTCCGAAGCATTGAATATGGTGACATTTCCATTGACCAAAAAGAGACTTGAAAACATGTTGGCTGCGGATAATTGTGTAAGGTGCTTCAATTTCAAGAGAGAACCTTTTGAGATAGTTAATGAAGAAAAATATATGGTTAAGTGATATGCAAAAGCCTTTTTATTACCCCTATTGATGGAGAATAAAATAGAAAATGGAAACAATATTTGAACAAATTGAGAAGAACATAGATAATCTGGTAACAAACAACGCAGACTGGACAGCAAGTGCAACCAGAGAAGAATTGGACGCTGCAAGGAGTGGTGATCTGGTGCTTCATTTCTGGGAAAAAGAAGTTCCTAAGGAGTGGCTGGCGAACATTAAAGGCAAGAATGTTCTTTGCCTTGCAGGTGCAGGCGGTTTGCAGGCTCCGCTCCTTGCATGTGCCGGGGCCAATGTAACGGTCATCGACATTTCCGATAAGATGCTGGACAAAGACCGAGAGATAGCAAACGCAGAAAACTTGTCAATCGAGATAGTTAAAGGAAATATGTGTGATCTTTCCTGTTTCTCTGATGATACTTTTGATCTTGTGATAAATCCGCCCTCCCTAATGTATATCCCGGACCTTAAGGTTGTCTTTGATGAGGTTAGCAGGGTCACAAAGGAAGGCGGCGAGTTAATTATTATGGCTCCAAATCCAATTAACTATGTATGCGACTGGATTGATGATGAAAATGGCGGATACTACAAGGCTGTCCATAAGATGCCCTGGTGCTCTAAGGATTTTGATGATTCCGATTGGATCGAGTATGGTCACACCATGGAAGAATATCTTGGCGGCCTTATAAAAAGCGGTTTCATAATCGATGGATACATGGAATGTCAGAGAGAAGACCTCACAGAGCTGATATTCATGGTAAAAGCAAGGAGATTTTAAAATGACAAGAGTATATTTTGTACGACACGCTGAGCCAAACTATGATAATCACGATGACTACAATAGAGAATTAACACCAAAAGGAATGGAAGACAGGAAGCTTGTTACTACATTTTTGTCCGATAAAAATATAGATGTTGTACTGTCCAGCCCCTTTAAACGTGCAGTAGATACAGTTGCTGATTTTGCAGAGAAAAAAGGCCTTTCCATCGAGACGATAGATGCTTTCAGGGAAAGAAGGGTTGATAGCTGTTGGATTGAGGATTTTGCAGAATTTACCAAAAGGCAATGGAGTGATTTTGATTATAAACTCTCAGACGGGGAATGCCTTAGGGAAGTACAGGATAGAAATATTGCTGCTTTAGATACCGTGCTTGAGAAATATAAAGGTAAGAATATCGTGGTGGGCAGCCACGGAACTGCCCTCAGTACGATCATCAACTATTACGACAATTCATTTGGACATGAGGATTTTGAAAAGATAAGATTAGTCATGCCCTGGATTGTGGAATTTGTATTTAATGATAAAAAGTGTATCACCATAAACAAATACAATCTGATGTGATCGATCAACCTTCAATTTGAAATCTGACCAATCATGTATTTAGCGTACTCTTTTGCAAGACTCAAATCATAAGTAACATCCATGCCATCCAAGTATTCACGCAGAGCATCACTTATCAGCTGCTTATATTCCTGAGGAAGGTTCTTTATTGCCCATTCTCCGCCTTCCTTTTTGGACAAAACAAGCTGCTCTTTCTTATACGCCAGTACCCTTGCCAGATTCAATGTGATGTACATGGTATTGGTCCCAATATCCTCAGGGGCTTCAGCGATGTCATCCCATATGGCATCCACATAATCCTTTTGGGGAACTTCTCCAAATACTTCTGCAATGGGCTGTCCGCATAAGCATTTTCCTCTTTTTCCAATGATGGTGAAATGCGCGGCCAGGTCTACGTCTGTACCATTCATTTTCTGAATATAATCTTCCGGATTGTCTCTGTACCATCCAAGATGCATTACAGAAAAATGAAGTTCAAAGGGCGTAGGATATACAAATGGCTTACATACAGCTTTAGTCACTACGCTCATTTCTATACCTTTGGCAGGTCCTTTTTCATTTAGAGAAACTACCATATCCATGACTTCACGCTTTGAAGCATCATCCATTTTTCATTAACAACAATGATAAGATCGAGGTCACTCTTTTGGAGATTAAAGCATCCCATAACGTAGGAGCCATGCAGGTATATACCTACAAGATTATCCCCTAAAATCTCTTTAGTCTGTTCAACAAATTCATTTAAAACTTTTTCCATAACAACCTATTCCATAGCATGATGTATTTTTCGATGCATAGACTGCTCCCCAATTAAGCATATCAAATACAAAGCTTTTCTTTTATTCTATTCTGTATATCAGCACTGACGCCTATGGCTTCAAAGTATTCCTCAGGCGTGCCATACTTATCATCAAGCATTTCAAAGAGCCTGATCATGTTGTTTTCATTGGGAATGAACTACCTCCACCGACTCTGCGTCGGAAGAAGTTTCTGTTATGCCGCAGAGCGGCATGAACCTTTGGGATGCTTAACGCATCCCAAAGAACAGGGCATGTCCACTATGCCCCTATCCCATTGGGTTACCTTTGGGAATACTTTTCTTAAGATATTTGCAGCTCCATTTATATCTGCATTTGTTATTGTCCCATCGTAGTGCCTGTAAAGTCCACGTTTTATCCTTTTTCCGGAAAAAACATAGTCAGC